>JALFXV010000110.1 GCA_022786545.1 Selenomonadaceae bacterium
CGAACTCGCGACCCCCACCTTGGCAAGGTGATGCTCTACCAACTGAGCTATTTCCGCATGATATGGAGCGGAAAACGAGACTCGAACTCGCGACCCCCACCTTGGCAAGGTGATGCTCTACCAACTGAGCTATTTCCGCATCTTTTCTTTTGCTTCAGCCGCGCTCTGCGTGACTGACAAGGAATATAATACTACTTTCCCCTCTACCTGTCAACACCTTTTTAAAATTTTTTTAAAAAACTTTTTAAAAAGCAAAAAGAGCCGCTGTAGCGCACTACAGCAGCCCCTTCGACTATGGCTTTTTTAGCGGCTGTCCGAAACCAATCCGTCACACCAGCTCATAGCCAGCTCCCTCAATCACAGCCCTGAATTCAGCCACAGGAATTTCCCTGGCCGACTCCACCAGGGCAGTCTTCTTCTCCAAATCTACCTCCACCGAAACAACGCCATCCATTTTGCTCAGTGCATCATGCACATGCTTCTGGCAATGCGGGCACATCATGCCCTCGATTTTCAATTCAGCTTTCATCTTGCCATCCTCCTTCTGATTTTCATCTTCATAATCTTCATAAACAAGTTTATCCTCATCTGCCCTGCAGGCAACTAAAGAAACAATTTGAACCTCATTCAGCGGCCCGCCATGCAGTTTTCCTTCATCAACATCCTGAGCATCCTGCACAGCGGCTTCCTGACCAGGCACCTTCCCGGGCAGAGCTTCCCTGGCAGAGAAGCGGAATCTCTTCAGCCGCAGGGCATTCAGCACCACGCAGAGGCTGCTCATGCTCATGGCTGCCGCCCCCAGCATCGGTGACAGCTTCAGCCCGAAAGCGGGATAAAATACGCCTGCCGCCAGGGGAATACCGATAACATTGTAGAAAAATGCCCAAAACAGATTTTCCTTGATATTCCGGATCACCGCCCGGCTCAGGGCAATCATCTCGGCAATCTGCCGCAAATCATTGCCCACCAGCACCACATCCGCGCTTTCCATAGCCACATCAGTGCCTGCACCCACGGCAATCCCCACATCGGCACGCACCAGCGCCGGTGCATCATTGATGCCGTCACCTGCCATAGCCACCACGCGCCCCGCTGCCTGCTGCTCCCGGACAAGCCTCTCCTTGTCCTGAGGCAGGACACCGGCAAATACCCTGCCTATGCCTGCCCGCCGGGCTACTGCCTCCGCCGTCAGCCGGTTGTCACCGGTAAGCATCATAACATCTATGCCGGAATTTTTCAACAGCTCCACTGCCTGGCGGCTGGACGCCTTCTCCCTGTCAGCCACAGCAAAAAGCCCCAGCAGGCGGCCTCCGCCTGCCGCCAGCAGCACAGTCTTACCCTCATTAGACAGCTCGTCCATACGGCACCTGTACCCGGACACATCAAAGCCCCGGCTCTCCATGTACTCACTATTGCCCACAAAAACGCGCTCATCTGCCAGCAGGCCGGAAATCCCCATGCCCGGCTCATTGGCAAAATCCTCAAAAGGCAGCAGCTCGATTTCCTTTTCCCCGGCCAAGGAAACTATCGCCTGCCCAAGGGGGTGCTGGCTGGAACGTTCCACGGAAGCAGCCTTCTGCAAAAGCTCCTGAAAATCAGCCCCCAGGCACAGCACATCCGTCACCCTGGGACTGCCATCCGTTATAGTGCCGGTCTTGTCCAGCATTACGGTGTCAATACCCCTGGCGCGTTCAAGGATTTCCCCTGACTTAATCAAAATACCCCGCTCAGCCCCCTTGCCGGTACCCGTCATAATCGCTACCGGTGTTGCCAGCCCCAGCGCACAAGGACAGGAAATCACCAGCACGGAAATCGCCGCTGAAAAGGCAAATTCCACGCCGTAGCCCAGCATCAGCCAGGCAATGCCGGTCACAAGGGCAATCCCGATGACAATCGGCACAAAAACGCCGGAAATCCTGTCTGCCAGCTTGGCAATAGGCGCCTTGGTGGCACCTGCCTCATCCACCAGCCGTATAATCTGGCTGATGGCAGAATCCGCACCCACCTTCTCCGCCCGGAAGCGGATGTAGCCGTCCAGATTGATAGAGGCAGAAATCACCTTGTCCCCTGCCTTTTTCTGCACGGGCAGGGACTCACCGGTAATCGCCGACTCGTCCAGGCTGGCACTGCCCTCCAGCACGACACCATCAGCGGCAATACTGCCCCCCGGCCTGACAATCACCTCATCCCCGGGCACCAGCTCATCAGCGGCAACCTCCACCTCGCTGCCTCCGCGCAGCACAATAGCAGTCCGGGGCACCAGCCCCATCAGCCTTTGCAGGGCTTCCCCCGTACTGCTCTTGGCACGGGCTTCCAGGTACTTGCCCATGGTGATCAGCGTCACAATCATGCCAGCTGACTCAAAATACAGGCTCTCGCTATAGGCCTCCACCAGCTCCCAGTCACCGTGCCCCATGCCCCAGCTCATGCGGAAAATGGCAAACACGCCAAAAACCGCTGATGCAGCAGCACCTATGCCCACCAGGCTGTCCATATTGGGGGAGCCCCTGAAAAGGTTACGAAAGCCGTTGATAAAATACCTGCGGTTCAAAAGCAAAATCGGCAACGTCAAAAGCAGCTGGGCAAATGCCGAGGTCACAGCGTTCTCCCTGCCATGAAAAACCGCCTTGAAGCCATCCCAGGGCACGAGGCCGAACCACTCCGCCAGCATATGATGCATGGCTATGTACATCAGCGGCACCAGAAAAACAGCCGACCAGGCAAGACGCCTTTTCAGCCCTGCCGCTTCCCTGCCCAGGACATTCCCTATATTGCCTACCGAAGCATTTCCCGGCTCAGCCCCGTCATTGCCGTCCTTTCCCCTGCCAGCACCTGCCCCGGCAGCTGCCAGGGCAGCACCGTAGCCTGCCTTTTCCACCGCTGCCGCAATCTCCCGGGCAGTCAGCTGCCTTTCATCATATTCTATCTGCATGCTGCCGGTCAGAAGATTGACTACGGCATTTTGACACCCCGGCAGTCCGTCCACCGCCTTCTGCACCCTGGCAGAACAGGCGGAGCAGGTCATGCCGCTGATGATGAATTTTTCCTTTTTCATAACAACCTCATTTTACTGTAGCCATAGTATAAAACCATCTTTTTGAAAACAATTATCGTTATTACTATAGTACCAAAGTATCAAATTGTCAATACGGCAGCCAGCTTCCTTTGGAAAAAACCAATTCCGACATTATCTGACAAATTAAAATATTGCCTATTTGCACATTTAATATTAAAATATACCATAGAACAAATTTCTTTCAAAAACTCTGTCTGAACCTCTGCTGGCAAGTTCAGACAGACAATGAATACAACTAAATGGAGCGTAATATTATGGATTTCTTACAAAACTTATGCAAAAAAATACTATCCGTTGTGGCCCATACCGCCCTGACCATCACCGGTGCCTTCACCATGCTGCTGAGCCTGGGCGGCTTTCTCTCCGGCCAGCTGATAGGCGGCGGCATCGTCCTCTTGCTGGGCTTTGCCATGACAGCCATCGGCACCCGCAGCCTCTGGTATCCCGGCTACAAGGAAAAGCAGGCTGAAAAGAAGCAGCTGCAAAACATCAAAAATACGTCCCTGGAAAGCGGCACGGCACAGCCCGTCACGGATTTTGCCCAGGACAGCTACCAGAAGGCGGTCAGCGACTTCAACGCCCTGAACGGCATCATCCGCCAGCTGCAGGACCAGGAGCTGGCAGAGCAGCTGAAAAAAATGCAGGGCATCGCCCTGCGGATGATTAACTACATGAAGGAACATCCCGACAAAATTTCCATCGCGGACCAGTTTATCAACTACTATCAGGACAGGGCCCTGTCCCTGTCGAAACAGTTCCTGGAATTTGAGCAGATGGAACTGGGCACGCCGGAGGTCAATGCCATCAAAATCAAGACCAAGCGCACCCTGGAGTCCTTTGACGAGGCATACGAGGCCCAGTTCAGCCGCATGCTGACCGACAAAATGCTGGAGGTGGAATCCGAGCTGAAGGTGGCGGAGCAGATTATGTCCGATGCCGGCATCCAGAACACCTCCCAGGCCCACAGGGAAGCTAAAAGCCCTGAAGCCGCCCCTCAGCCGTCATCTTCCACGCCTTCCTCCACGCCGTCCGGCATGGAGCTGCCGGACATCATGCTCAAGGACAACCCTTTCAGCATCGACCACCCCTTCGACATCGGCGAGCCTGCCGATGACTATCCCTGTAGAGACAGGCAAAAAAGCCACCGCCGTCCAAGAGGACGCTTCCAAAAATAAGCCAGCCCTGCCCTCCTTCAAGCCCTCAGACCTCATCCCCCTCGCCATCTGAGGCTGGTTCGTCCAGCAGGCAGCTGAGAAGCTGCTGCACGGCCATTTCATCTGGGCTGCGATTCTTGCCGCCATCGGCATGAGCATCGGCAAGAAGCCCCTAAAAAAACTTTTACGAAAACTTTTTCCCAACAAAGATATCTGCTGCCGCCCGGCCCAGCAGGGCCAGGCAGGCAGCATCAACAGGAAAGGATGAACAATATGCCAGAAATTAGCCTTGAAGATTTGCTGAAAGCAAAAGCCCAGGAAAACACAGCGGCTGCTGCCCCTGTAGCAGTCATCGACCAGCAGCAGGAAATCATGCAGGTAACAAAGCAGACAGAAGCCCTGACGCCAGCCGAGCGCAAGCAGGTAGAGGAAATAAAGTCCAAAATTGACCTGATGAACTCCGGCTATGCCCTGCAGTTCGGCTCCGGCGCCCAGAAGAACATGGCGGATTTTTCCGACAGCCTGCTGTCGCAGGTACGCACCAAGGACAGCGGCGAAGTGGGGGCCCTGCTCACCGACCTGTCCGGCAAAATCAACGAGTTCAACCGCAAGGAATCCGACAGCTTCGTAAAAAAGCTGCCCATCATCGGCTCCCTGGTCAGCAAGGGGGAAACCATGCTGGCCTCCTACGAGAAGCTTTCCACCAAGGTAGACAAGATACAGTCAGAGCTGGAGAAATCAAAGACCACCATGATGAAGGACATCATGCTCTTTGACGCTCTCTATCAGAAAAATCTGGAATACTTCAAGCATCTGGAACTCTACATCCGCGCCGGCGAGGAAAAGCTGCAGGAAATGCGCACCACGGTCCTGCCTAAGCTCAGGGCAGATGCCGCCGCTTCTGCCGACCCTATGGCTGGGCAGGTAGTCAGCGACTTCGAGAGCAACGTGGACCGCTTTGAAAAGAAGGTGCATGACCTGAAAATCAGCAAGACCATCGCCATCCAGACCGCCCCCCAGCTGAGGCTCATCCAGAACAATGACAAGATTCTGGTGGAAAGGGTGCAGAGTGCCATCTACAATGCCATCCCTCTCTGGAAAAACCAGATTGTCATCGCCCTGGGGCTGACCCGCCAGCAGAATGTGCTGAGAATGCAGCAGGCAATCTCCGACACCACCAATGAGCTGCTGAGGCGCAACGCCGAAATGCTGAAAATCAATTCCATCGAAACCGCCAAGGAAAACAACCGCAGCATCGTGGACATTGAGACCGTGAAGAAAGTCAATGACGACCTGGTAACCACCATCGAGGAAACCCTCAAAATCCAGCAGGAGGGCCGTCAGGCACGCCAGTCTGCCGAGCAGGAGCTTTTGCAGATTGAAAACCGCCTGAAGGAAACCCTGCTGGCCAATATGAACCGCTGATACCGCGCTGATGCCGGTATCCTTTATGCAGAGGCCCTGCCGCCTGAGCCGCGGCAGGGCCTTTTTTGCAGCAAAAAAGGCGGTGCTTCACACCGCCTAAAACCGCTCCTGCCATCCGGGCAGGAGTACTATGCAAATGGAGCTGGTAGCCAGAATCGAACTGGCGACCTTCGGGTTACGAATGCACTACATTTAAACGCATATATCAACGAAGATTTCTTTAATATATCTTACGAATTTTTCTAACTACATTACCAATTTTATTTAATCTATTCTGCTTATTTCTATATTTTAAAAGTCAAGCTTCTTTGTATTCATAATTATTCTTTTTTGCTAATTATTGTTACTTTTCTTGCATATGCGTTGCAACTGTTGCAACCAATATTTTACATACTATTCTGCGAGTTATCAAACAAAGCTGTAATTCTTCTTCCAGCTTCTATGTTAGAATGTGTGTATATGTTTGCTGTAGTTCTAATATCGGTATGACCAAGCCGATACTGAATATCCGTCAAGGGAATATTGTTTTGCGCTAGGATTGTAGCATGAGTATGCCGAAATTCGTACAATTTATATTTTCCCTTCATGCCCAAATCAGATAGAACTTCTCTCCAAACATAGCTAATATTATTGTTAGTCAGATAAGTTTGATTACGATTATAAATAACCAAATTATTCTTCGTCCTTGCCTTTAATCGCCTAAGATGCTGTGCAAGCTCCCTAGGAATAGTTATATCCCTTATTGAACACTCAGTCTTTGGCAATCCTGCTATAGATCTTATTTTGCCATCACCTGCAAGGTCAGGAGCTTCCACCACAGCTTCCCTAACATAAATCAGGCTGTGCTCAAGGTCAATGTAGCTCCACTTTAGTGCTAATATTTCCTCTGGACGCATTCCTGTATAATACGCAATAATCAAGAATGTATACAGAAAATATCGTCTACCAGCAGTTTCACCCTTAGCTATCTCATCGTTCTGCATAGTCTTAGCTGCCAGAAAGATTTTTTTCCTGTCAAAATCATCTATAATTCCTCGGTTGGGCTTCTTAATTTTGACAGTCTTGCTGTATGCCACTGGATTTCTGACCAGTATTTCTTCCGCAATAGCAAGAACAAATATATTATGCAAGGTCGCTCGTATACCAGATATGGTTTTACCTGACAATCCTTTTTCTTTGGCAAGATGGTCTATAAATTTATTGATATGCATAGTCTTAATCATACCAATTTTTCTATCACCGAAATATGGAACAATATGATTTTTTGTATCGCCTTCATATCCCATCCACGTTTTAGGACTGACTGACTCCTTTTTGTACTCCAACCAGTGCTCCGCATATTCTGCAAAACTGATTGAACTACCAGCTGTCACTTCACCGCAACTTACTTTATGAGCAAACCCTAGCATCCATTCATTAGCATCTTTTTTCCTTTGGAAAGTTTTACTTTTACGTTCAAACTTGCCATCTGGTCTAATGCCAATCGTAACTTGAGCAAGCCATTTTCCATCAGACCGTTGTGTAAGGGAGCCCTCACCATTCGCACGTTTTCTACATGTACCCATAGATTACTCCTCTTTTTTTTGCTTGTTGCTTTACAACCCAGCGTTCTAACCGCTCCTCATCAATAAACCAACTTTTTCTGCCTACTTCTTTTGTAGCAATTTTGCCACGAAAATCTTCTGTTTTGATGAGCATATATACAGAAGACGTAGGCAATTTCAAATAATCTGATAGTTCTCGTATTGTCATGTTAAACTCCTAATATTTCTGCTTTATAATCCACTGTTCAAAATCGCATTTGCGCACTCGCCAATTACGAAGCACCCTGAAAGACGGAAACCCTCGTGAACGAAACAATTCATATGCTTTGCTTTTGCCTATTTGCAATATGGACTGAACATCGCCAATGGTCAAACAAACACTATCACTTGTCATAGAAATATCTCCTTTCTTTGTACGTTCGCAAAAACTTTTCGCACCCAGCAGTTAGAACCACTATCCATGCATTTGCCAATAAATCCATTATAGTCTCCCCCATGCTAGTCACAATATAGTCATTTCTATTCTCAGAAATGAAAAATGACCGTTTTCTGCTAGAAAAATCATAATTTGGAAAATTATTATTCAGCTCAGGTGCAAACTGCCTGGGAGCTGGCGGATAGCCTCTTATTCTACCTGCATACTGCTCGTAAAATATTTGTCTGGCAATCTGTATGTGTGCCATCGAAAACTTAGGCAATGGCGGCATTGTACGAGAAAACTCTACACCATGACTCAATTGATAAACTGCATAACATTCCGCAAGAACATATTCATAATAAAAAGCAGACCTGCCTCTAAGTTTGTTATTCTTACGCACAGCAGGAGTAATCAAACCATACTTCTCCCAATTGCGTAGTGTCTGAGAAGTAACCCTTATACCTGCATGTTCCAGTCGTTCCAATATTTCTGCTGGGGTAATCTTTGCATAAGCATTCTCGTCATATAACATACACTTGCCCTCCTGACACTCATTATACAGAAATAAAATATGCAAATCAATAACAAAATTATATTTTTGTTTTTATTTTTTCAAAAAAGAAATGCTGCCAGCTCAAAGCCAGCAGCATCTTTTCCCTTCGGGTAAAAACTGAATTTTTGCCGTCACGCCGTCACGCCGTCACAAACAATAGACAGCACTTTGAAACTTGATAGCGTGACGGCGTGACAGCGTGACAGCGTGACGGTATCAATCAGACTCATCTGTATCGTTAAGCGTAAAAGCTAACAAACGTTTTTCTCTATTTCGACTACACTTAAAGTTAATACCATAGCGAAGCTCCAATATTTTAATGTTATTTTGTAAAACTTTAGTAATAGTATTCTCTCGCACGCATGTCTTTAATCTAGGTATCTCAGCTATAAGTTCTCTCGCAGAACCTTGCCATCCAGCTTTGCGTTCAGACATGAACTCCCCTATAATTTGAACAGCAGGTGGTATGCTCTGCATCGCTAAAAACAGCTCATCACATACGAGCCAACGCCTGCTACCATTATCACAACGCAAAAGCAACTTATCCGACTGAATATTTTTCCCCTCAATATGAAGTTCAACCAGTCCAGAATCCAACTTTAGCATAACCATAGAACCTGTAACAGCTCCTCGTGTACCGACACTGCCAAGCATCATATCGAATGGGTCTCCAGTCTTTTTGCCCTTCCGGTTGTGGTGCACTAAAATGAACGAAACTCCGTATTCGTCACCGAACCTCTTTAGTTCTCCGATTTGTTCTGACATCAATTGATAATCTTTAGCAACTTTCACAACCATCTGCATAGTATCAATAACAACCACTCGCAGGTTATGATGCAATCGTTTAAAATTCTCAATATGTTCCAGAAAACCATCCTCCAAACGAGGTGCGGATGTTTCAAAAAATATATTATCAAGCAAACATTCCGTTTCACCATCGTGTAGATAAAGCATTCGCAACCTTTGTGATATTGTCTGTATCGTATCTTCCAAACCAAAGAACAGAACCGTACCTTGCGTTACCCTATGTCCCAAAAACTCACATCCAGTGCTAATGCTGACAGCCATATCTAGTGCCAAGAATGACTTCCCGACCTTCGGTGAACCAGAAAGCATATACACCCCAGAAGTAAGCATATCTGAAACAATATGCGAAATTGGTGGCAAATCCATAGCCAGAATTTCTGCCCCGGAGAAAACTCCCTCAGAAGTCACCACGTTAGCCTTACGCACAGAAGCTATATCGACAACATTCCTCATGCCTTGCGTTTTTGTCTGCATTTAATCCTCTCCTTATCGTTAGTTGAGCCCTTATAAGCAAAGGGCGATTAATGCATATATACAACGCATGCCCCAAAGCTCACCTACGCAAGTCAAATTATGAGGAACATTTCCTCTTTATCGTACCATAGAAAAAGTCAAAATGTCAAGATGCTTTTTCTATACTAAAACGCTTGCCAAATGCATCGCATAAAGGTACACTATTAACATAGGTAACAAAGTATCCAATATTATTTAGGTGGTTATGCACATGGGTGAAAAAGACATTACTCAAAAAAATTTTGAAACATACAATGATGTCGTAGCCGACATAGTAAATGGTAGCCTGTTTGATGGCAAAGAAATTATAAAAGCCGACAGTCTTGTAGATGCCCAGCCATTTTCGCAATACAAGGCGGATGATGGAATAATTCATGAGCTTGAACGCGATGTAGCAAAATATTGCATGAATATGAAATGCAACGTGCGCCTAGCTCTTATTGGCTTTGAAAACCAAATTGCTATTGATTGGGACATGCCAATACGAGTTTTGGGCTATGACGGCATATCTTATCGTGATGAGATGAACATGGATAACGTTATATTAGACGAGATAACTGGAAAAAAGCGCAGGGTACGAGGAAAACGTTATCCTGTCATAACTCTGGTTCTTTATTTTGGCGAAAGGCCGTGGAAAAAGCCTTTATGTCTATATGATGTTATTGATGTCCCTGATGTTATGAAGCCTTTTGTCAATGACTATAAAATCAATCTCATTGATGTACCCCGACTAACACCTGAACAGGTGCAGAAATACAAAGGTGATTTTCAGATTATTGCAGATTACTTCGTCCAGCGTAGCAATGGACATGATTACATACCTACAAATAAGAAGATACAGCATACAGACAGCATGTTAAAGCTGATGTCAGTATTGACAAATGACATACGTTACTATGAATTATCAGAATATCAATCTGATGAATTGGAGGGAGCCAGCATGTGTGAAGTATTAGATAAAGTTGAAGCTCGTGGCAAAGCACTTGGAAGTGAAGCAACCAAAACTGAGATGATAAAGAATATGTTGAAAGAAAATATAAACATTGATATTATCGCCAAGGTTGCCAAGTTAACTGTTGAGCAAGTAGTTGCTATTGGTAAAAAAACTGCAATATTGTAAATAATGCAATTCAAACTTGAAAAAGGAGAGCCTATCAGATGTGCAAGGCTCTCCTTTTTCAAAAATGCGGACTTCTATATATTTTCACTTTTTAGGAAAAAACTATTTTCGCAACCATAGCTTAATCACTATTTTCTATCATTTTTATAACATCTTCCAAAGACTTATTTTTACTTGCCATTATTTCATCAAGTTTTCTTCTATTTTCATCATTTAGCTTATTCTCTAATGCTGTTAACTCCTTTCTACACATACTTATATCATTATTTATTTTCTCCCTTTTATCCAATAACCCCTGTAACTTTTTTTGCTTTTCAGCATATTTTTCCTTAGTTGTTTTTCGTGCTACTTTTTCTGCCACAAAAACTCCTCCATCAATTAATAATACCAATAGTCACGAATATGATATGACCAACCAATCTGATTCATGCCATATTCAAAAACTCTGTTTCTTGGACATACTGCCGTATCATGACTTCTATCCATTGTGTTAGTCTGATAACGCCACATATCACTCTCATATTTGCCAAAATTCCATGTTACAACTTCCTTTAAGTGACCGTTTTGAACCATCTTCGTCGATATCTTGAATCGCTTACTGTTTGATGTTGTACCATAAGACAACGTATCATCCATAATATAAACATCAATATTCTCACTTGCCCAGTGGTCAACCCAAATGTCAGTAGCCCCAGCAGGTAACATTCCAGCAAACCACAAACATGCTATCACTACAACAATTCTTAGACTAATAAACAATTTTCTCATATCATTCTCATCCTTCCACAGCATAAAATTGATTCTCTAGTGTCATATCAACACACAACACCATATTATATGGTACATATTCGACATTTAACTTTAATATCCTCTTTTTTTATAAAAATTTTTCTAAAAAGCAGGATTTTTTACTTTTTCGTAGAATATAGCAATCATACGATGTAACTATATCATTATGAGGAGGAGAAGTCATGTTTAAGAAAATCATTGCAGGTGTAGCGTTAGGTGCTGCTTTAGTTATGGGGGGACAGGTTGCTTATATAAACCAAGCAGAGGCTGTGGATGTATATGCAGGAGAACAAACCAAATTTGGTATAAAGCAAGTATACTATATTGACACTGATACGTTATCACAGAATAATAACGGTACTATAATAAGAGTAAAAGCAAAATGTGTTCAAGATGGACAAAATATGGGATATTCATCTTATGAATTTGTAAAGAATAATGGTGAATGGTATGGTTGCCAAGATGGTAACAAGGCTTCTAAAAATACTATAGAAGGTATTACAGTATATCAGATAATCCTTAATGCTTGTCTGAATAACTTATAAGCACATAAGCGAGGCAGTAAATCTGTCTCGCTTTTTTATTTGTAAAACTATATGTAAGTTTCCTGACATCTATAGAAAATATATTTCTATAATACCTAATCGACTTGCTTGTATAACAATTATACCGATTTTGTGGGAAAGTACATTATATTGATTATTGTATCTATTACTTTACATGGTAGATTTTAATTCGTTTTTTCGTTTTCGGGAAATCATATAAAATTTGTTACAGGAACATGGTTTAGATGAGATTTTTGTACATTTCCTCCAACTGATGAATTGGATTTTTTACATGACAGACCTTATCTCCATCAGTTAATGGCACTGGATTGATACCAAGTTGACGCAGTTTCTTAATATGATTGTTAAATGTTTGAGTTGTACCTTTTAGTGTAACGGAACTATTCTTGAGAGCATAGCCAGTAACGTATTTTTCTTTGGCAACTGCTATACTCCTTGTTTGGGCTATCATCTTTGTTATATTTATAAGTTTTTCAGACATACTGTCCGTGCAGCTTTTCCTGAGTATGCTCTTTATATTACTTCTATCGTAGAAATCTTCAATACCAATGGTATTTTTATATCCTGATATAAGCTCATTGTATGCTATATCCTTATCCAGAAAATTTAGCACATTAGAAGATTTGAGAGCATATTTCTGAACAAGATTTTTAATTCCCTGCTTACTGAACTGAATTTCAAATCTGATGATTTCTCGTGCAGATGCTTCCAAAGTGCGTTTTTGATTTGTGTTTATATAGTTCATATTTGCGATTTCTGCTGCTTTGTCGTAGATTATGATTTTTCGGCTTTTATTCTTTTCAGCAGCAGATTGTTCATACCGCTTTTGTGTATCAGACTTGCATAGTTTAGTTCTGTTATACATACTGGTTTTGTGTATAACCTTATAAAATGCAGAACGTTTATCAGGCTCTCTTATTTTGAAATTGAATGAGTAATCTATTCGCTTGGCAAGCATTTTATCAAATGTAAACTCATCATACAACACGGGGAGAAAACACTTTATAAAACGGTCAAATTGTTCATTCAAAAGGGAAATATTATTAGCGGTTGGTATAAAAAGATTTACGCTAGGAGGTTCATTTTGATGAATTAGGCGATACGGATTAACTACAAATCTTAGTTGAAATGCGACTGTATAGTTTTTTTCATCAGTTGCCATATCAATAGTTTCTATTCCATACATTATAAGCTGAATTGCGTTTATGCCGAAATAAAGCGAGTTAGGGTAATATGTACATTTTCTATAAAGATGATCAAATGCTTCATCTGTTGAAAAATACATTGACTGAAACTGAGGAGGTTTCTTCATTTTCTTTAGAATGTAGGATATAGTACTCTCATCAGGATAAATGTCCTTGCCAATGGTCATCGTATGTATCATAGTAATCTCCTTGTGTTCATTAAATGTTTTATCATAAGATTTCGTAACACTGGAGTTACAAAATTTTTTACTCATCGTCGAAGCCTTGCTACGACTGCATTCGTAAGATAAAATTTTTCTTAAACTCCACGTACCTTATATTATTATTAAAGGGCATGACTTTTAATCACGCCCTATTTGTGTTATGGATGCAAAAGTTTTAATCGCCTTGATGTGATAACCTGTAAAGCCATTTCATAAGATTTTTTCATTACACTGCGCCACATCGAACTTTTACCGTTTTCAAAATTATATATTGTTACAGAGGAGCAGCCGATTTCTTTTGATAGTTCTTTCCTTGAAATATGTAGTCCTTCGCGTTTTTGGCGATATATTTTCCCTTCGGTACGCCATAATTCTGGTAAGTTATCTTGACTAGTTATTTTATGAGTACGATATTCAAACATGATTTTTATCTCCTTTATCAATGAAAAAAGTTCTGATGTCTTTTCCAAAAAATCTGGAAATATTCAGCAGATTGCCAACGGAAATACTTCCACAACCATTTTCCCATCGACTTATAGTATTGATAGATATGTTTATTGCTTCGGCAAGGTCTTTTAGGCGTAAACCAGCTTCCTTGCGGAATTGTCGAATTTTGGTGAAATCAAAATTTATCATTTTTATGCCTCCTTGTTAATTAAGTCATTGACTGAACAGCCGTATAAGTGGCAGAGTTGCAGCAATTTTTCAGCCGGAATTGGTGTTTTTCCTGTTTCCCAGTGACAAAGCGTTGAAGCTGTTATTCCTACAATCCGGCTTACAAATTTTATAGTTAATTTTCGTTTTTTTCTGGCATGTTGCAGCCAAAAGAGATTTAATTTTTCCATTTAGTTCTCCTTTTAATTTTTTTCGCGTCTGACCTTGTATTACGCTTTATAGGATTATTATTCACAAATTCAGGTAAATTTTTAAAAATTTTTTCTATATGCTCTTGAAAACTACGAAAATTGCTCTGCCTATATAGTAAATTTGATATTTTTTAGTGTAAAATTTTTAGCCCCCGCCCCATTTGGATTTAGAATAAACTCGTATAGTATGCCGTGCCATCAGTGATATGCTGGTGGCTTTTTATATTTTGAGGAGGAATTTTGTATGAAAAATTTTGTTCAAAACCCAGATTTTATGCGTACCCAGCCACCATTGGCAGAAGTGCTATCTGATTTATCATCAGGCTATACTCCTGCTAACGGAGTACGGTTTACGAAGGAACAGGACTTGGCAATCTCTCATATTGATGGCCTGACTGTAGTAAACAGCGGAGCTGGCGTGGGTAAAACGCTCTGCCTTGTAGCAAAGCTGGTTGAAATCCAGAACGTAAAGCCAGGTGCGAGGACACTTTGCCTTGCGTTTAGCAGGAAGGCAGCCATAGAAATTCGTGATAGAGCTGGCTCGCTGGAGGGCGTACAGGTCAGCACCCTGCACAGCCTCTGTTTTCATCTCCTGCGTGGCAATGGATATGGAAACTTCACAGTCATAACCAATCAAGCAATCACGGAGAGCGTCATCAGGCGTCTTATCGGCAAGGCTGACACCACAGTTGACGAGGTGATTGGCAGCCTCAACAATCCCAACATTACTAAAAAGGCTACAATCCGAGTAAGAGAGCGGTATCTTGAGTATCTGACGGAAAATCGGATGCTGACATTCGACACAATGCAGCTTTTTGCTGTAAGATTGCTGACCGCCAATACGGCTCTTAGGAAACGCTGGTGCTCATCATGGGAGTACATATTAATCGATGAGGCACAGGATTTGGACTATAACCAGCTCGCCATCATCAATATGCTGAAAGGAAGTACCAAGAATATCTGCCTTTTGGGGGATAATCGGCAGAGTATTTTCAGTTTTCGTGGCAGCGTCCCAGATGTAATCAATTCCTTTGATAAATCTGCCACAAGGTTTGAGCTGACTATCAATCACCGTTCAAATGCTGGCATCATCGGACTGGCGAATAAGGTAATGGAGGACTACCCTGCCCTGAAATGCTCCAAAAGCCAGAAGGGATATTCATGTCCTGCTTACATGATTGCTGATAACGAGGCAGATGAGGCGAACGGTATCATTGAGCAGATTGGCAATTTGCATCAGCAGGGCAGTCAGTACAAGGATATTGCTGTGCTGTATCGGTCTGGTTTTGCTGCCAAGAAGGTTATTGAGCTTCTGCTGGAGAAGGGGATGCCGTTTGCATCACGCATCTCTGATGTACTGACCATTCAGCAATATCCTTATTCATCGATAATTAATTTGTTCCACGCAATTCTCTTGAACAATGATACTCGCACTATCAAGTCAATCCTGTCGGTGATGTACATGAAAGCTAATGCAATAAAACACATTGAGGAACTGGCAAGGGATAATGGCTGTACGCTTCTGGATGCGATGAAGCTCATGGAGCTGCCCTTCTTCCATCAGGATTATGTTGACGGCATGGTAGATGCCATGAAATCCGTTAAAGACAAATCACCATCCGAGGTAGTGCATGCCCTGCTGAATGCTGGCTTGAGGAAGTATCTTGGTATGGCAAACACTATGGTTGTTGAGTCATTTGCTGATGAGCTTCAGGAGTATGGCAGCTTGGAGCAGTATTTGCAGCATATCTCGGAAATCAGGGGTATGCTGGACGAGATGAAAAAGAGGACTGCTGATACTGATGATGTTATTCAGGTCATGTCAATTCATGCAGCAAAGGGGCTGGAATGGGATAATGTCTTTATTTGTGGCTGCTATGACGGAGCTTTGCCATCAAATAAAGATACAGCCGATATAAGCGAGGAACGGCGGTTGTTATACACTGCCATCACCAGAGCCAAGGAAAAATTGTACATCTCGATGCCGAAAGTTTCCACACAAAGCAAGGAACCCAATAAAATCTGTAGGTTCTTGTTAGAGGCTCTTGCTTAACAAAAGTATATATACGCTGGCATCTCCTGCATTGGCAGGAGTTTTTTTTATGCCTTTTTTTAGGTCTGTTTATGAAAGGGGGTGAGGCTATGAAGGACATTTTAGTCAGGTTAGCTGCTCTTATCCTGATTGGCACAATGCTTTATAACCTTCCAGCAAGTCTGGATGGAAGCATGGAGTTTCAGGACAAAGTGGTGGCAAATCATTTGGAGGCCAACAAGAGAATTTTGAAGTGAGTAAGAAAGGATGAGTTTTATGAAAAAGAACAATGACAATCTGTATCAGGAAGCCGTAGATAGACTGCTTGAGATGTATCAGAAGGGCGAAATGCCAGAGGCTGTGTCGTGGAGCATCATCCGCAGGAGAAAGGGCGAGGTCGCTATTCCGTCTGACAAGTGGAGCATCGGCAATCAGATGTTGATGTACGCATACGGCACAGCTGATGCCAGAGGCTTTAAGCAGTGGAACTCCGTTAATCGCTTTGTCAAGCAGGGGAGCAGGGCAATCCATATCCTCGCTCCATGCACCAAGAAGATAACGATGAAAAATCCTGATACTGGCATGGAGGAAGAAAAGATTTTTATTACTGGTTTTCGCCCTATCCCTGTATTCAGAATTGAGGATACCGATGGTGAGCCTGTCCCAGTGGTCGACTACACTCCTGAGGAACTGCCGCCTCTTTGGGAAGCTGCTGAAAATCTTGGTATTCCTGTTACCTACATGCCGATGTGCAGAGCTGCCCTGGGGACATACAAGCTCAACGAGAATAAGGTCAATCTGTACAGTAAGGACGCTGTGGTCTACTTCCATGAGCTTGCCCATGCAGTGGAGCACAACTTTGTCCATAACTTGACTACGCTGGATGGAGAAATTGCGGAGGCTACAGCCGAGTTTGCAGCTATGGTGCTGTGCCAGATTACTGGAATAGAGGGATATGAGAAGCAGGGCTTTGAATATATTGCCCGTTATGCCGGCAAAAAGAAGAAAACTGACAATGCGGAGAGTGTTCTGAAGATGATTATGAGCATTATGTCCGATGTGGAGAAGATTGTGAACATCATTCTGGATGCTGCCGAGGGTATTCTGCCAAGACAAAAAGCTCCTGCACTTGAGGCTGTCTGAACCACAGCTTCAGCAGGAGCTTTTATACAAATAACATGTTTATCTTATCAAGGAGGAATGGATATGTCAAAGAAAATTTTAGCAAAGACAGAGGGCATGCTCCGTGAGGAATGGCTTGCACTTCGTAAGCAGGGAATTGGCGGAAGTGATGCAGCAGCAGCTTGCGGTTTTTCTCGCTGGAACAGTCCACTGGGCTTGTGGCTGGAGAAGACTTCCAGTGACACACAGTCAGTCTACAATGAGGCAATGTTTTGGGGAACAACTCTGGAGTCAGTTATCCGTGATGTTTTTTCCACCAAGATTGGAAAGGTAGTCGAGGTCATGCCGTACATCTTCCAGTCTGAGGATTATCCGTTTATGATTGCTGACATTGATGGCATTATCCGTGAAGATGATGGCTCGGTGTCACTCGTGGAAATCAAAACGGTTTCGGCTTTTAAGGCTGGGGAATGGGCTGACGGTCTTCCTGCTGAATATTATATCCAGATACAGCATTACCTTGCTGTCTGTGAGCTTCCTAGGGCTTATGTGGTTTACCTGATTGGAGGGAATGAGCTGCATTATGAACTTGTGGAGCGTGATGAGGAAACCATCAGTACCATCATTATGCTGGAGTCTGCTTTCTGGGATAAAGTCATGAGACGCCAAAAGCCTGATGTTGACGAAAACTCAGCAGAGGCACTTGACCAGCTCTACCCTGCCAGCAACAAGACCAGCATAATCCTGCCTGATGAAGCAGACAAGCTCCTTGATGATTACATGGCAATCAAGGCTATCGAGGACGATGTTAAGAAGCAGAAGAACCTTTTGGAGAACCAGCTCAAATCCATGCTAGGAGAAGCTGAGTGTGCCAAGTCAAGGAACGGTTTCTCCGTCAGCTGGAAGGAAGCAGTCAGCACTCGCCTTGATACGGCAGCATTGAAGAAAGAACAGCCAGACCTTGTTGCCAAGTACACTGTCAGGAGCAGCTATAGAAGGTTTAGTGTCTACAAGCCGAAGAACAATACCGACAACAAGTAAGATACATATTAGGAGGAAATCAAGATGATTTATGAAGTCGAAATCAAGGAAACAATGTCCCGTGTTATCTATGTAGCCGCAGGAAGTGAGCGTGAGGCTCTTGCAAAGGCTGATGGGCTGTACACCAGTGGCGAGATAGTATTGGGTGCCAGCGATTTTGTAGACTACGACATCAGCCTTGCTGATGATGAGTGCTAAACCTGTAACTGAAAAAAAGATTGTACGGCTCTCAGGCTTCGGTCTGGGAGCCGTTTTTTTGAAAGGAGTTTATCAAGATGAAAAATTACTTAACATTGAACCGTATCAAGCTGGTGAGGGAGAAGGATGTAGAATATGACGCTCCGCATATCATTACCTGCCCAGAGGACGCAGTAGAGGTAGCCAATGCTATATTCGACATGGAGAACCTTGCAGAAGAAACGATGATTGCTCTGTTGCTGGACATGAAAAATCATGTAATTGGGGCCCATGAGCTGTCACATGGCACTATTGATTGCTCCATAGCAAATCCGAGGGAACTGTTCAAGGCTGCTCTCCTGCATAATGCATCTTCGGCAATCCTGTGCCACAATCATCCATCTGGCAATCCTGCTCCAAGCGTTGATGACATAAAAACAACGGAAATTTTTATGAAGCTTGGCAGGCTGATGGGGATTGAAGTATTCGACCATATTGTCATTGGCTATCAGACATACATCAGCATTAAGGAAAAGCTTGCAAAGTAATTTTGTCTATTGAAAGGAAGAATAATTATGAATATCAACGACATCAAAGCAGCTCTCGCACAGAGGGCAAACGGATTAAAAATGCCTGTAGTGACTGGGGCTACAGCTCCTATACCAGCCGATAATGCTGTTCCAGATAATGGCAATAATGCTGCACCTGCTCAGGAAGCTGTATCTACAGCAAAACCTGATGTAAAGGCGGAAGCTTCTGATAACAATTCTGCCATTCAGGCATCCGTGAAAGTTGCTGAGGAAAAGCCAAAGCGTACTCGCAAGACTCGTACTACAAAGCCAGCAAAGGACGAGCAGGCTTCTCCAGAAATTACTGACCATAAGGTGCAGGAACCGACCGAAAGCATAGATGCGGTTGTGGCAAAAATCCTGAAGCCGTATTCCGATTATGGCGTCATTCAGGGCTGCAAGAAGCCAAGTCTGCTGAAGGCTGGAGCTGAGAAACTGGCCGCATTTTATGGCTACAGCACCAGTATCGAGGTCGTAAACCGTTATGAGAATTATGATAAGGGACTGGTGGCATACGAAATCAAGGTTACGGTCTGCAAGGGCGATGGAAATGTTATTGCCGAAGGTATCGGTGCAGCCAATTCCCGTGAGCGGAAGTTCCTGCGTGGAGATTTTTTCTCCCAGATTAACACTGTCCTGAAGATGGCGAAGAAGCGTGCATACGTTGATGCAATCCTTACGGCTACAGGAAGCTCCAGCCTGTTTACTCAGGATATGGAGGATATTGCTGCTGGTGATACCAATGGCAGAATGGAGAGTGTAGGCTGATGATTTATAAAAACATAAGAAAAAGGCGATGTCGTTCACCGCCAAAGAAAAAATCCCCTGTCAATCAAGACAGAGGAAAATTTTTAAATGGAGCTGGCAGCCAGGATCGAACTGGCGACCCCCTGATTACGAATCAGGTGCACTACCGACTGTGCTATGCCAGCATGAATACAAATGCTGAAAAATTTAGCCGTTGCAACTGCGTTGCAACTAAGGCACTATAGAAACAAGGCAAAAACACTCACAAACGCTGATAAGACTCGGTCGCTTCACTCAACCAGACTCGCAAACACCTTCCCGTTACGAATCCGATGCACTACCGACTGTGCTATACCAGCGCATGTCCCATTATACGACCAATCATACCATCTGTCAAGAACAAAAGCATTATTTCTGCACAAATAGCAAATAACCAACCGCAAATACCATATAACATTCACCTTGCCGCCAGAATATGATATAATGGCGGAACTGGCATCATACAGTACAACAAATAAAAGGGAGGAAGATATCTGATGATTTTTCTGGCCATGCTGATTCTGGGCATGATTATAGGCTTTGTAGGGGCAGGCGGTGCCGGAGTGACCATCGCTCTGCTGGTTGTGGGCTT
Source organism: Selenomonadaceae bacterium (assembly GCA_022786545.1). GTDB lineage: Bacteria > Bacillota > Negativicutes > Selenomonadales > Selenomonadaceae > Anaerovibrio. Next base: position 20,559 of record JALFXV010000110.1, read on the forward strand.
CCATGTTCCCATGCACGCCGCCCTGGCAGTAGCGCTGGCTTCCATGATATTCACCACCCTGTCGGGCGCCTACAGCCATTTCCGGGAGGGAGAGGTGGTAGTCAGGACAGGAGCAGTGCTGGGAGTAGGCGGCATGCTGGGCTCCTTTGCCGGTGCCAACGTATCCCTGATGCTGGACGAGGAGCTGGTGCGCTACATGACCAGCTACATCATGCTGCTTTCCGCCGTACTGCTCTACCTGAAGGTATATCAGTCAGACTGGCTGAACTCCCTGTTCCACTTTCCTGACCACCTGCTGGAGGGCAAAAAGCTGTACATCTACGGCATGATAGCAGGAACCGTCAACGGCTTTATCTCAGGTGCCTTCGGCATCGGTGCCGCCGCCTTCATCCAGCTTACCCTGCTGATTATTTTCGGCGTGCCGCTGATTCAGGCCATCGGCACCTGCATGATGGTCATCCTGCCCATTTCCGTGGCCGGAGGTCTCGGCTATCTCCTGCAGGGGCAGCTGGACTTCAACATTTTCCTGCAGACCCTGGCCGGGCAGTTCATCGGCGCCTACCTGGGGGCTAAGCTTACCCATCTGGCTCCTCGCCCCATCCTCAAATTCTCCATTGTGGCCATGAGCACTGCCGGAGGCGTGATACTGCTTTTCGGCGCCTGACAAAACAGTTATCCATCAAGCACAGAATAACTGCCCATAAAAGGCAAAATGCTGCGGCATGCATCCGTCCCCGGCCTGCTCATCATCAGCAGGCTCACAGGCAGATGTCTGCCGCAGCATCTTTATTGGCATATGTCACATTACGCCAAAATCTTATTGCACAGCTCCACCAGCTGCCACTTATTTGCCAGGTCATGGCTCTCTACGAAAGCCTTGATTGCCCTGACCAGCTCAGGCCCGGTCACAGCAGCCTCGTCACATCCCTGCATCGGAACCTTACTGACATATTCCACAGGTTCGAAAGCTCCTGCTGCTTTCACAGCTTCTGCATACAGCTTCAGATATGCCTGCAAAAGCTCCCCGGCACGCCTGTATTTTGACAGGCCGGCCACAGGCTCATCCTGCAGGGCATAGCCAATCAAGCGGCCTGCCCAGCCTGCCCAGGCCGTCCCCTCGGCAGATTGCAGCAAATCCGCCAGCTTCGTCCTCTTGATGATAGTAATCGCCGAATACTCCGGCATGATTTCATTCCGCCAGCCCTCCTGCAGCAGCCAGTCGCACATTTCCTGATTCTCCGGCTTCAGCATGCTCACTGCATGAATCCTGCCCCATCCCTTCAGTTTCTTGGCCAGTGCAAAATAAATCTGGTTGGCATCTTCATAGCTGCCCAGGGCAAACAGGCAAAAAAGCGTCAGCTCCTCACAGGCCGCCAGCGTCAGCAAAATCTCCCTCAGCTCCTGGTCAGGCTCCCTGTCCAGAACCTCCAAGAGCGTCAGGCCAAACTTCACAGACTCTATGTCAGGGCTCTTTAAAAGCAAGGTCATGGCAAACTGCCCCAGCCTGTCCGGTGCCAGCTCCCCGGCATGGCCCCAGGCCCACTCCTGCACCTTGTCCATGACAGGCAGCATGACAATCCCCTGGGCAAAATAAGTAATCAGGGCATTTCCCCCGTCCTCAAAGCGCCCGGCTGAAGCCAGCTTCAATGCCTGCTCCAGCATGGTAATATCCGTATTATGGGCAGGTCCCATATAATACCTGATGGTGCCATCAATGGCACCATCAGCAAACTGCCGCCCGTCCTGCAGCCTTTCCCGCAGCACGAAGCCCTCCGGCATGGTCCCCTCCGCCGTCATCGCCTCCCTGATGCGATTGTAAATAGATTTCTTTTCCGCCATTTTTTACCCTCTCCAATAATTTTTCTCATCATCCATACAAGAACGATATAAGCGGCACAGCCACTATGACTGTACCGCTTATATTATACACTATTGCCTGCCGCTATACACAATTTTCTATTGTTTATTCTCTATTTTCCGTTTTTCATTTTCTTCACCCGATAGCTGACGTACAGAACCAGCAGCCATACAGGCAGTGCCCAGACAGCCATCTGCATGTCAGGAATCTGGTACATCATGAAAATTACCCCTGCCAGAAAAGCCAGGCAGAAATAATTCAGCCACGGATAAAGCCAGGAGTGAAAATGGGGTATCGCATGGCCTGTCTGCTGGCAATACTGCCGGAACTTGATGTGGGTAACCGTAATGGAAACCCAGTTGATGACAGCGGAGATGATTACCACCGCAAAAAGGTACATAAATACCTGGCTTGGGAACAGGTAATTCATGATGACAATAATAAAGGTAATGCCGGAGGAAATCAGCGTCCCTGCCACCGGCACCCCCCGCTTGGAAAGCCTGTGGAGAAGCGCCGGGGCATCCCCCTTGTCGGCCAGTCCGTAGAGCATGCGGGAATTGCTGTAAATCGCGGAATTGTACACGGAAATTGCCGCTGACAGCACCACCAGGTTGAGGATATGGGCCGCTGCCGGAATCCCCACATTATCAAAAATCTGCACAAAAGGGCTTGCCTCCATGCCCACCTGGTTCCAAGGCCACAGGCACATGAGAATAAACATGGTGCCCACATAGAAAATCAGGATACGCCAGATAACCTGATTGATGGCCTGGGGAATGGATTTGTCAGGATTTTCCGCCTCCCCTGCGGTAATCCCCAGCAGCTCAATGCCGCCAAAGGAAAACATCACCACAACGCATGCCATCATCAGGCCCCACACGCCGTTAGGCAGATAGCCGCCGTGGGCCCAGAGATTGCTCATGCAGTCAGGGAAACCTGCCGGGTTGGAGAACACCAGAAAGCCGCCAAAAACTATCATGCTCAGGATAGCCGCCACCTTGATCAGCGCCATCCAGAACTCCGTCTCGCCATAAGCCTTGACATTGAACAAATTGATTGCCGTAATCACCACCAGGCAGATGAGGGCTGACAGCCACTGGGGCACATCCGGCAGCCAGTAATTCACATAAATCCCCACAGCCGTCAGCTCTGCCATGCTCACCATAATATAGCAGTACCAATAATTCCAGCCGGACAAAAAGCCCGGAAAATCGCCCCAATACTTGGTGGCATAGTAGCTGAAGGAGCCGGACACAGGCTCATCCACAGCCATCTCTCCCAGCATGCGCATGATAAAGTAAATCACCACGCCGCCAATCAGGTACGCCAGCATCACCGATGGGCCAGTCAGGGAGATAGTTGACGCGGAGCCGTAAAAAAGCCCCGTACCGATAGCACTGCCCAGCGCCATCATCTGCAGGTGCCTGTTTTTCAGCCCGCGCCTCAGTTCTTTCTTTTCATCCATTAAGATTCCTCCAGTACACACAAAAATATATGCTATTCTTGTGAATTATCTGCATAACTTATCCACAGGCAGCAGCTAATTGTGGATAAAAAAGTGCATAACCTTGTTTTTCCTGCCTTCGCCTGTGCAAATCCACATTTTTCTGTGGATAATTAAAGTTACGATGTTGATAATTATAGCATAGTTTGTCTCTTTATCCAACTGCTGGTATAATATATGCGGCATAAATACAATATTCATACACTGAAGGGAAAGGAAGGCTTGGCCATGACTGATACTGATACTGATACTACTAATACCGGCACAGATGCCAAAGAAGCACAGGCCAGCAGCACAAGGCAGCTGATAGAGACGCCCCACGGCGTACAGGAAAGCATCAAGATGGATTTGCTGGAAATGATTCAGGAGGGCACTGACCCCTTTGAAATCATCTATGCCGTAGCCAGATACCTGGAAACAGCCTCGGCAGAACGGGGCTATGCCCAGCATATCATTGACAACGTCCGCACCATCTACGGCACGGCACTGGGAGAAAAAAAGCCCCTGGCCGATGAAATAGCTGCCCTGGAAAGCCGCCGCCAGCGCATCCAGGACTACCTTGACGCCACCAAAAAGGACGACACCGTCACCGAAGAGGAACGGGCCCGGCTGAATTTTTCCATCAAGGCCCATGAACGGAAAATTGAGCGGCTGAAATGCCTGTTGCAAGGCAAGTGCTGAATATGAGGAGCTAATCCTAAAAATTGTGCTGAAATAGAGCAACAAAAAAACAGGGCAGGATGGAGAAAGGAACATCTCCCCTGCTCTGTTTTTTATAGCAGCCTTCGCTGCCTACATATTGTGCATAACTTCCCGCTGACAGGCACCCGGTATCGCACAGCAGCATGAAACAACATGGTTATATATACTGCACCGGCCTGCTCAAAGCAGCTTTTCAAACTCAGCCGCTGTCATCGGCCTGGCAAAATAGAAGCCCTGCACATACTGGCAGCCGATTTTTTTCAAAAATTCCACCTGTTCCTTGGTCTCCACGCCCTCTGCAATAGTCTGCATCTTCAGGCTGTGTGCCATCTGCATGATTGCAGCCAGGATATTGCCGCCCTTGGCAGAATGGTCAGAACTCTTTAAAAACCCCATGTCCAGCTTCAATATATCTATCTGGATATCCTTCAGCATATTCAAGGATGAATATCCGCTGCCAAAATCGTCCATCAGGATGACGAAACCTGCCTCCCGCAGGCGCCTGGTCATGCTGATAATCTGCTCCGGGTCCTCCGTATAGGCGCTCTCCGTAATCTCCAGCTCCAGATACTTGGCCGGAATACCATACCTGCTTCTCAGGCCTGTCAGGCAATCCACCAGCTTAGAGTCATACAAATCTATGCGGGACACGTTCACCGATATAGGCTTCACATCCCTGCCCTCATCCAGCCACTTTCTCAGATAGCGGCAGGTCTCCTCCCAGATGAACTTGTCCACCTCATAGACGAAGCCGTTATTTTCAAACACAGGAATAAAATCCCCCGGGGAAATAAAGCCGTTATCCCGGCTGTTCCAGCGCACCAGCGCCTCCGCCCCCACGATGGTTTCATCCTCCAGGCTGTACTTTGGCTGCAGGTAGATGGCAAACTCCTTGTTCTCAATGGCCCTTTCCATGGCATTGATAATCTTCTGCTCCTTGAGCACCTGCTGGCGCATCTCCTCATCGTACTCGCAGTACGGATTCTTGAAATTGCCCTTGGCCTTCCAGAGGGCCATATTGGCCCTGTCGCACATGACGCTCACAGGCAGGGACTTGTCATCAATGCGGTACAGCCCGAAGCTGAGCACAGTGCGGTGGTTCAGGGCAAAGCTATCCGCCATCATCTGCATAATATTTACCATGCGCCGGGAATCCCCCTTGCCAGCCTCATAGCACACCACAAAATTGTCAGCATACAGGCGTCCGCTGACACAGAGAGGCAGATTGATTTCCTTCATAAATTTTCCTATATACCTGAGCAGCTTATCACCTGTCGCCTCGCCAAACAGGTCATTCAGCACCTTGAACCGCTCAATATTTATCCGCAGCAGGTCAAAATTCTTATCAGGATTATCCAGCAGCATTTCCTTGGTCTTGGCGTAGAAAGTCTGCTTGTTGTATATGCCGGTCAATTCGTCATAGGTACTCAGGTACTCTGCCGCCCTGCCGCCTACATTGCCATCACTCAGCACCCTGAAGGTACTCTCATGCCGGTAGTCACGGTAAATGTATATGCCGGTTATCACCGGGCAGTCATTCTCGTTGTACCTGAACATGACAGTCATGTTCAGAAAAACCAGCATCTTTACCCTGGTACACGTGAGAATCAGCTTGCTTACCACAGAGGCGCCCTCGTCCGTAGGGCTGTACCTGTACTTGCAACGCGTCAGCTCCAGGGGTGCCAGCCTCTCGTACTGACGGCTCAGGAACTGCCTTACGTTCCAGCTGCCCCGGACATAATTCACATGCAGGTGGCTGTACGCCACCACATCCTCCGCCAGCAGCATCGCCAGGCCGGAGACATCCCCGTCATTCAGATAATCACTAATCAAATTCTTCGTGAGCAGAATCAGCTCATCCTCGTTTATCGCCACGCCCATAACATCCCCCGCAAGCCTCACATACTATTCTACATCTATTGTACGTTATTGACTGCTTTTTTTCAATCCAAATATTTTACTATTTTGAGCACCCCCCACACTTTTCATACAATGCAAATAAGAAGCGGGGACTAGTAAAGGGCTGTTCTGCCTGTACTATTCCCCGCTTCTTACTGTCTGCCAACAGTTATCCGGTATTTAATTGAGTATGTATACTTCCACTGAACGGCGGCCAAAGTTGATTGCCTCGCCGTAGCTTTCCATGCACAAATCTATTTTATTTCCTCGGATAGCTCCGCCTGTATCGGCAGCCACGGCTGTTCCATAGCCCGGAATATACACCCTGGTGCCCAGCGGAATTACATCAGGATCCACTGCCACGATACCACGCCGGGCAACAGCTCCTGTGGCGGTAATGCCTGCCCCGTTGCCATCAGTCGGCAGGTAGGCACTCGCCTCCATTGATATGCAGGCTGCATAGGCCATCTCACCATGATTGGTGCTGACAGTATTCTCTGCCTTGGGCGGTGCCACCGGAACATCCTTTATCCGGATATTCATACCGGTTACAACAGCTGCATCCAGCCCGTAATTGACCTCGTAGCCATTTCCTACATAGCCGTAGGGTTCAAGAATCTCCCCCACAGTCGGCTTGCAGGTTAAAATTGTCTCTCTGCTTCCATTATATTCTATGACGACAGGCACAGCACGCTTCACGGTCAAAACCTGATTGCCCTCGTCATCCTCTGAAAATGCGTATTCATCGCCTTCCAGTGCCGCTATTCCTGCCTGGCTGAGAATATTGGCAGGTACCTTATAAGGTGTATTCAGCTCAAGCTGCTGGCCATCAACCGCTATTGTCACATGCCTGTTGGAAATGAAGCCGGAAAGCATCATTGTTCCACACATGATGCCAATGCTGATGGGATACCGGACATCCCGGCTGCATCGGCGGTATAGTTTCTTTAAGGTCATTAAATACCCCCTTATGTAATTATGTGTGCTACTATATCATATTTCTGCTCAACTGTCAATTTTCAAAGTGTTTATTCCCCACTTTTGAAGGCATTTAAGCTGATTTATCCGCATTGTAAAAGCAGAAATGGCAAGGCGTTTGGGACGCCTCGCCACTTTGAGAAAATTTTGCATATTTTTTGTGTATGTTATCATAACTTGCCATACAATTCCTGGGCATTACTGGTGGTCTGCCTGGCAACCTGCTCAAAAGATACCTGCCTGAGCTCCGCCAGCTTTGCCGCCACATGGTACACATAAGCAGGCTCATTGCGCTTGCCCCGCACAGGCACCGGTGCCATATAGGGACAGTCCGTTTCCACCAGAATCCGCTCCAGGGGCAGCCGCTGCACAATCTCCGGCAGCTTTGCCGCATTTTTGAAGGTCAGGGGGCCATCCACGCCGATGAACCAGTCAAGCTTCATCAGCTCCCTTGCCATCTCCAGGCTGCCGGAATAGCAGTGCATGACGCCCCTGACATCCCTAGCTTCCTTTTTGAGGATTGCCAGGGTATCACCGTGGGCTTCCCTGTCATGGACGCAGACAGGCAGGTGCAGCTGCCGTGCCAGATCCAGCTGGCGGATAAAAATTTCCCGCTGCAGCTGCCGCTGCTCCTCATCCTTCACCCAGTAATAGTCCAGGCCGATTTCGCCGATGGCCACCACCTTCGCCTCCTGTGCCCAGGCAGCCAGCAGGTCATCATCCCCCTGGGTCATGGGACGGGCTTCCTCTGGATGGATGCCTACGCCTGTATACACCATGTCGTACTTACCTGCCATAGCCACGGAACGGGCGGAGGACTCCAGGGAGTCCCCCATGTTGATGATGGCCGCCAGCCCGGCCTCCTTTGCCCTGGCCAGCATCTCATCCCTGTCCTCATCGAACCTGTCCGTGTCTATATGGGCGTGGGTATCTACCAGCAGGGCAGAAAAGCCCCCCTCTTTAGCTATTGCCATATTGCTCACCGTGCCTTTGCCGTCTCCACCTCGATGCGAGGAAACAGCTGCTGCGCCTCACCGATGTGCATGCCAGCCGGGGTGCCGCCCCACTGCTGCATATCAGACAGGCGCAAACCCCACAGGCTGCCCGGCAGGTTCAGCTGCTGCCACAGCTTTTCGGCAGTAGACGGCATGTACGGCAGAACCATGCCGCTGATGAGGCGCAGTGCCTCCACCAGGTTGTACATGACATTGGCCAGTTCCTGCTTCCTGGCTGCATCCTTGGCCAGCGCCCAAGGTGCCGTCTCGTCAATATATTTGTTTGCCCTGCTGATAAATGCCCAGACTGCCTTGATAGCGCTGCTGATTTTCATGCTGCTCATGTCCTCATCAAAAGCCTTCACCGCAGACATAGCATCGGCAATCAGGGACTCATCCACCTGGGACCGCCCCTCAGGCGCCAGCACCACGCCCGCCTGGAATTTTTTTACCATGCTCAGGGTGCGGTGCAGCAGGTTCCCCAGGTCATTGGCCAGATCGGCATTGATGCGCTGGATGAGGGCATCCCGGGAGAAATTGCCATCCTGCCCCAGGTTGATTTCACGCAGCAGGAAATAGCGGATGGCATCCGCACCAAACTCCTCAATCAGGCCGATAGGGTCCACCACGTTGCCCACGGACTTGGACATCTTGCTGCCATCCACCACCAGCCAGCCGTGGCCGAATACCTGCTTTGGCAGCGGCAGGTCAAGAGCCATGAGGATGCACGGCCAAATGATGGAGTGGAAGCGGACAATCTCCTTGCCTACCAGATGGATGTTGGCAGGCCAGTATTTATTGAACTTTTCCTCATCATCCAGATAGCCGATAGGAGTCAGGTAGTTGGACAGGGCATCAAACCACACATAGATAACGTGCTTTTCATCAATCGGCACAGGAATACCCCAGTCAAAGGAGGTACGGGAAATACACAAATCCTCCATGCCCTGCTTGATGAAGTTAATCATCTCGTTGCGGCGGGAAACCGGCTGGATAAAATCAGGATTATCCTCGATGTACTGCAGCAGGCGGTCAGCGTACTTGCTGATCTTGAAGAAATAAGCTTCCTCGGATACTTCCTGCACAGGACGGTGGCAGTCAGGGCAGCAGCCCTTCTCATCCAGCTGCAGCTCCGTCCAATAGCTCTCGCAAGGGGTGCAGTAGAGGCCGGTATAGGCTCCCTTGTAGATATCACCCTTGTCATAAATGCGGCGGAAAATCTCCTGCACTACCTTTTCATGGCGTTTTTCCGTGGTGCGGATAAAATCATCATTGGAAATATTCAGCATCTCCCAGAGGTGCTGAAAGCCTGCCACAATCGGATCAACATACTCAATCGGGCTGATGCCCTGCTCCTCTGCCTTCTGCTGGATTTTCTGGCCGTGCTCGTCACTGCCGGTCAGGAAAAATACATCATCCCCTGCCAGGCGGTGGAAACGTGCCACCGAGTCGGCAATAGTGGTGCAGTAAGCATGGCCGATGTGCAACTTGGCACTTGGATAGTAGATTGGCGTAGTAATATAGAAACTTTTGTTGCTCAAAACTGTTTCCTCCTAAAAATATATTTTATTATATTTGATGTATTTGAAATTAAAATCATGCCGGGGATAGGTGTGTGCCAGCCATTATACTTGTTGCTGCAATAATAGATTGTATATGTCCCTGCGGCTCATGTTGAGGGTTTTGGCCGCCTGGCGCATGGCTTCCTTCCGGGATATGCCCCCGGACTCAAGCTTTTCCACCAGTTCAACTGGATTTACAGGAGCGGAGTTCTCGCTGGAAGCTTCCCTGCTGCTGTCAAAGCCGCTGACGATGAGGACGAACTCCCCTCTGGGCTCATGCTCCTGGTAGTAGGCCAAAAGCTCTCCCAAAGTGCGGCGATTAAATTCCTCATAATGCTTGGTCAGTTCCCGGGCCGCCACCGCCGTCCTCCCTTCTCCCAGCGCCTGGCACAGCTGCACCAGAGTCTCCCTGAGATGATGGGGGGCCTCATAAAATATCAGGGTTTCCGGGCTTTCCTTAATCCTCAAGAGAAGCTCCCGCCGCTTTTTGCCTGTCTTGGGCAAAAAACCATAAAAGGTAAAGGCCGTGGTATCAAGGCCGGAGCAAATCAAGGCTGACAGGGCGGCGTTGGCCCCCGGCAGGGGACTGACCTCTATGCCTGCCTCAATGGCCAGCTGTGCCAGGTGGGCTCCCGGATCGGATATGCCCGGCAGGCCCGCATCACTGACACAGACCACCACTGCCCCTGCCAGCATCTTCTCCACCAGCTGGGGCCCCTTGGCCAGCTTATTGTGCTCATGGTAGCTGGTGGCAGCCGTATGTATATCATAATGGGACAACAGCTTGCGCGTGTGCCGGGTATCCTCCGCGGCAATCAGGTCAGCCTCCCCCAGGATGCGCACCGCCCGGAAGGTCATATCCTCCAGATTGCCAATCGGCGTAGCCGACAGGTACAGCCTGCCCCTTTTTTCTTCGGTCATAACATCGCCCTTCTGCATTGTATTCTTTGTATCATCACATATTGTATATATCAAGGATTTCCCTGGTGTAGCTGCCGTCCGGCTCATGGACAATCAGCGGCAGCTCTGCCTTCATGCCCCCGGGCGCGGCACCTGCCACCCCCTCGATCAGCATCAGGTTGGAAGGCTTGTCCGGCTTGGGCTGGACAAGCTGCAGCCTCTTGACCTGTATCTGGTTCTCCGCCATGGCCACGATGATTTCCCCCAGCCTTTCCGGCAGGTGCACCATCGCAAACCGCCCCCGGAACCTCAGCAGGTAGCGTGCCGCCTTCACCACATCCTGCAAGGTTGCCGTCACCTCATGGCGGGCCCTGGCCACCCCGTCCAGGCTGTTCAGCTGCCCCTGATTGACAGGGCGGTAGGGGGGATTGGCAAGCACGCAGTCAAAGCTCTCCGGGGGATAAAGCTCCCGGATATGCCGGTAATCCCCCTCTGACACATGGATTTTCTCCTGCAGGCCGTTCAGCGCAATATTGCGCTTGGCCAGAGAAGCCATGACGGGATTGATTTCCACTGCATGGATTTCCCGCACCTCATCGGCAATCAAAAGGGGCATCACCCCGGTGCCGGTGCCCAGGTCAAAGACCCGCCAGTGCTTCTTGTAGCGGGGATAATGGGCCAGCAGCACCGCATCCAGGGAAAAGCAGAACTCCTTCCTGTTCTGGATAATGCGCCTGCCGCTGCACAAAAGGTCATCCAGCCGCTCATCCGGGGACAAGCCGGCTATAACCTCCGACCAGTCCCTGAGATTTGTTTCAATATTTTCCATATAATTGCATATACCGGGACATCAGATCATGTCCATGCCGTCCTTTTCAATAATATCCTCCCAGGAAGCCACAATGGTCTTGCGGTCATCCAGCAGGATGGTGGCGGAGCGGCGCTGCATGTTCAGATTGATTACCTTGCCCTCGCCCTCAGCAGTAATGACCTTGCTGCCCTGGGCAGGCGGCTTAATCTTCTTGCGCTGCTTCTTGCTGCCGCAGTAACAATGATTCTCATACTTCAGGCAACACATGAGCCTGCCGCAGATGCCGGAAATCTTGGTAGGGTTCAGGGACAGGTTCTGCTCCTTGGCCATGCGGATGGACACAGGCTCGAACTCCCCCAGGAAGCTGTGGCAGCACAGAGGCCTGCCGCAGCAGCCGATGCCCCCCATCAGCTTCGCCTCATCCCGGACACCGATCTGCCGCAGTTCGATGCGGGTGCGGAATATCGCCGCCAGATCCTTGACCAGTTCCCGGAAATCAATCCTGCCATCAGCCGTAAAATAGAAGATAATCTTGTTTACATCAAAAGTGTACTCCACATCCACCAGCTTCATGGGCAGCCCGTGGGCCGCAATCTTTTCCTCGCAGATGCCGAATGCCTCATCCCGGCGGCGCAGGTTGTCCGCCACCTTGGCCCTGTCAGCATCGGTGGCGATGCGCTGCACCTCCTTCAGGGGCAGCACCACCTCGCTATCAGGCACCTCCCGGGGGCCGATGACCGCCGTGCCAAACTCGATGCCCCGGGCGGTTTCCACGATGACATTGTCATTCAGCTTAATGTCCAGCTTGCCCGGACTGAAATAATATATCTTGCCGGCCCGCTTAAAGCGAACCCCAACTACTGTCTGCATTTATGCCTCCAATATTCCTTGTTATTTTTTATGCGAACCCTGCCTTATGGCATGAGGTTTTCCAGCCTGATGAAAAAGCCCTCCAGGCACAGCTGCACATTGACATTACTGCGGAGCCGCTTCTGATACTCCTGCACCAGCCTGAGCAGATCCAGAAGCCTGTGCCGTGGATACCTGGCCAGCAGGGCGGATAATTTCTGCACGTCCGGCTGATTGTACAGGGGCAGCCCGCTGCCGCTGTACAGTACCAGCAAATCCCGGTAAATCATGGCCAGAAAGCCCAGCCACTGGCTAAGCTGCTCCCGGCTGCTGCCGGACATATCCTTTGCCAGCTGCAGCATATCCTCCACGTTCAGGCTGCCCGCCTTTTCCGCCAGCCGGAAAGCTTTTTGGTGCAGTTCCCGGATTTCCGGCTGCCGGAGGGACAAAGCCCTGGCGGCACTGCCATCAGCCACGGCGGCCAGCCGCCGGGCCTCTTCCTTGTCCATCCCCTGGCGGCAGAGCACCTCCTGCAGTTCCTCCAGCTGCAATATGCCGAACTCCACCCGCATGCACCGAGAAATAATCGTGTCCAAAAGCGCCGCCGGGGCGCTGGTCAGCAGGATAAACACCGCCTGCCCCTCCGGCTCCTCGATGGTTTTCAGCAGGCAGTTGGCCGCCGCCTCATTCATCAGTTCCGCCCCCTGGATAATCACCACCCTGCAACGGGACAGCAGAGGCACCCGGGCGATGCCTGACTGCAGCTCCCTGACAGCTTCGATCTTGATGCTTTTGGCCGCCTTGCCGGAACTCTCCGGCTGCAGCAGGAAATAATCAGGATGGGTGCCGGCCTTGAGAGCCAAGCAGGCAGGGCACCTGCCGCAGCACTGCCCCCCCGCTGGCTCATGGCACAGCAAAACGGCTGCCAGAACCTCTGCAGCCAGAGTCTTGCCCACACCCTCTGCACCGCAGAACAGCATGGCATGAGGAATCCGGTCCTCCATCTGCATAGCCCGCAGCCTTCCTATCAGCTCTTTATGCCCGACAATATCCTTCCACTGGGTATTCATCACATGTACAAGTCCACCAGCATGCCCCGGATGGCATCATGGCTTGCCACAATATCCAGCTGCCTGGTCTGTCCCAGGCGGATTTTCTCCGCCAGGTTCTCCAGCTCCCTGTCAATCTTCCGCACCGTGGTATAGACCTTCTGGCGTCCCATGCGGTCCCAGCCTGCCTGGGTATTCACTGCATACATCTGGGATACCACCGTGCCTACAAAATTCTTGATCAGGCTGCGATAAGATTTCAGTTCATCATAAGTGGGCGTATTGGTCAGCTTCTGCCCCTGGGCGTCAATCTCCTCCAGCATCTGCTGCAGCTGCTCCCGGGTCATATTGCCCTGCTGGTCCTCCAGCTCGGAAGCAAAATCCGAATCCAGGGAAGCTGCCCTATGGCCTGTTTCCGGGCCCCGGGCAGACATCGCCGGCCTGGCACCTAAACCATCTATCTTCATAAAAACCCCCATCGTTTAAAATAATCGCCAAAACTCTAGCATAAATTATAGTAGTTTTTTCAGCAGAGTGCAATTCATCAATAAAAAAATGTAAAATGCGTATTTCTCAAAAATACACTTGACTTTTTGTAAAGTATAACATATAATGCCCTTATCGCGATAAAATATTTAAATATCACAACTCAATGATGAGGAAAAGGCTATTTGCTTTCGATGCCAGAGAGCCGGCGGCTGGTGAAAGCCGGTGTGAGAAAGGTAGCTGTCCGCCTCGGAGAGGCCGACGATGAGCCGGACGGGTGCGCCCGATACAGCGAGCGAGAGTTGCGCCTTTTCGGGTGTGATTTGGGTGGTACCGTGGAGTATATGCTTCACCCCAAGGCGGGGTGAAGCTATTTTTATTTTTAGGAGGACTAAAGATGAAGGTTTTAATTGCAGATGGCGTTTCCCAGATGGCTGTAGACATTTTGAAGGATGAGTTTGAGTGCGAGGTAAGGGACAAGCTGCCAGCCGAGGAGCTTTTAGCTATAATCCCTGATTATGATGCGCTGATTGTGCGCTCCGCCTCCAAGGTTACAGCCGAGGTGATTGCAGCTGCCAAGAATTTGAAGATTATAGGCCGTGCCGGTGTAGGCGTGGACAACATTGATGTTGCCGCTGCCACCGACAAAGGCATTATCGTTATTAACTCCCCAGGCGGCAACACCATCGCCGCCACTGAGCATACCTGCGCCATGATGATGGCTATGGCCCGCCATATCCCTATTGCCAACGAAACCCTCCAGAAGGGCGAGTGGAACCGCAAGAAGTACACCGGCGTGGAGCTGAAGGGCAAGACCCTGGGCGTCATCGGCATGGGACGCATCGGCAGCGGCGTGGCAAAGCGCGCCCTGGCCTTTGACATGAAGGTTATCGGCTACGACCCTTATATCAACGAGGAACGCTGCAAGGACATGGGCGTAACCGTGGGCACCTTTGACGAGGTAATCGAGAAGTCCGACTTCATCACCGTGCACATGCCGCTCACCGACACCACCCGGAACATGATTAACAAGGACGTCATGGCCCGCATGAAGAAGGGGGTGCGCCTGGTGAACTGCGCCCGCGGCGGCATCATCAACGAGGCTGACCTCCGGGAGGCAGTGCTGTCCGGCCAGGTAGCAGGTGCCGCTGTGGATGTATTCACCAGCGAGCCTATTCCTGCTGACCATCCTCTGCTGGGTGTGCCTGGCATCTATGTAACCCCGCATCTGGGTGCTTCCACTGTTGAGGCACAGATCGGCGTTGCCGTGGATGTGGCCCAGGGCATCAAGGCAGCCCTCAACGGGGAGCCTGTCATGACCGCTGTAAACATGGCACCTGTTTCCAAGCAGGTAATGAACGTCATCACCCCTTACTTCGAGCTGGCAGAGCGGCTGGGCTGCGCAGTACGCGCCCTGGCTGACGGAGCCATCAAGAAGCTGGAAATCACCTACAACGGCGATATTGCCGATGTGAACACCAAGATGGTCACCACTGCCGTTATCAAGGGCATGCTGGACTCCGAGATGGAAAAGACCGTCAACTATGTCAACGCACCTGGCCTGGCCAAGGAGCGGGGCCTGAAGGTCAACGAAATCAAGGACAAGGATACGGAGCGTTTTGCCAACATCATCACCGTTACCGCCTACTCCGGGGACAAGTCCGTCAGCGTACAGGGCACCCTCTTTGGTGACAAGGGACGCATCATCAAGATTGATGACAACCGCGTTGACCTGGCACCTCAGGACTGCATCCTCATCTGCCCTCACATCAACCGCCCGGGCGTTATCGGCCAGGTTGGTTCCATCATGGGCGCAGCCGGCGTAAACATCTCCGGCATGCAGGTGGGCACCACCAGCGTAGAAGGCACCAGCCTGATGATTTTGACCCTGGACAAGGATGTGCCTAAGGATGTCATCAAGCTGATTACCTCAATGGACGGCATTTTCGGCGCCAAGGTCATCGTATTTGATGCCAACTAAGATTTCCGCATAGAAAGCAGACATACCATATAATGCCGCCAGCAGTGAAAGCGGCAGCAGCGAGAATAAAGACAAGACAACACTGAGGAGGTTTTCATTTTGGAAGCAAATCGTATTTATAATTTCAATCCAGGCCCTTCCATGCTGCCATTGGAAGTATTGAAGGAAGCACAGGCAGAATTTCTGAATTTTCAGGATACCGGCATGTCCATCCTGGAAATCAGCCACCGGGCCAAGGCATACGATGCAGTGCACAACCAGGCAAAGGCTGATATCCTTGAGCTGATGGGGCTGGGTGATGACTACGAGGTACTGTTCGTGCAGGGCGGTGCCAGCATGCAGTTCGACATGGTTGCCCTGAACTTTGCCTCCGCCGAGAAGCGCGGCAACTACGTTCTGTCCGGCAGCTTTGCCAGCAAGGCTTACAAGGAGGCCGAAATCCTGGGCCGCGGCTATGTGGCCGCCTCCAGCAAGGATGTCAACTTCAAGCACATCCCTGCTCAGGAGGAAATCAAGCTCAGCGATGATGCCGCTTATCTCCATGTCTGCTACAACAACACCATCTTCGGCACCGAGTACCACTACATCCCGGAGACCGGCGATGTGCCTCTGATTGCTGACATGTCCTCCGACATCCTGTCCCGCCCTCTGGACTTCTCCAAGTTCAGCCTGATTTACGCCGGTGTCCAGAAGAACCTGGGCCCTGCCGGTGTGGCACTGGTAGTGGCAAGGCGCTCCATGCTGGAAAAGAGCCCTGCTGACCTGCCGACCATGCTGCGCTATGATACCTACTACAACAAGAACTCCCTCTACAACACCCCGCCAGCCTTCGGCATCTACATGGTGGGCAAGGTTGCCAAGTGGATTAAGGCACAGGGCGGCCTGGAAGCTATGGCAGAGCGCAACAAGAAGAAGGCTGCTCTGGTCTATGATGCCATCGACAGCAGCAACGGCTTCTATGCAGGCCATGCTGACAAGGACAGCCGCTCCTTCATGAACGTAACCTTCCGCCTGCCAAGCGAGGAGCTGGAGAAGAAGTTCGTGGCCGAGGCCCTGGAGAACCAGCTGGGCGGCGTCAAGGGCCACCGCTCCGTAGGCGGCATGCGCGCTTCCATCTACAACGCCATGCCTTATGAGGGCTGCGAGAAGCTGGCTGACTTCATGGAGAAATTCCGCAAGGCCAACGCCTAAAAACATTACATACTGCTAAATGAGACAAAAAATGTGAGCCTGTTCCCGGCAGGCTCACATTTTTATTGCAAAATATCAAATTAAAACTGCGGATAGCACTCAAACAGCCTGTTCCAAGGCATGGTTATCCTTATCTGCTTCACATCCACCAGCTCCGGCAGATTCCATCTGGCGAAGGTCTGCAGCCTCAGGGTGGCGGATGCCTCTGTCCGGGCCCGCTTCTCATTGAGATTGCCACCGTCACCATGTCCCTTGAAATACCCCAGGGTGGCGGACAGGTTCTGGCGCACATTGGCCTGATAGCCCCAGTCATCCAGGTAGCGGGTATAAAGCAGCCGCTTGCGGCTCTCATCACTCATCCTGGTCATCAGCATGCCCTGCCCCAGCACGAAGCCCGTGCTGTTGGTGGGCGTATTCCAGCCGGAATACGCCTGCAGCCTGAACAGCAAATCCTTGTCTCTCAGGGCCGCCATCAGGGCATTATCTGAGCCATTGGCATAGGCAATATCAGCAATCCCCACCGGACGGCCCTCTGCCAGCTCCTCCTCCAGCATATTCACGAAATACCTGGTAGAGAACCTGCTCTTCTCCGTGTTCCCGGCATCATTTGCCTCATAGGTCTCTCCATCGGGGTTGGTATTAACCAGCAGCACCAAATCCGCCCTGGAGGGGGTGGTCACATACACGCCGCCGGCCATAACCACATGGGAGCGGATGGTCTTGTCGATGGCTTCATCGGAATAGGAGGGAACCACCCTGGCTCCCTCGCCGATGTTATAGCGCACATAGACGAAGGGCATCACTGTCTCCAAGTCGTTGACAGCCCTGGTCAAAAGCAGCATGCCGAACTCGTCAATGCCCGCCATGTTGTTGAAGCGGGTCTTCCCCAGCTCCCTGCCATAATCATTCAGCCAGCGGCTTTCCCTGTGGGTCTGGGAGTAAGGGGCATTGTCATCACGGCCCAGGCAGAAATAGGAAAATGTCCCGTTTTTTGCCAGGTCAATCATGGCCTTGTTCACAGCCAGATTTTTGCTGCGGCGGCTCATCCAGTCATCGATGGCCTCCTGGGGCAAAAACTCCGTCAGGAATTTCATTTCCTTCTTTTCCCGCTTGGTCAGCCCCTCCACTTCTTCCTTGTCCTTCAGGGCCGTGTAGCGGAAAATATCCGTGCCATAGCTGAAGTAGTAGCCCGGCTCCTCAGTGCCGGATGCCTCGCCTGTGCGGGGCGTCCTCATGATGGAGGAAAATACATACATGGGCACCTTGGGATGGGAGTCCTTGAACTCCTGAAACTTCTTCACCCGTTCCAGCAGCTCATCCTGACTGAAATTGTGCTTCCTGGAACCTACCAGGCTGCCATAAATCAGGGCATCACCTGACAGCACCACTGCCTTGATGCCAGGCAGCGGCTTGTGGGGCGGCTTCTTGTCCTTGCTGTGGGGCACGGTGGTATTGTCCTCCAGCCACTGCCAGAGCTTGTCCGAATCCCCCAGATTGGTCTTGCTGCCCAGCAGCTCATCCGGCGGCACCACCACCTTGTATCCCAGCTGACGAATGGTATCTGCCGTTTCCACATCAGAAATAGGCCGGTTATCATGAGGAATAAATACGATAGTCCCCTTGTCCTTGGGTACTTCTTTCTTTTTGGCGGCAGCCGTTCCGCTAAAGGCTGCCAGCAAAACTGCCAGGCACAGCAAAATCACTGTTATCTTCTTCATCTGCTCAATTTCCCTCCTGCGTATGACGGCGAAGCAGCAAATCCAGGGCTGCCACCTGAATTTCCTGCGGAATATTCAGTTTTGTCTTAAACATGATATAACCATCATGGGGCACGGCGTTCTCAATTTCCAGCATATCCAGCAGGCGGCAGCCTTTTATCTCCGCCCTTGCCAGCTCTGACTGCTCCAATGCCTTCCTGCAATCCACGGTTATATAATTGCCCTTGATGGATGTGGGCAGGCTCTCCCCCAGGTCCAGCTTGCCAAACAGCTTCTGGGACATGGACATGGAGATGCGGGAAAAAAACCAGGAGGCCAGCCCGTGGTCCTTCAATGCCCTTTCCCTGACGCGATAGGTCACATGGGAATCCTCGGCCTTATGCACAAATTCCTCAATAGTCCCGGAAAATTCCACCCTGCCCAGCTTCTTGGTATGGGCAAATATCTCCAGCCTGCCATTCTCCCTGGAAACCAGCCTCAGTTCCGTCACTGGCGGCTCCGGTGCCTCCCCTGCACCGCCATCCGCCTCCGACTTCAGCCTCTCCGCTATGGCCTCGTTAATCACATCATCCGGCACGGAAACCTTGCCCTGCATAATTTCCTTCAGGGTCTCATTATTCCATGTATGCTGTATGACCTTCCATGCAGGCTGATAATCCTCCACAGCCGCCGAAATGCTTTCCGCGCTGATGCCGGGAAGATATTCCGCAATAATTGCCGGCATATCCATAAAAATCACCTGTCCCATCTGCCTCCATCAGCCGAACCAGCGGCTGATGGCACTTTTCTTCTTGGCAGGCGCCGCCTTTTTGGCAGCTGGCGCCTCCTTTACCCTGCCATCCCTGCTGTCCTTTGCGCCCTTCCCCTGCCCCGGCCTGCCTGCTGCTGCGCTGCCATACTCTTCGTCAGCTTCCTTGTTGCTCTCCCGCACGGCCTGCCACAGGCGGCGGGCATCCCGGTACAGCTTTTCGCTGCCGGCAGGGTTGCGCCTTTTTTCATCCACCAGCCGGCTGAGATACAGAACAGCCTTTTCACGGTCCCCCAAATCAGCATACAGGGCGCCAATCAGGTACATCACCATGCTGTCAGTCAGCGTATCGATGGGATACCTTTCCGTTTCCAGTGAACGAATATACAGCTTCAATGCCTTTTCCAGATAGATTACTTCCTCTTCCCGGTTGCCGGACAGCCTGTAAATCCAGGCCAGCCTCATGGTAATGCCGGCCTGCCTGGCCAGAGACGCCTTCAGTACCTCGGCACAAAAAATCGCCAGCTTGACCGCGGCAATGCCGTCCGGCAAATCACGTTCCTCATGAAAGTCAAAGTGAACATTCTTTTCTACCAGTGCATTACCCATCAGCTCACGCCTGCTCATGGGCATTGACGTCAGAAATACCTTTTCGTCCGCAGCGAAGCTGCAATGCTCGCAGACCCAGATATGATAGAGATACGGGTTAAAATCCCGGTAATGGCAGCAGTAGTCATTATCCACCTGAGTTGCCACCAGACGGGACTTTACCTTTACCACCCTGGTACTTCTGCCGCAAACCGGGCAGCATTTCTCCACTAAGAAAGTAAACTCTGTCGACATCAGAAACCCTTCCCGCTGTTACTCATTATCCTCAGGCCGGTCCGGCTTGTTCTCATCCCTGTAAGCTGCCTGCTTTTCAGCCAGCTGCGCCTTGAGGGCATCATCAATATCCCCTTTGGTACGCAAGGCCAGAACCAGCTGATTGCGCATGGCATAGTCTATAATTCTTTCATAAAATTTTCCCTCAAGGCTTTTCTCGGACAGCTCCTCCAGGCTCACCGCCGCATCCGTCCTGACAACCTCAATGGCGGTCCAGGTGGAATCCAGGTAATTTACCTCCTGCACGCTGACCTTTTTTTCTGCCAGATTGATAGCAAGATACTCCGAAACCCCCACAAAATCATCAAAGCCTGCCAGGGACTTGCCATTCCAGCGGCGCTTTGCCACCACATCGTTAATCATCACATCATCAAACGTCTTTAATACCGGCACAATCAGCACATTTGTATTGATATTGCCATCTGCATCCACAGCATAGCAAATCTGCTGCTTGTTGAAAAAATAATTGGTCCTGGCGGATGACTGCACCCAGCGAAAAATATCCTCAGGCACATCAGGCGCCGCCAAAGCTGCGTCAGAGCCAAAGGAAAAACTCAAAAGGGCGGCACCCAATACCGCCAAATACTTGCAATTCATCAAACTCACCTTGTCTTTTAGATATTGTCCTGATAACGGCAAAGGCTATCCAGCTCATAGGGCGTTTCCTGATATACATAGTAGTTAAGCCAGTTGGAAAACAGCAGGTTTGCCACGGAACGCCATCTGACCACAGGCAGCCTGGCAGGGTCATCATCAGGATAATAATTCTTCGGCACGTTCACATTAGGCATGCCGGCAGCCATATCCCTGTCGTACTCCTGCTTTAAGGATAACGGGTCATACTCTGCATGGCCGGTAATAAAAAACTGCCTCTGCTCTAGGTTGGCAATAGCATACACCCCTGCCTCGTCATCGGACTCTGCCAGGATAGTCAGCTCCTCCACCTTTTCTATATCCTCCCGGCGAATCTCCGTATGCCGGGAATGGGGCACATAAAACTCATCATCAAAGCCCCGGAACAACGGCTCATTCTGCTGGCAGAGGTGATGCTTGTACACGCCGAATATCTTAGGCGCCACATCGTACTTTGGGATGCCATAATGATAGTACAGCCCTGCCTGGGCGCCCCAGCAGATATGGAAGGTGGAGTACACATTGGCCTTGCTCCACTCCATGATTTCAGAAACCTCATCCCAATATGCCACATCCTCAAAGGGCATCTGCTCCACCGGCGCACCGGTAATGATGAAGCCGTCATATTTTTTGTGGCGCACCTCGGCAAAGGTGCCGTAAAACTCCGTCAAGTAATCCTGGGAGGTATGGGTAGGCACATATGACTCGGTATAGACAAAATCCACCTCAATCTGCAGCGGCGAATTGCCCAAAAGCCTCAAAAGCTGGGTTTCCGTTACCTGCTTCACGGGCATCAGGTTCAAAATCAAAAGCCGCAGGGGGCGGATATCCTGGCTGTAGGCCCTGTCCGAATCCATGATAAAAATATTTTCTTTTTCCAGAATTGCCGCTGCCGGCAAATCATTTGGTATCTTGATTGGCATTAGCTATTAACTCCTCATCATCCTTACGAGCTTCCCCGGAGGCCATCTCAGCGGGCCAGGGACTCGTAATCCTCCAGACTGTACCTGTGCACCCATTTCTGGTGCCTGCTCTCATAGACCTGCAGCGCCTTCAATTCCTTTTCATCATTGGAGCCGCCTGCAATAGCGTGGTAAACCCCGTCAGTTTCCCGCTCCGTATAGTCCTTCCAGCCCTCCCGGGGATTCCAGTGCTGATAACGGACAATCTTTCCCGTATACTGGGGGATGTTGACTGCCTTTTTCAAAAAACGGATTTCCACCAGCTGGCCATCGGCAGACTTGTATTCCTGCCATTCCCAGAAAATGATGTTCTCGCCGTTCACACGCATGGTGGTGGTATCCGCCATGCAGCTGACATAGCCGCCATTGGACATCTTCTCCTGCCACAGCAGCAGCCATCTGTTAGAAGCGTTGCGCCTTTCCACCTCGCCTATGCCAAAGACGCTGTCCACAATATAGGCATAAAAATCCTCATCAAACTCCAGGGAGTTCATTTCCTTGTACTTCAGCGGCTTATACTGCTTGCTCCACAGCTTCTTGCCATTTGCATCATAAAAAGTTTCGTCCAGGTATGCCAGCACCCTTGTCTGGGGGCATACCTGCACAGTTGCCAGGCTGTACGCCAGCGCATTTGGCTTGATATCCTTGATGCCGTAGTTATCCAGGGTTTCCTTGGCACCGCCATAGCTGTAAGTGGTCCGGGTAACGGCTGTAATCCTGGTAGCAATTCCCCCGAATGCTTCCTGTACCTTCACCTGGGATGTATCATAATACTTGGTATAATTGTTATCCGATGATATCCAGTACCAGGTATTTTCTTCTGCCTCAGCTGTGCTATACATGACATTACTGCACATGACAAAAGTCAAAAATAAAATAGCGGAAAAAATAGAAAAACAGTATCTCATGACAACACCCTCTTTTCCAAAAATATTCCTCTGGTTCTTACTGCAAATACAAAAATGTATACTTTAAACATTCTATCATATTTTGCCTATATTTACCATATCATGGGGAAATTTAAGTTTATCGTTGTGAAGGTATGGGGCTTCTGAAACATTAACGGATGAGTTTTTTTGTTTTGTTTGTAGATTCTGTTCAGAATAAAAATGGGCTGAGCGGGACAGCTACCCATAGAAAACACGCTCACGCTCCTAGTTGTGCCTCGCGTTACTAACATTCATCTATCGCCTGCGGCTCTGATGAATGAAGTAACGAGGCACAACAAAGGTTTTCTATGGGTACTGTCATCACTCATCCCTTTCTTGTCTGAACAGATACAACAAAATGATAAAACGCCACTTGCTATATGTTGCCATAGTGCTGCATACAGCTTTACGAATAAACTGAAATAAGAGGGGCGAGGAGGCTGACGCAGCCTGCTGCTGCCAGCCGCTGTACCAACTAAAATTCACTGCCGTGGGGTTATAGGCGGGATTCTCATTTCCACTGACTGGCGGACTGCAAGTTTTTCGCTCATATCCTTTGAGGAGTGCCGTCCCCAGATTTTTTGCAGGGTGGTGACAAAGGCGCCAGGCGTCATAGAGGATTCCAGCTGTGCTTTGACGGATGTGCGCAGCTGGCTGAAAAATGCCTCAGAAAGCTCTACAGTGCGCTGCGCCAGCAGGATTTGCAAGTTGGTATCCACCAGATACATGTGCAGTACAGGCTCCTGCAAATCTTCCAGAACAGGCTTCAATCCCGGTGGCAGCAGCTGCACGCCCAGGGGGCAGTCCCCCCAGCCATCCTTGAAGATGCCATCAATCTTGTACAAAAGGAACAATATGCCATCCTGCTCATACAGCCCCAGTTCCAGCTTGCCAGTGCGAAATGCCTCTGTGGCAATCACATCGGTCTTGCTAAGCTGCAAGATGAACATGCAGCCATTGGCGTCTATCTGAAAAAGCCCCCCGTCCCCCTGATTTTTGATAGGCAGGGGGAATTTTTCTCCTACTTGAAAATTTGTATATTCCATGCAAATTACCTCCATCAAGTAATGTGTTTTATCTTATTACGGTTCATTCCATTACCAGAGGTATTTTAGCACAAAAGCGAGCAGTGAACAATCGGATAAATGCATAAGACGAATTGTAAAATTTTTTCATACCAGCTACCACAGCTAATGCGATGAGGGGTATAAAAATACAATATATGAGTTCTGCAAAAATGCTTGCAAGTACATTGGCAGTATCAGGTCTCGTCAGCCTCCCACCCCCTATTTCAGGCTTATTCGTAAAGCTATATGCAGCACTATGGCAGCAAACAATATATGCTGTTTTATCATTTTGTTTATATCTGTTCAGACAAAGAAAGGGATGAGTGAGGACAGTACCCATAGAAAACCTTTGTTGTGCCTCGTTACTTCATTCATCAGAGCCGCAGGCGATAGATGAATGTTAGTAACGCGAGGCACAACGAGGAGCGCGAGCGTGTTTTCTATGGGTAGCTGTCCCGCTCAGCCCATTTTTAGTCCGAACGGAGTGCACAAACTCACAAAATTCATCCGTTAATATTCCCGAAGTATCATACTACCACGACGGCAAACTGAAATTTACAAAACAATTACAAAACCTAAATCGTAACATAATAATTTCGTGATATATTGAACCTGTTATTTGATATACATAATTTATACTTTTATCAGGAGGATTTATACCATGAAGCTCTTAAAAAGCAAAAAACGTCTTGTTGTGTCCATAATGGCAGCTCTCTGCGTTGCCTCCAATTGCTTTGCCGCAACCGAGCATTGGAACGATGCTTCCAGCACGCCGGATACAATCGTAGCCACCCAGATTGGCGATGTAAACTGGCAGCAGTGGAAAGCAGGCTGGGAAAGCATAAAGACAGATTATGAGCAGGTTTCCATTGCCCCGGGCAAGGATTCCAGCCAGCTGAACTTTGGCTGGTACTCAAAGGAACAGGCAAAAAATGCCGAAATTCGCATTGCTGACAATGCCAATATGAAAAACAGCAGCATATATAAAGGCACCACCCAGCCAGGCACAACCATAGATGATACTACCTACTATACCAACAAAGTGACCGTCAAAAACCTGAAGCCTGACACCACCTACTGGTATCAGGTAAAGCTCAACGGCCAGTGGCAGGCTGCCCAGACCCTGAAGACAGGCAATCCTGATGAATTTGCCTTTATGTATGTAGGCGATCCTCAGATTGGTGCCTCCAAGGGGCAGACCTCAGCAGAAGGAAATAAGCAGGATGGTGAACTGGCAGCCAGAAACGATGCCTACAACTGGAACAAAACCCTGAACGCCGCTCTTTATCAGCAGGCCGATATCAATTTCATTGTTTCCCCTGGCGACCAGATCAATGAAGTTGCAGCCAATCATTCTAATGAGAAAATCAAGCTGCAGGAAATCCAGTATGCAGGCTATCTTTCCGCCAAAGCATTGCGCAACATTCCTGTTGCCACAACCGTTGGCAACCATGACAGCATGACTGCCGGCTATCAGAACCACTTCAATGTTCCTAACGCCTATCAGGGCACAGCCAAAACCAATGCAGGACATGGTTACTACTATACTTACGGACCAGCACTGTTCATCGTGCTGAATGCCAATAATTATGATGCAGCGGACAGTGAGGCCTTGGTGCAGAAGGCCGTAGCCGCCCATCCATCTGCCCAGTGGCGCATTGTGGTAATGCATCAGGATATTTACGGCAGTGGACTTGACCACTCCGATTCTGACGGCATGCTGCTCAGGACAAAGCTGACACCTGTTTTTGATGCCAATAAGATAGATGTGGTACTGCAGGGGCACGACCATACCTATTCCCGCAGCTACCAGATAAGCGGTGACGGCAAGGTACATCCTGATTTTGCTGAATACAAGGGAGAAGGCCAGTCCGGTGAATCCCACAAGGCACTGGATACAGCCCTCAAGAATAAGTCTGTCAAGTATGAATTCGTAAAGAATAACAATTGCTATACCATTGCTGACATGAAACAGGGAACTGTTATCAATCCAAAGGGCATCCTGTATATATCCTCCAACTCTGCTACCGGCTCCAAATTTTATGAGCTCATCGGCCAGCCTCAGGACTATATTGCAGCCCGTAGCCAAAGCTGGAAGCCTACCTATTCTGTGGTGCGCATCACAAAAAACAGCTTTTCTATTGATACCTACGATGTAGAAACCGGTATCACTATTGACCAGACATACCGCATTATAAAAAAATAACTAGATAGTATCAAAATTTTACACAAAATTTATTTTCATGGTTCATCGAGTAGGAGGGAGATTCTATAAAATCTCCCGACCTCTCACACCACCGTGCGTACCGTTCGGTACACGGCGGTTCTCTAGTTTTTATAAATTTGCAGGTAATAGCTAGTCATAGGCATATAGCCTTGACTGGCTATTTC
>JALFXV010000114.1 GCA_022786545.1 Selenomonadaceae bacterium
TACGCCCTTCTCGGTAATCTCCAGTGCCTCGCCGTTGACCTTCACAGCCTCCAGCACGTTCACCTGGGCACCCTCAGCAACGCCCTGCAGCTTGGTCTTCTCGGTGTTGGTGTAATCAGCCTCGGACAGGCCCTTGCCCTCAACCTTGTCCACCTTGGTGGCTTCCTTGGCTGCGATAGCATCGGTAATGGAGTCAATCTGCTCCAGGGTAACGTGAGCGGTTGCCGGGGTAGTAGTAGTGATAGTCATAATGAAATCTCTCCTTTTGAAAATGAAAATTATATATCTTTAGCGGCCATCTTTCAGTGTGCACCCTCAAATCCAGCCGTTAAATTCAATGATAAATAAAAATGTTAATCAGCGATAATCAGGAAAACTTGCTGATGATATTATTAATATCTTCCTTGGTTGCCACAGGCACATCCACCTCTTTTACAGGCTCATCATCATCGCTGTCATCGTCAGCCTGCACAGGAACCTTAGCGGCGATAATATCACCATCGGCATTCCGCATGAACCGCGGTGTCGAGAACCGTATCGGCGCAGGTGTAATGCTGCCATCACTGCTCTGATAAAACTCAGCAAAATCAGCAGGACGCTGAAGGATACCAGTTGTAACGCCGTTGGTAACTTTCTTGAAGGCATCGCCATCCATGACAGACATCTTGCATACCTGCCAGATAACCTCCCCATCCTGAACTGTGTCATTCAATGTCAGACGATTAATTACAATTTCATCTGTGGCACTTATACCAGCCTGAATGCACTTCAGGAAAAAGCCAGGCCTGAGCCTTGTATCGTACAGAATATCTCCAATCTTGTAGTACGTTTCCCGTTGTAAACAACGTGCTTCCTCCCTGACCTGCCGTATAGTAGCCAGCCCATCAGGGTCTATATTGATGACAAAATTATCTGTGCTGGCAACGCCGATGCGCATCCTGTACTCCGCTGTAGATGGTATGCCTGCACTGTACGGCGGTACAAAATCAGGAACAGTATCTAAGGACAGCATATAAAGAATTTCTCCTTTGTCCGGGTCCTCTGCAAACAGCCCCAGCTCCCTGGCATAAAAGCCAGTCTCCACGTATTTGGTGCTGACCGAGCCGGACACTGTGCACACACCATCATCTGCTGTAGTGCCGGTTATGCTTATGTCATAACGCGGCGATTTCAGTTCCACCATATCCTCAATATCATCTTTAGTCTCTGAGCCGTCCCCCAGCTGCATTTTGGTCAGCTTCAGCAGGGCCCCGGCTTCCACCTTTGCCTGCAATATCCTTCCGGCAGCTGTCAGGATGCCACCTTCCCATTTAGCCATATTATTTTTCCTCCTTAACTTCCTGATGCTTATATGAACTTGATTTCCCCGCCTGGAAATACCTCACTGTAACAGTGGAATTGGTATTAACGGCTGGCGGCACTAACACGTTTTTGGTATAGCCGTTCATTGCTCCGATTTGCACGCAGGAAACATCTTCGGCATCCTGCGCAATAACCGGCGGTACATCAATCCGCTTGCGCAAAATATATCCTGCCCCTATTTTCAGGGATGTATCGATAACTTCATTTCCTGCACGATGCTGAAAAACATCTATACTGTGGACAGCAGAAAAACCTGCACCAATAATAAATTTAGAAGCAACATCCTGATTTGCAGCTTTGCGCGGAGCAACATCGTATGCTGCATTTTTGGAAACCCCGGCTGCCAGCATGACACCTGCATACAGGTCTGTATCGGCCGCCATAGCCGGTGCTATGGTGTATACGTTATAACTGCCTGTAACAGAACCAAAATAAATAGCAGCGGATGTATCTATGTTGCTATGAATTTCCATCCCCAGGTGAGCGGGCTTGTAGATTTCCATCGCATCCAGCAGACCGCGATAATCCGTAGCAAAGCTTTCAGCCAATATGCGGAAATAATACTCCTCGTTGTGCTCCTCAATCTGCACATTGGCATCGTCAGGATAATACCTGGCAGCCAGCCTGCGCATAAACTCCACAGTAGATACCTGGTTGGATTGCAGCCACAAGAGCACTGCCCGGCGCCGGGCTTCCAGGCCTTCATCAGCCCGTGGTATCAGGCCGATAACCCTCTCCCAGCTGCTGATGCCCTCCTCCCCGGCGGTAGGAATAAACAGCTGGTCAGCCAGCTTGGCCAGCCTCAGCCTTAGCTGTTCATGTTCCTTGCTGAGACCGTCCTGCACATGCTTAAAAGATTTATCCTCAGCCAGAAAATCCGGCAGATACCGGAGCACATCAACAGGTGTATTCCTAAGAAATAACATTCAGGCTCACCACCCCGCAGACAGGAAGCTGTTCATCGCTTATATGCACGCTGGCACTTTGGCCATTTAGTGTAAGGTTTTCATAGTCGTTTACCAGCCCTGTGTCCATCAGGATTTTACCAATCCTTGCCAGCGTGACCTTTTTCAGGTCAAAGCCGTTGGCACGGAAAAAGGCGTTTACATCCGCCCTGACGGCCTCCGCATCCACGCTGCCGTCAATCGTGGCAGATATGTCAACAGGAAACGGCTCAGGACTGGTCACCGTGACCGTTGCACCGATAGGCCGACTGCTTTCTATATGCTCATAGGCTGCCTGCACCAGCTCAGGGCTCGCTGTCCTGTTATCAGCATCGATGATGATGACTTTCACCGTGCCGGGTCCAGCCCATAGCGATATCACCTTCACCTGTCCGACACCTTCGACTTCCAGTGCCCACTTCATATAATCATATGGATTGCCGCTGGTGGCCGGGGTGCGTACTTTAAACAGGTATCTGTCCCGGAGGTCATCATCGGATTCCTCATCGAAACCGTCATACGCTGCCTCGGTATTTGTCACGCTCTCAACGCCCGGTATGGAAATAGGTATGCTGCTTATAGTTTCTGGGGCAGCATTACCTCCGCTGCCAGCTTCCACAGCCGTAGCCTTGGCACTCACAAAACCATCACTGCCAATAACCGCATCCTCATCGGTAGCAAACCTTAAACCATCCATCGTGCAAAAAAGGGAACCGGCAGGTATCGTCTTGCCCTTGGTTCCCTTGATGGTCAGCACCACAATCGCATTGGTGGCAGCCTTTCTCAGCACGCCATACTGCTCTGTAATCATGGTCAGGTATTCGCCCCACGAAGTATCCGCAAACGATGCTTTGTAAATCTGTTCCAGCTCCACCTCGCTCTTGGCAAATTCTATGCTGTTGGATGCCAGCACATCGTATTCAAATGTGCCCTCTATCTTGCTGGCCTCAACCTGGCTATATCCTTGTAACTCTTTCAGAATATCCAGCTGTTCCCTTGCTTCATACACTTACAATCACCTCCCCGTAAATCGTTGTCATGGATATTGTACAGACAAGCCTTGGCCCGTCTATGCCTATCTCTACATTATCAATGCTCTTGATGTAGGGATTTATCATCAGGCAGTCAATAATGACACGCTTCAGCTCCGCAATCCTGTCCCCTGTCTGCATAACCTTGCCGATAAATTTCTTGACCTCAATGCCATACTGCCAGCTATACGCCAGGTGCTCATACCGCTCTGTCTTCAACGCCTTGAATACCCACACCTTGACGGCCTCCTTGCCGGTAACAACAACATGCCTGCCCCTGCCATCGTAAATGAACCTATCCAGCTCAAAATTCCAGGCATACTCAGTGAATAAGGGCAGGTTATTCTCCGCACTGCTTGCAGCTATCGCCTCATCAGTGGCACCGCTGAAAGGAAAATCTACGCTCATAATCTCGTCAGCCTCCCCGTTATCAGGAACATCTGGGACTGGTCACCAGCGGCATCCGTAACGCCTTCCAGAGGGATAACCCCCACCAGGTCCCCGGGTGCCAAGGTATCAGTCCACGTTTCATCGTTGTCAATAGGGTGGTTGTGGCTCTGGTACTCAGCATATCCGGCACCGCCGCCGCGGAATGAAGTCTCACCTACCATGTGCCGCGTATACCCAGGCAGCGAGTAGGAAAAGATGTACATCTCGCCCCGTTCTATCACAATATCGTCCACCTGCACCGTAAGCGCAGGCGGGGGCGTCAGCACTTTGCCGATTTTGGGACGTGCCAGCCGTTCATCCTGAGCGATGCCATGCATGGCGTTCACCATCTTTTCCATTGACTGCCCCAAGGTAGGTATCTGCTTGCCTGCCATAAAATTCACCCCTTATTTCTTAGGTTTGCTGTTCTTTTTAGGCTTTTCCTCTTTTTCCTTATCAGCTTTTTCCTCGTTCATAAGCTCCTCAAACTCCATTTCCAAGCGCATGGTATGCACGCCATCCTGCCAGGTATGGGCATCGGACTTTACCCAGAATTTCCCGGTAAAAAGGTTATCCCGAACCTTGATGGAGTAGGGAGCAACAGCCCTGTAATCCCCCAACGCCTCAAGGCTGCCCGACCTGTCCGGCTTGGACTTCTCCAGTAGCTTCTTGATATTTGCCGCGTTATCCTCATTCTTGGAATTTTTGTAGACTTCCTGAAACATGGAGTATTTCTTTATGCTGTCAGCATCCTTCTCGATACTGACGGAATTGCCCTGCTCATCAGTCACCAGCACCTGATTGATTATCTGCTCAATACTCTCGCTATACCGGCTGTTGGTCAGGTTTATCCTGTCATCAGCCTCAAAGTCAGCAATCATGGTGCCCCGCTCCACAATATCCAGGGTGTCACCGTTCATGATGGGGTGATATTTCTTGCCTGTCTGCTTGCTGGCCTCGGTATAGGCCGCCATAATAATCTGATAACCTGTCTTGGCAGAGGCGATGAAACTGACATTTACGCAGGGATTTATTATGTTTCCCGGCTTCACTCCCAGCTCTCCGCAAAGCCCCTTGGCAATATCAGCAGGGTTGGCATTCTTGTACTTCTTCGTGGTCTTGGAGCGTGTCATTACCCACAAATGGTCATAAGCAAGAATTGATACCGTGGATGCCTGGGTGTCCTTCTCCACCTTGTACACATTGCCCTGAAAGACCAGCCTACCGTCCTCGGTGTAGCCGTAGACAGTTTCGCCGTTTTCGATGGGGTAATTGGGCAAATTGGGATCCCGTGCATCCTGCTTGTAGTCAAACTGCAATTTTCGCGCCACCTGCAGGCGTGAACCGCTCCACATTATCCTGCCTATCAGCGGCGACAGGTCGTTTTTATGGTGCTTGATAATCATCCTTCCATGCCTCCTACAGCTTCGGCAGCTTCAGCTTCTTGGCAATCCTGCCGCTGTTATTGATAAGCAAATCCTTCATGTTGTTGCTCTGGGCAATCCTGCGCCACTTGCTGTACTGGCCATATGCCTTTTTCGCCGTGTCCAGTATGTCACTGCCCTTCTTAACCTTTGCCTCAGTAGCCTGGGGCTTGTCGGTGGGACGTTCCTTCAGGCCCGTGGTTTCCTCCACCTTCTTGTTTTCGTTGGCATCCTTAATGGTCAGTTCCTTGTACTCGGTCAGCTCCAGGCTGTAGTAGATGTCCCTGGTGCCATCCTTCTCATGATAGTCAAAACTCATTATGGCCATAGCCATGTTCACAGGGGAATCGGAGATAACCACCCTGACAGGCTTCTTGCTTTCCTTCCACTTGGTCAGCAGGGAAATACAGTCAGCTGGCTCTTTTTCATCCCCCACCACAAAGGGGTACTCATGGTGCAGGCTTGGGAAAAAGCAGCTGAATTTCAGCGTCCTCAGCTTCGGATTGCTAAATATCAGTGCTTCACCCACCTGGGTTATGCTGACCACCTTGTTCATCTGGCCTGAAGATACGCTGTACTCCCACGGCGTAACAGGCAGCGTGAGCTTTTCCTCCTCGCAGGTCAGCGTGAAGGTGCGCAGGTCACTGCCCGTACCGTCATTAATATACGACAGGACATTCAGAGCCCTGCCTATGCCGGTCATAAAACTCATAATCAACACCCCGCAAAATTGCCCTGTGCCAGCAGGAACTGCTCCACGATGGCATGAGCTATCTTTTCTATATCAGCTTCTTCCCGAATGGAGAAGCTGTTACCGGTGATATTCACCACCGGAGCAGAACTGCCCCCGCCCCCTGCTGACGGAACACTAACAGAAGCCAGTGAACCCATACTTGGGCTGTACATATTCCCCAGCAAATCGCCATTACGGATGCTGCGGTTGATGATCTGCTGTGTTTCAGCTGTCGGGAATACCCTGCTCCCGTCCGGCAGCTGCACCAGCTCGCCGCCATGCTCATTTATCTGGGCAAGCCCCATGCTGCGATAGCTGTTTGTGCCTACTGCAAAAGACGGCACACCGCCGACTGCACGAAAATAATCAGTACCTGTCGAAAAGGCAGGAACACTGAAATGAGACGTGCCCGTTGCAAAGGCAGGTACACTGAAATAGGATGTGCCTGTTGAGAAGCTGTTCCACTTTTCCTTAGCCCAGCTGTAGGCACGGCTGCCTGCCGCGCTGATAGAAGCGCCTGCCGAAGCCAGCCTTGAGCTTGCACTGGCAGCCAGGTCACTAAATTTAGCTTTAACGGTGGCAATAGCATCATCGAACATCGTGTACAGGGAACCTGCCAGTGAGCTTGCACCGCTTCTGATGCTGTCCCACCCGCTATTCACGCTATCCGATGCAGACTGGAAGGTTGTCTGTATGCTTGTGCCAGTGTCTGCCATAAATTGACTGATGCTAGCACCTGCATCACTTGCGCAGCCTTTCAGGTACTCAAAATTATTGCTGAAGCTATCGGCAACATACTGCATGTTGTTGTCAATCCAGCCGCCAACATTCTCGAAGCTGGTAGCAATGGCCTGACCTACACCATCAGCTTGAGCACTGATATACTCAAAATTATTACTGAAGCCATCAGTAACGTACTGCACCATGCCCTGGAAGCTGTTGCCAGCCCACTGCATGGTGTTATCAAATTCGGCACGGAATGATTGCAGCCCCTTGTTGGCTGATGCAGACCAGTCGTTAAAATTCTGACCTATAAAATCACCAGCTGCAGAACCAGCTACACCGCCGATAGCTGCACCAGCTGCAGAACCAACACCTGGCGCGATAAAACTTCCTATGGCACCGCCAATCAAACCGCCTGCAATGCCACCGATAGCGGAACCTGTCACGCCGTTCATGCGGTTTGCATTGTACTTTTCCGTCTGGTCGGCATACTGCTGTGCCTGGTTCATATTGTCAACAGCATCCTGATGCTGCTTTTGCAGGTAGTTTATCTCCTCCGCAGATGCGCCACGGCTTTTTGCCTCATAAATCGCATCCGTAGATGCCGCTACCTGCTTTTTTGCCTCGCTGAGCTGATACCCGGCTCCCCAGGATGCCTGCTCGTTTTCCTGATTGGCATTGTAGTAATCCAAACCAATCGAGGCTATTTCCAGCGGTATCGCGTACCTGGATGCACCTTTCAGCAGGCCTTTGGCTACATTCTTGAAACCACCCAGCTTACCGCCTTTTGGCGCTTCGCCTCCGCCCTTAGGCGCTTTACCTCCGCCTTTAGGCGCTTCACCTCTGCCCTTAGGTGCTTTACCTCCGCTTTTACTGCCCTTGCCTTCGGTACCAGGTACATCAGGTGTACCGGGCATATCCGAAAGGCCACCACCTCCAGCCACGCCCTTGCCGTTTACCACGACATTCGCGGCATTGACAGTCATACTGCCGATACTGCCTGGCAAACCTGGCAAACCAGTGCCCTTATTGCCGATACCGCCTGCACCCTTGCCAGCCAAGCCAGCCAGAGAACCGGCAGCCTTTTTGCTGAGGGAGACAATCTTGTACAGCCCTGCCGCCAAAGCACCGCCAGCCAGCAGGGAACCAACGCCATCAAGGGCCTTGAACTTCTCATACAGCTGGCTGACAACATTCAGCGACAGCTTGCCCACGTCGGAAATGTCAAGGCCGTCCTCAAGGCTCTTTTTCAGCAGGTCAACATCCTCTTTCAGGGCAGTAACAAAACCGCGCAGGCCGGATGCAGGCCCTCCGCCGCCTGTGCCCTGACCTCCCTCCATGATGGTCAGCTGCAAGCTCTCCCAGGCACTCTGCAACGACTTCACATCACCAGCAAGATTGTCGTTTTTAATCTTGTTCATTTCCTCGGCTTTGCCCTTAGCCTTGTCTATGGAATTGGCCAGCTTGCTGAAGTTCTCATCCGACTCATTCATGATGGCAAGGAAGCCGCTCATGGCCTCCTGTCCTGCAATAGAGGCCGCAAACTGAGTTTTTTGTGCATCAGTAAGCCCCTTGAATTTTGACCTTAACTCAAAAATTGACTGCCGCAGGGGCTTAATGGTACCGTCCGACTTCACAGCAGAAATCCCCAACGTGCCTAAAGCAGCGGCAGCCTCCTTAGGCGGCTTCACAAGGCGCGTAAGGGTTGACCTGAGCGCCGTACCTGCCTCGCTGCCCTTAATGCCTGAGTTGGCCATTAAGCCGATAGCCAATGACGTATCTTCTATGCTGTACTTCATCGCCCCCGCAATCGGTGCAACGTACTTAAAGGTTTCGCCCATCAGCCCGACGCTGGTGTTGGACTTGGAGGTAGCAGCTGCCAGCACATCAGCAAAATGCCCTGAATCGCCAGCCTTCAGGCCAAAGGCAGACAGCGCATCCGTCACGATGTCGGACACGCGGGCAAGACTCTCGCTGGAAGCTCCGGCAAGGTTCATGACGCCGCCGATACCGTCAATCATCTGCTGGTTTTCCCAGCCTGCCATGGCCATGTACTGCATAGCCTGACCTGCCTCTGTGGCAGAAAACTGGGTGATGGCCCCCATCTCCTTGGCCTTGGCCGTAAGCTCCTTCATGCTTTCAGCACTGGCACCTGAGATAGCCTGCACCGTACTCATCTGCGCCTGGAAATTCTTATAGGTGTTGACGGTGTCAGCGATTCCCATACCGATGCCCATCAGCCCCATAGCCTGAGGAACGGCACCGCTTACCATACTGCCGATACTGCTTTTCAGGCTGTTCACCGCACCTGCACCGGCAGTCTTTACATTTACCAGCACGTTATGTGCGCCCTTCGTCAGCTCATCCAGCCGTGACCTGATGCCCTGCAGCTTGGTTGCAGCATCGCCGCCAATGGAAACTGGCACCTTGGCAGGCTTTTGTATGCTTGACACGCTGTCACCAGCTTTTCTTGCCGCCGCAGAAGCCTGCTCCGCAGCCTTGACAGTCTGTTCCAGTGCTATTGTGCCCTGCAATCCGACATTCTTAATATCCTGCAAGGTTTTTCCGGCCGAAGATGATATATCGCTCATGGCCTTAGCACCCTGCACGCCCGTGTTTTTCAGGCTGGCAGACACATCAGCAGCAGACGAATTAAGTCCGCCCATTTCACGCCGTGCATTTTTTACGTTAGCGGTCAGCTTGTCCTTCAGTTCAAGCACCGCGCTAAGAACAAATTCTGCCATGCCTATATCCTCCTTCCTGCCAGCAATCCAGTTACACCATTGATTATCTTGCCCTTGATTTCATCCGAATTTTCCATAGCAGCATGTATAAATGCTTTCTCTGAATTTTTGAGGCTGTAGAAGTAGCTCAGCGGATGCCCGTGCAGCACCAGGTATGCCGCTGTAGCTGCTTCCCAGTCCTCTTTTATCAGTTTTTTAATTCTTCATGCAGCTTTGTAGCACAAGCATCTTTCGTGAATCCGGCCAGCTTGGTGATGGCACTGGAAATAGCTTTCTGCTCGCCATAAGGAAACAGCTTGTCAACTATTTCCATCGGCTCCATGCAGCCATACGCCTTCAGCAGCTGGCTGTCCTTCAGGTCAGGTTCAACTACGCAGTTTATAATCAGGTAGCCGTCACCGCCTTCCTCAAGATCCCAGGCTTCCAGCATTAAGCTTTTGCCCGGTGCCCTGACCGTAAACGTACCAAGGCTTGTTTCAAGGTCATACAGTGCCTTGCGCTTGGCACTTAAATCATCTTTCTTCGCAATCAGTTCAGAAATACTTACAGCCATAATATTTAATGCCTCCCAAACAAAGAGGCTGCCGAAGCAGCCCTTTACTCAATATCCTCAATAAACTTGCTATCCTCAGGCGTAAAGCCGAATGGAAATTCCTTGGTTACCACGTTGCCCTTCTCGAAGCTCATCAAGGTAAGTTCGTTGAACCACACGTTGTCGATAGAGCAGCGTTCTACCTGCCCCTCTACCGCATCCGGGTCCTCCAGCAGCCCCACAATAGTGGCACGCGGGTCATGCCCGTTTTTCCACTCTTCCAGATATGCGTTGATATTGCGGTTAATAACGGACTTTATGGTGATTGAGCCCTCGCCCTTCAAGCCTACCACCTTGCTATCAACGCTGTTGCCAATGATTACATCCTCACGCTGGGCTGTAACCTTGCATTCAAATTTGCTGATTTCAAACAATAATTCTCCATCCCACCATACTCTGCCGTGGTTGCCGTTCCAACGCCGGCGCCCGCGATAGATTACGTCTTCTGCATCTCTTGCCATAAATCACACCGCCTTTTACATCGTGAAGTTAATTGTCAAGTCTTCCATAGCATTCACAGGCTTGATATTGCCGGTCAGCATTATCTTGGTGCCAGTGTTGTACTTGCGGATTTCCATAGCAGACATATCCTCAGTCTTTTCGCCATGCAGCTTTGCATAGTTAAGCTGGGCCTGCTCATCAATATCCACTGTATTCTTGCCGTCCCTGTCAAGCACATTGCCCTTGATTTCATCGAAGTACACCAGCACCGCCGTGATGAACAGCATCTTATGGTTGTAATCGTTGATGACCTTGCCCACATAATATTTCTTGAAGGTGTCCCGGATGTCATCAGTAATCATGTCCAGTGCCTCAATAATCTTGATGTACCTGAAATCCTCTCCCTTGTCGGTGTTAAAGGTAGTCAGGCTGTTGCAGGCACGGGCAATCTTGACGCCGTTGCCATCCTGCTCATCAAAGAGCAGCAGCTGGCCCTTGTTGATGCGCTCTTCAATATCTGTATAGCTCTCAACGCTCTGAACCTCGGTCAAGGAGAAGTAGGTAGCGCTGCGGTCCAGGGCAAGGCCTGCCAAAATGCCCGCAATACGTGCCGTGTACTGCACCGCGTTATAGGTGGTGTATACCGGGTCGCCGTTTTCATCGGTGCCGTTCTCCGCCACAATATCATCAGTGCAGAAATTGACAACGCCCTCATGGTCGGCATCCTGCTTGGCGCATACCGCCTTAAAGGTCTTGCGCTTATTGTTGCGCTGGGCAATTACCCAGCTGGACAAATCCGCCTGCTCCGTGCCCGTGCTGGTAGGGTTGCAAACCCAGTTCCACTTGACGGACTGGATGAGGCCAAGCACGTCATTCTGGTCTGCCAGATGCCCGTCCGGCTCAACCTCCGTACCAGCATCAGGGATTACATAAAGAAGCACCCTCAGAGGCGTGCCCTTCAGGCACAGCTTCACCAGCTCCACGGACTTAGCCGAAAGAATCTCGTCCGGAATATCCGCGGTGTCAGAAATCCTGAACTGCTGGATTTCATTCTTGCCGCCATCATGCAGAATCATAGCCACAATGCCACGGGCACTGCGCTTGATGGCCGTCGTGCCCTGGGTCCTGAAATTAATCAGCACCTGGGGCAGGCCAAACAACTCAGCTTCATTCGCCATTTATCTTCATTCCTTTCATAGTCAAATCAAATTCAAGCTCCTCCATCTTGTCGACCGGGGCAACCTCCACCGCATCGACAAAATTCAAATCAAAATAGTAATGCAGTATATCGTCCACGATAGTTGACCTGCCATCCAGCACCGTTATGGCCCTGTCCTTGACCCGGAACACCGGGCGGATAAGGCCGTCCAGCCTGTCCGTCAGCTCAAACAGCTCCCTGCGACTCACACGCCCTGCACGGTTCAGGGGGAGCACTGCGGATATAACCACAGCTATGCTGCGCTCAGAAAAAACATCGTCAACGCTCCGCGTGCGCTGATCCAGCTCCACATAAAAATACGGGGCATGAGGCCGCTCCACGTTGTCGAAATGCACCTTCCAATCAGGATAGGCGGATTTCAGCAGGGCTGCCAGGGCATCCCGTATATCCAGCAATGAAATCATCATGACAGCAGCCCCTCCAAAATCTCCATGGCATCCGCCTCAAAGTTATCCTCGGTTTCCTTCACCGCATCCCGGAGCATGTGCCTGCCTTCCACAAAAGGCTGCTTCAGCCGCTTGCCAATGGCCGGCACAAACCTGCCTACCCTCTGGCGATGCCCCCACTCCACATGGGCGGCGTATTCGGTGTTGTTGTAAACCTCCACCCTGCCCTCCGTGGGCGCAGTGCGTTTCCAGTCGTTCCGCAGTGCACCGGTATCAACAGGAGTAAGATTTTTCGCCCTGCCAACAAGCTGCTCCCCCATCTGGGCCAGCAGCTTATCCTGCACCTCCGCCGAATTTTCCAGCTTGTCAAGCACCTTATCCAGCGCATCCAACCCGCTGATAGTAAAATCCGCCATATCATCACACCCCGACTTCACGATTGTTGACAATGCGCAGCAGGCTGATTTCCTGATGTGTCGGATAACAGAAGGACTGGCTGGCATTCAACCTGAATTCCTGCCCCTGGTGCTGGATGATGATGTAATCATTCGGCTGTATGTCATAGGCAGGATTGCAGGTCATGCGCAGGTTCTCGTGGATGGACGGTGCCATGCCGGTTTTATCCAGGGCAATATCCTTGCCGTACTGGCTCAGCTTGCAGGGTATATCCTCATATACCGCTACATCCTCATAATCATCGGCCAGCCCGTCAGATGCCTCGCAGTAGCGGTAAACCGTTGCCCTGTCCCTGTACATGAACCTGTCCAGCAGCTTTTTCAGTCTCATGGCAGGCTCACCGCCTTGCGGTACAGGTTCAGCTTGCCCTTGATGCTGCCAAAATCGTAGTCGGACATAAGCCCGAAGCCGTCAACATTGTTCACGGCAAACTTGAACTCCGTATCATCCATCTTGATGCTGGACAAAGGCCCATTGACCGGGATGCCACCAAGGGCTCCATCATCATCGGATTGGGCTGACAAATCGTCCAGCCTTTTTCCCACCAGGTCAACAGCAGTATAGACTAAAGCCATCGGAAAATCCTCCCGATGGCAATAATCCAGCATATCACTCACCAGCTTTTCAGTAGCAAACTCTGCCTGCACCTCATTCAGCTTTTCTACGCCTCTTAACAGCCTGAGCTTCTCCAGTATCAGGCTCACCGCTTCCGCTTTTGTCAGCAGCTCCATTGGCATCAGCCTCCCCATCCGAACTGTCCTCATTCGGTCCTGCAGGCTCATCAGTCACCTTCACTTCATCAGCAGGCATAAATCCCTGCTCGCGATATATGACCTTGTAGGCGAGCTCTGTCGCCCTGATAGTACGGCTTTCGTTAGTGTAGGTAGTGAACATAATCATCACACTCCTGCCTTAGGTGCAAGGACGGCAAATGCACCATCCTTGACAGGCAGGAAGCCGATGCGCATGGTGGCCTTGATGGCTACCATATCGTTCTCTGCCAGGCTCAAAGGGCTGCCATCATCCATAGTCACGGACTGTAAAGTAGCCTCGCGCAGTACCTCATAGGTAATCTCATCCCGGACACCGACAATGGCATACTTCCAGTCAGCAGCAATAGCACGGGCCTTTTTCGCATCCCATGCGCCGGTACGGCTGAACTCAATCGGCTGGCTGTACAGCGTCTGAGTGTCAACGCCTGTTACATACAGCTGGTTGCCGTTGCTGTCGCGGAGCTTTCTCAGGCTGTTCTTAAGGGCATACCCGGCAGCAAAGCCGTTTACATCCAGCCCGTTAGCTTCTACCAGAGCCATCACATCGGAAATATCCAAATCCAGCTTGTCATTGGTGCCCTCATTGATAATGGCACCGCTGTCGCTAGCAGAGCTGTAAATGCTCTTGGCAAACGGACTATTGGTGCCAAACAGGCAAGCTGCATCAATCGCCTTATAAAATGCCTCCGCAATGTACGGGCGAATCTCTGCAAAAACATCAATGGTGGCATCCTCCAGCTTCTCCTTGGAGCATGGCACAATTACGCCGATCTTTTTGGCGGTAATCTCCGGGAAAATCCACTTTGCCACATCGGTCTTGATGCGCTCAGTCTCGCCCACCCAGTATGCGCCAGGGCCGGATACCATTACCGGGAATTTCTTGCTCTCGGTTGTCATAGGCTGGACATTGCCCAGCTTCAGCACGGTAGAACCGCGGGTTACATCACGGATAATATCCGCCGCTGTCGGGGTGGGCACAAAACCCTTCAGCTCATCCTTTAAATACTTTTCATCTGCCATTTGCTATTCCTCCTTAGCTCTTTCTGGTCTGATTCTTATAAATTGCCTCAAAGAAAGCACTTTTTGCTTTCCTGCTGCCATTGTCACTGCCTGGCCCGGCGGATGGGCCACCGGCAGCAGGTGCCTTGCCCTTGAGTTTATCATCCACCGCAGCCTTGACGGCCTTCTTGAACTCCTTCTCAAACTCGGTGATGCGCTTCAAGGTGCTCTCGCTGTCTTCATCAATCAGGTAGTCCATGAACTGGAGCGGAATGCTGCGTTCAGACAGCACCTTGTTCATCTCCAGCTTCAGCTCCTTGCGGGTAAGCTCCGCCTCCTTGTCCGCCAACTCCTTCTGGACCTTCTCCAGCTCCGCCTTGGCACGCTCATCGTCAGACAGCTTCTCCAGGCGCTTCTTTTCCTTGGCCTTGTTCTCAGCTTCCTTATCCCACTGCTTCCTGGCCTTGGCAAGCTCCTTCTTGACAGCCTCGGCAATCTTCAGCTGAATGTCAACGCTGTCCTCTTTGGACTTGCCGCCCTTATCGTCAGCATCGTCCTTGCCGCCCTTGTCATCAGTATCGGCATCGTCAGCACCGCCAGCATCATCCTGGCCGCTATCATTGCCGCCATCTGCAAAAAGCTGCAGGTCAAACTTAAAATCCAATTCGCTCATTATTTACCTCCTTGAAAATTGCAAAATAAAAGCACCCGTGTTGCCACAAGTGCGCAATAACTGTTATATTTTAGGACATTTATTTAGACATCAATGCCCTTATGGATGTCCAAATCCGACACCAGTGACGGATTTAAAGCCGCCTGCTTGAATGGACTGCATATTGCTTCCGCAATCTTTCCAACATCAATGCTGCAATTCTCCCTTCTTTCCATTTGCACCAATAGATTAGCCAAAAGTTCAACCGTCTGCTCCATAGCACAAAATTCAAGGCCATCAGTATCTTCCGGCTCAAAGGGTGCAAAATGCAAATGCAATAATTCATGCACCAAGGTCTTCTCCATGTCCTGCTCAAATAAGCTATCCGCTGGAAAATCACTTGCATCCAGAATATGTATGTCGGATTGGCGCACAGCAAGCACCCAGGTATTTTCTCCCTGTGCATTTGCATCATTCATTTCGGAAATTCGACAAATCCTGGCCTTAATGCGCCACGCATCCAGCTTCAAAATGTGCTGCCATTTTTTTAGCAGCAACTGCAAATCCGAATCATTGCGTAAAACAATCATGGCAGATTCTCCTTTTTTATGGTATGATATAATTATTTTGATATGAAATCATATGAAGGGAGGGGAGCAAATGGCTAAAAACACTGGCAAAAATTCTAGAATTGGTGCCGTTAAAGGCAGAAGCCAGTTAAAGGGTCCTAATGGCAATTACATCAAGCGCGACACCACCACAGGACGCTTCATGGATCAAAAGACTTCTGGTGGAAAATTCAAAGGCGTAAGAACAGAAGATTAACATCTACTTCTATCCTCGGAGAGCAGCTGCAACTGCTTTTCGAGGATTTTTTCTACATGTTCCTTCATGCTGTACCTCCTAAATTTTTCCATAAGAAAAGCGTTTGCGAATAAACACAAACGCCTTGCTCCAAATATGATGTAGCAATATTTTCATGATTTCTCTACTATGAAGCTAATGGCTGGGTTCCTTTGTTATCAGGCTCGGTACCTGCGCAAAACACCTCTTCACCATCAGCGTTCATCTCGTCAACCATCTTAAACAGCTCTTCATCAGGCATCGCATCATCAATGCGAGGTACCAAATTTATCTCTTTCATAGAAAACACCTCCGTTTAACCAAGGCCTAATTCTTTGCTTAGTTCCTTGACAGCCATCTGCTTAATTATATCCAGCGTGGCACCGCCCACGAAATCTATTGTCTTCTTGACTCTGCTCCACACCTTTATATTTCTGACGGCGTCCAGATACTCATAACCGGCAAGCGTCAGCCTTGTAATGTCAAAATCCTTCAGTCCATCTTCCACTGATGTATTCATGACCTCAATCAGGCCTGCATCGCAAAGCAGGTCAATATGCAATGAAATCACATAAGCATCTTCCTTGATGTCGAAAAAGTCTTCCAGCGTGAGAACCCTGGGTGGAACATCGGAACGTTCCTCTATCCTCAGCAATATTCTCCGCATCAAATCCATATCTCGCTTCATGTTTATCACCACTCAAACATAAGACAACACATCTATAATGCTCTCGCACATAACCCCTACATCGTTAATATCATCGTTTGCTCCTGTAGAGGAAGGGAGTCTTCTGTCACATTAAGATAAAAATCAATATATTGCATCCAGTGATACATAGCCAATATCGTAGGCATCCTTATCAGCTGCAATACATTCGTTAATCATCTGTATCAATTCGTCCGGCTCTGTCCCCATAAAGGAAAATGTTGGAAACACATCATTGAACTTTTTCTCATATAATTTCTGAGCCTTGTCAAGCTTGTTAATAAAATCTTCCATATCAATTTGCCCCCTTTCAGTATTTCAAGCATCATCTGATAGCTATTAGGAAGGTATTTCTCTACATATTCCAATTCTTTACCTCCACATACTATAGCACTCATTATATTTGCCCAAGCCTCGGATGCAGCTTCATACTGTCTGCATATAGACTTTGTTTTCGCCTGGTTGCTCGCATCTAAGCCCAACTGTAAATCAATATCCTAAAAAATCATATTGTGTAACATGTCTTCTGGTATTTGTTCTATAGGAATATTTCTATCAATAGCATCTGTCATAGTAACAATAGCATTTTTGACCTCACTGATAGCTAAATCATCTTCATACTGCAATGATAGCGGGTCTAGCAAAAGCACTCTGTCAAGGGAGCTTTCACCAAATTTTTCAATGTAGTTTCTTTCTACTTTTTGCAAAGCCATATACTCTTTTTGATATTTTGGATTGTGTTGTTTATCCATTATGTGCACCACCCATCAAAATACAGCCAACATACCAAGAATTAGATCTAAATAATCTTCATCATCTGTTATTCTTCTAACCTCCGATGCTGATTTACG
This sequence comes from Selenomonadaceae bacterium, assembly GCA_022786545.1. Lineage (GTDB taxonomy): Bacteria > Bacillota > Negativicutes > Selenomonadales > Selenomonadaceae > Anaerovibrio. Next base: position 17,309 of record JALFXV010000114.1, read on the forward strand.
AAAATCTGTTGGTTCAAAAATTTGTTCCAACCCCATGCTCAACACCTCTGATGCATTAGGATATTCCTTCCCTATGTAGGGGGATATAAAGTTATCTTTCTTAGTTATTTCCCAATTACTGTACCTGCAGTCCGGAAATAAATCCTTTAACTTTATCGGTGTTTCACCAACGGTTCTAGATGATACGAATTCTTTAGAAATACGAAGAGCGTCAGGCCTAAAATGCTCAACCATGTGACCTATTTCATGGAATGGGGTAGTTTTTCTACCGCCTGACATATGAATAGAAACATAGCCATTTCTGAAATCCTGCAAATTGCTCGCATAACGTCTCCCATTAGCCATTACAGCACCGTTAACAAAAAAGCCGCGTCTTACTTTTAACGTATATACCTTTTTGCCGGATTTGTTCAGGTATTCACTCCAATCTTTAGGATAAAACTCAAATGCCTTATCTAGCATCTGTCGATTGAGTTGTGAACTTCCCTTTGCGTATTCGACACTGCCTCCCATTTCGCGGAAATTAGAATAGACCTGCTTAATATATTCCTTATTTCCAAGGTTTTCGGAAATGGCAAACCCCTCACGTATACTCCTTCCAATCACCTGAACATCTACAATAGACATGTCTTTCGCTGCTTTTTTATTTATAAGGGAATTTATTACCTTTATTATATCATTTTCTGATGATTTTTCATACTCATCAATCGTCATTTTCCCATCAATGTATACAGCTTTCCAGTCCTCATACTTCATATCAGCAGGTACCCGGATGTACTTGCCCGCCTCATCCCTGGCTGCCCTGCTGCCCTTCGGTATGCTGTCACCCTTCAAGCTGCCTGTTATCGTTGAACGGCAATGCGGGTGTAGAGGCGGCATGTTGGTGCCGGGACTGCCCTCATCCACAGGATAAATCTTCCCATCATGGGCACGGCAGGCTACGGATGTGCGCCTGTCCAGCGTGGCCACGAACCTGTAATACTTCATACCGGCATCCTTGATGCTGTCCAAAGCTGCCCTGTTCTGCACATAATTCAGCTCGGTGCGTACCAGCCTCCTGGCATCGCTCATGCCGACGCCCATCTTCTGGGTGATTATTTTTGAAACGTTCTCCACGCTGGCGCCGCGATGCATGGCGGCGGTAATTTCTCTCTGCAATATTTCGGCTAATTTCTCCTGATTTGCCCATATCCGGGCTGAGTAGTTTTTGCCGCTCCAAGGGGCGCGGAGAACGTTTTCAAGCTTATTGCTTTCTACCTTGGCAGGCGTTGAGGCAAGCCCCCGCTTCCTGCCAATCTCAAAAAGGTTGCGGTAATAAAAATCCTTGTAGGCAGTAGGCAGGAACTTATCCATGCTCCTGCCGAATTTCTCAGCCAGCTTGGACAGCTCCACATAGGTCTCAGCCTTCAGCTTGTCCAGCCTGCTGATACGTGACCGCATGGCCAGCGTATTCAGCTCCCTCAGGAGCTTTTTATCGCCTGTGGCCTCAATCTGCTTCAGGTATTCCTGCATATCCATACGCCATACCCTGAACTCATCGCCCTGCAACAGACTGTAGGCAGCGGACATGCTCATGCTATTGTCTATGGCAAAACGGGCATAGAGGTCATTGATGTCCTTTTCAATATGCTTCAAGGCCTGGGTATAATAGGCTACCAGCTCCCGCTCAATTTCCTTCTGGGAGCGCCTGAACCATTCTGCCTCAAGTTCCTCGTTGCGCTTCTGCCAGTACAATTCATCTTTTGTCAGTTTCGCCATATATCTCACCATTGAAATATTTGTGTTATAATTTCGTTGAAAGGAGGTATGGATGCGATATGTTATTTGCACGCAACTAGACAGTTATGGCCGTTGCCCGATTTACATCAAGGCTCCACATCACCCTTAATCCATCTTTTGGAAAAAGTTCCTGAATTGCTGCTTAATACCATCATCAGCACCTTTCAGGAACTTTTTATATGGAAATTTACCAGGTGGCAGCCATCCATAAACTGCCGGGGATAAATCCACATCCGTAAATTCCGTAAGACGAATAGAAATACCTGTGAAGTTTTTGCAGTCATCTCCATCTTTTGCCCAGCGGTTATATTTGCAGAAGCGACAGCCATCAAACGGGTTTTGCTGCCCTCCATACAGTGCTCCCTGCAACATTCTCGCCAAACAATGCGCCTCAGCCTCATTCAGTTTCATTTCCATTTTCATCGCCTCCATCAGCATTGCCCTCAATGCCAAAGCCATAATCATCACCGGCAGACTGCTTTGCCAGTTCCTCCAGCTCCGCAGCCGGATCCGCCACAAAGGACAGCTGGCTGAGCAGTGTCTTGTCACTGACGATGCCCTTCAGCTGGCTCACCATCTGGGCCTGTGCCTGGGTATCGGCAGGAATATTTGCTGTAAAGGTAATATCCACATCGCGAAAATCAATCCCGGCACCGCCTTTTGTCCGGAGCATGCCAGATATAAGCTCAATCCTGCGCTGCAATCCCTGCTTGAAGCCCCGCTCCTTGCGGCTCCTGACCTGCTCAAGTCCTATCAGCTTGTACTTGATGGCAACGCCGGAAGCGTTTCCGGCAAAGCTGTCATCGGTCATATCCGGGATATTGGAAAACTTGTGGATGTCGTTTTGCAGGCGCTTCTTGATATTCTCAATGTAGGTGTCATTCAGGTTCTTTATCAGCCACTGGGCACCGCCGCCCTCATCAAGGAGCATCACCTTGCTCCGGCGCATGTTATTAACATCATCACTGGACGTGCCGCTCATGCCCGTCAGCACCAGGAAAGCATCCGTGAAGTCCTCCATATCGTCAAGAGTCAGGCTCTGAGCCTTGTTGTAGGCATCCACCAAGGAAATGATTCCCTCAAAATCGCCTCTGTGCTGCCTGTTGTTGGGGTACTCCACTACAGGAACATCATCAAAGTAATGGGGCTCAGGCTCACCTACAGGCTTCATGGAACCGCTATTATACTCGTAATGTGCCACAGCCCTCCTGTCATACACATCCACATACTCACGGTACCCATAACCGCCCACATCATAAACGCGGTAATGCCTGATAGCATACATAATGCGTTCTTCAAGGGATGCATCGCAGACCAATATAATTTCCTCGGCCGGTACGGTAGCAAACCGCACCTGCGCTTCCTCGTCAGTATAAAGCAGTTCATAGGCATCGCCCTTGATACTGGCTTCCTCTGCCAGTTCCAGGTTATGTGCCTGCTCATCGTTGTAGGCAAATACATCCAGCAGCACATTCAGTGCTTCATCGTTCTCTGTAGCGGTCTTGTATGCCACGGGCTGGCCAAGGAAAAAGCCGGTGCTCATGTTGGTAATGTATTCGCAGTAATTGGACACCAGCTTGTTGTTGGGCGCCCCGCTGCTGCGCTCCGCCTTGCCCATGATGTGATGCCGTCCCAGGTAATAGTCCATCAGCATCTTTTTGTGTGCAATATCGCGCTCATGGCTGAGCACGATGGTCTCCATATCACGCAGTGTCAACATCTCCTGCGTTGTCTTTATCCTCATAAGCCAAGTGCTCCCTTCGTGATGCTTCCTTTTCGCCTGCTCTGGGCTGCCACCTCTGCATAGGCATAGCGCATGGAATCTATCGTGTGATTGTCCTTGTCAGGATACACGCTGACAAACAGCCCGTCCTTGTTGCGCTGATACTCATAGGACGAAAACTCCCTGTAGGTATGCGGGGCACGCCTCGCATCGATATAAATCTTTGCCCTGTCCTGCAGCCACTTGATGCCATACTCAACACTGTCAGGGCCTTTCTTTGCCCCATAAGCCTTGATGCCGAAGGACTTCAGGTCTGCAATCGACTTAGGCTCGGCAGCATCGCAGGCCAGGCGCCTGCTTTCCACCTTCGGCAAAATCCTCTGAGCTGCTTCATTGTTCCTCATGCCCACAGCCACCAGCTCATCAAATACATAAATAATCTCATGCTTGGCGTCATAATGGGACTTGGTATATGCCAGCGGATCCACCGCAAAGCCGAAGTCCAGGCCGTCATGCAGGCGGTCAAAGCCTGCAATCATCTCATCGCTCATTTCCAGCTTTTCCACGTTGGAGAATACCGCGCCGCCCGTGCCTGTAACCTCGCCCAGGTACTCATGGCGATAGAGCATCTCATTCTTTGCCTTTAGCTTTTCCGCCTCTGCAAAGAACAGCTCCCCCAGCCACTCACGGGGCACATGAAGATATGTGGAGCGATGCACCAGCCTGTCCGGCTCATCTATCAGCGTTTCCTGATTTACCCAGTTATCCCTGCTTTTGGGCGGATTGTAGCTGTAAAAACACCAATAACGCTCGCCGCCTCTAAGCAACGACTGATTGATGCTACGGATTTCCTCCATGCCGGAAAACTGGTCCGCTTCCTCATACCACACGATGCCCACATAGCCCCGTGGCAATTTTATGGACTTTAGCTTTGATTTATCATCCACGCCAAAGAAAAGTATCTTTTGACCTGTCGGCTTGTATATTATCTCCAAAGGAGAGGCCTTCTGGATAAAATAATCATCAAGCCCCAGCAGGCTGATAGCCCACTGGAGCTGTGCGTATACGCTTGTCTTCAGCGTTCTGCCAACCTTGCGCAGCAATACAGCGTTGCACTGCGGATTGCGTATCAGAAGCAACGGAATCTCTAAGCTGCATGTAGAGGATTTCAGTGAACCTCTGCCACCAGCAAGCCAGTAATGGTTATAGCGATGCTCCCGGATGGCTGTGTGGACCTTCCAGAAGGGTTTGGCCAGCACATCGCTTATCCTCACGCGTTGCCGGTCAAATCCGCCACCGGTGTCGTTTTTGCAATCATTATCCGCTGCCATCATCGCCAGCACCCTCCGCCATCAGCTCACCATCATCAATATCATCCACTATCAGCACCTGCTCCCCGGCACCGCCTGAGCGCATCCCCTCAATCTCAGCCCGCAGTTTTTCCAGCAGAAGCTTCTGCCGTTCCTCATCCAGCTTGCCTGGATAACGCTTGAGGAGCTCACGAGCTGCATCCACCCTGGACTTGACGTTAGCATGAATATCCTCTTTCAGGCCGGTAACAGGATTGAACACCGTCTCCGTCACCTCGCCCCTGAGCACCGAAGTCAGGAACTCCATAACCTCCGTCAGGTCAGCAGTCCGTTGGGATTTTATCTCGGCAAGGCGAACATCTATAAAATCTTTAAGTTTTTTGAGGTTTTCAGAGCCCACAGCACCGTAGGCGCTATAGCTCCTGCATTTATACCCTGCCTGCTTGGCAGCCTCCGTGGCATTTCCCAGCTCAATATATGCGTCAATGAACCTTTGTTGCTTTTGACTTAGTTTCCTGCCATCATTGCTCACAGAACCACCGCCTTGCCTGCACTTCCTCTCCAAAAAACGAATATCGAGTAGGAGGGAGATTCTATAAAATCTCCCGACCTCTCACACCACCGTGCGTACCGTTCGGTACACGGCGGTTCTCTAGTTTTTATAAATTTGCAGGTAATAGCTAGTCATAGGCATATAGCCTTGACTGGCTATTTC
>JALFXV010000089.1 GCA_022786545.1 Selenomonadaceae bacterium
AATCATTGCCTCAGCTATCGTTCCCAGTGTGTTAATAACAATATTGCAATCACGAATGGCAAGCTAAAGCTTCCCAAAATTGGCTTAGTAAAAATAAAACTTTCCAGGAATTTCACAGGCAGAATTTTGAATGTCACTGTGTCACGCAAGGCCACAGGCAAGTATTTTGTTTCCCTGTGTGTTGAGGAAGAAGTAGAAATTTTTCCTAATAATGGCGGAGAAATAGGCATAGATGTGGGAATTAAGGATTTCTACTCCGATTCTAATGGTGATGTTGCTGCTAATCCGAAAACATTGAAGAAATACAGCAAAAAACTGGCAAGGGAGCAGCGAAAGCTTTCACGTAAAGCAAAAGGCAGTAATAATCGCAATAAGCAGAGAATCATCGTTGCCAGGCTACACGAAAAGATAGCAAATATCCGCAAGGACTATCTGAACAAAGTCTCCACTAAACTGGTCAAGGAAAACCAACTGATCGGTATAGAGGACTTGCAGGTCAGGAATATGCTGAAAAATCATCAACTGGCACAAGCCATTTCTGATGTATCATGGTCGGATTTTTTCAGGATGCTTGAATACAAGGCAGTGCCCTATGGATGCAGAGTGGTAAGGGTTCCCAGATTCTACCCAAGTTCTCAAATTTGCTGTAAATGCGGCTATCAGAATAAAGATACAAAAAATCTTGCTATTCGTGCATGGGATTGTCCTGTATGCGGGCATCATCACGATAGAGATGTTAATGCAGCCAGGAATATTCTGGCTAAAGCAAAAGAAATAATAGCTGCATAAGCTTCAAAGCACAAAAATACCGTAGGAACTACGGAAATTAACGCCCACGGAGAGTGTGTAAGTCCTTTTTGCCAAGGCAGAAGGCTGTTCTCGTAGAAGTGGGAATCTCCCTCCTCAAACGCCTAGGCGTTAGGAGGGAGTAATTCAAGACTAATAGCATAACAGAAAGGAAGTAATAGGTATGGGAGTAGATTGGGGAGAATATTTAGGTACGGAAGATCCTAGGGAAATAATCGACATTCTTGATGAAGAATGCATGATGGCAGCAGCCCAGCAGAACTGGGAACTGGAGCAAGAAGACAAGGAACAATTTATAAGATGTCTGGAAGAATATCATAAACAGTATCAGGTTGTCAGGGATACACATGATATAAGAGCCCAGTTTCGCGACCCGTTGACGAAATATATTGTGGCATTGTATGAGCTCAAAGCAGAATATGGAGATGCCATATATAATTTTGCTGCTGAAGCGTTTATTTATAAGTGTATCTCAGTAACCGAAGCAAATGGTATAAATAATGATTTCAGCAAGATAGGGTTTACAAATTTGAAATATGAAGATATGCCTGATAAAATGGTAGAGAATATTAAAAGACGTGTGTTTTTGAAGCCTGGTCAGCTTTATCACAGGCTGGTGCCTGAAAATATTTCCGAATTATCTTTGGAAGAGGTTCAGAAAATAGTCAATTATATCGTCAAAGTGGCTACAGGGGATGTTATAAGGGAAGAGACTGTTTCGGAAGAGGACGTAAATGGGTATAAAAGCGCATTATTGAAAGTGCGGGACATGGTTATTGATAACGTTGAGGATGGGGAAACTGTAAAGTTTGTCCTAGGTGGCAGGAGCGATGAGGAATATTACGACTGCCAGTATACTTTGAGGTCTGAGAAAAATAAACAATTTTTGGAAGAGATAGAGCGAGTCAAAAAAAATTCCAGATATGATAATTCGTGCTCTGGTTTTATGGACGAAGCACCGTGGCTGGATGCGGGTGACATTCCATTTTAAAACAAGCATCACGATGTTCAGGTGTATTGGCAAAGATGCCGGTACACCTTTTTGTTATGTCAAAATAGCAATTTTTAAGCTTTTGCTAGAGAATGTTTTTGCGGAAACCTCACATGTTTTTTGACAAAACAAAGCGGGAGATTTTTGGTAATGTAATTATAGTGAAAATGGTATGCACAGAATTTCTGTGAAAAATATAAAAAAAATGACGTTTTTGAAGGATTTTGCCTGTAAATATCGAATAGTATACTTTATCAGGTTCGTATAAGGAGATGGGGCTTTTGCTGGGAGCAGTGGTTTATAGCTTGGAAGCGGAACAGTCAGGCGGGCTGCCGGAATTTACCGGCAGGGTGATGCACGGCGTCTTTTTCAGGATGCTGCAGGAGGCATCCCAGGAACTGGCAAGCTATGTTCATGAGCAGATGAAAATGAAGCCGTTTACAGTTTCCGCCTTGCTGGGCAGGAAATACAAGTCCGTCAGGGGAAAAATTTATGTCAAAAAAGGTGACGTGTTTCAGTGGCGTGTCACCGGCATGCACGAGAGCATCCTGCGGGCCATGCTGCAGACGGAGCCGGGGGATGTATTGCAGGTGAACAGCCTGCCCATGCAGGTAAAGGCCCTGACTGCTGACGGGGAACAGAATCCCCGGGCAGGATTTCTGGCTGAAAATGATTTGCTGGGGCTGTCACTGGGGGCGGAGAACTTTTCCCGCCTGACGATTGATTTTATTTCACCGACAGCTTTCAGGGTGGATGTGGTGGATTATCCCATGCCGCTGCCCGGGCTGGTGTTTCCTTCTCTGGCGGAGAAGTGGCAGCAGCTGGACATGCCTGCGGAAATCGACAGGGCACAGGTGAAGGAAATAGCAGAAAAGGTGTATATAGAGCACTGGTTAGGCAGGACCAAGAGCGTGTACCTTACGCCCCAGAGGGGAGTGAATACCTTTACGGGCACATTCAGCTACAATCTGTCCCAGCTGCCTATGGAGGAGCGGCAGGTGCTGCTGCTCCTGGCACAGTTTGGCGTGTTTGCCGGCTGCGGCAGGATGGCCGGGCAGGGCCTGGGGCAGATACAGGTCACATATCGTTAATAATTTTCAGAGGAGATGGTAACGTGGATTTTAAAGCAATTTTATTTGATACCAGGTCAATCCAGCAATATATTTTTGCTGGCAACAAGCTGAAAACCAATATAGGCGCATCCTATATCGTGGACAGGCTGTTTTCAGATGTGCTGATTGACGGCGTGCTGAACAGGCTGGGATATGGGATTGAAAAGGATGCCTGGAAGACCAGCTCGGCACTGGCTATCGAAAACGATGCCTCCGTACGCTGCGAGGTGGGGTATATCGGCGGCGGCAACGCATTGGTGCTGTTTCAGCCGGAGGAAGATACAGATGTAGTCATCAGGGAGTTTACCAGGGAAGTCCTGCTGAAATACCCGGGCCTTTTGACAGGCGCGGCTGCCGGAACCCTTTGCCTGGGAGAGGGCAAGGAAAAATTCCAGTCCAGCCTGGATGAGCTTTATAAAAAGCTGAAACAAAACCAGAACCGCTATGCGCCTGTTACCAGGATACCTTATACCGGGCTGACCGTGCCCTGCAAGATAAGCGGCGGCACAGCGGATATCTGGGACAAAAATAACCTTTCCGGGGAAAAGGAATTTGTGGATGCTGGTGTTATAGCCAAATTGCAGGAAACTGCCTTTATGGCGAAGGATGCCATGACGGAGAAGTTTCAGGACATACTGGCAGGCAAATTTGCTTTTCCTGACAGCCTGGAAGACCTGGGGCAGATTGAAACAGAGGATTATGTGGCCATCGTCCATATTGATGGCAACAACATGGGTATCCGCTTTGGTGCCTGCAAGGATTTTATAGAGCGGAAAAAGCTGTCCCTGGCTGTGGCTGATAAGTGCCAGAAGTCCTTTGGCAAGCTGCTGCAGAGCATTATCGCAGAGTACGATGCCCAGAAAGTAAATAAAAGCTTTGGCTTTAAGCAGTGCAGCCAGGGTGAGGACAGCAAGTGGTATCTGCCGATACGCCCGCTGATTTTGGGCGGTGACGATGTTACCTTTGTCTGCATGGGCAGGATGGCACTGGAATACACCAGGCGGTATATCAGCTATATGGAGGCTGATGAGGGCGTCAGGATTGACTGCTGTGGCGGCATTGCCATCCTCAACACATCCTATCCTTTTTTCCGTGGCTACGAAATGGCTGAGCAGCTCTGCGGCGAGGCAAAGAAGCGTTCACGCAGGGAAAAGAAGATGCTGGAAGACAAGGAAAAAAAGAAGGCAGAAGATATTTCCAGCAGCTGGCTGGATTTTGCCCTGCTGCATGGCGAGCAGGCGCCTGACATTTCAGATATCCGCAGCCAGGAGTATAGCGGCGTGCTGGGCAATATGCACTTCGGTCCTTACAAGGTGTTCACGCCAGCCAGCAATAGTGCCAATAAGCGTTATGATATCGAAAAGCTGCTGGCAGGCATCAGGCTGCTGCCGCAAGCTATGGCAAACAATAAAATCAAGGAACTGCGTGCCGTCCTGGCAAGGGATGCACATGCTATGGAGCGATTTGTGGAGCAGCTTTGCCGGAATGGCGGCTCCCTGCCGCTAATAGAGGGCTGGGAAAGCTACAGCCAGCAGCTGTGGTGCCGGGAGGCAGAAGCCCAGGAGATGGCTACGCCTTACGTGGATATGATTGAGATGATGAAGTTTACTGATGATACAGGCAGGCTGTCAGTATGAGGAAAGGCTGGTGAACAGTATGGCGAGCAGTATGACGAATAGTATGGAAAAAGGCTTTATATTGGATTTGACAATCAATGTCGTTTCAGCCCTGCATCTGGGCTCCGGCCAGGCTGATGTAAACCTGGATGCCGAGGTGGTGCATGACCATTGCGGCGTACCATATTTTCCAGCCAAAAGGCTGAAGGGGCTTCTGTATGAGAGTGCCGTCGAGGTGATGGAGATGGCAGCTGCCTCCGGCCAGGTGCTTTTTAGTCTTGATGAACTGAATACCCTGTTCCAGCATGGCGTGAGCGGTGAAAAGCAGCTGATCATGCACAATTTTTATCTGCCCGGCTACCAGCAGGACAGGCAGGGCTGGGAGTATTTGCAGGCGAAGTACCCGGGGCTTATCAATGCCAGGGATGTGCTGGAGGAATATACATCCATCCGCTATCAGACCAGCATAGATAAGGCTACCCACACCGCCCTTGACCATTCCCTGCACAATATCAGGGTGGTTGAGGCAGGCTGCTGTTTTCAGGGCCGTATTCAGGTGGTCAATGGCGATGAGCAGGACAGGGCAATCTTGGCACTGGCCTGCCGCAACCTGCGCTATGCAGGGGGCAAGAGGAACCGGGGCCTGGGCAGGATAGAGTGCCGCTTTGACAAGATGGATGAAGTTATCAGGTGTGCAGTAAAGCAGGTGAGAAAAGCATGAGCAGACTGGCAAAGATTGATATACGGATAGATACCCTTGAGCCTGTGGTAATCAGCCAGAAAAACAATACCACGGTACTGACCAATTCTGCTGATTATATCAGCGGCTCTATTTTGCGGGGCATGCTGGCAGGCATGTACATAAGGAAATTCGGTGGCGGTGACCAGGTGCATGAGGATGCGGCCTTTCAGCGGCTGTTTCTCAGCAGCGATGTCCGCTTTGTGGATGCCAATCCGCTGGCAGGTGGCCAGCGGAGCTTTGCCCTGCCTTTTTCCCTTATGAAGGAAAAGGTAAACGGCGATGTGCAGGATATATTGTTTGCCAAGGACTCTCAGAAGGGCTACAAGGGGCTCAAGGGCTATGGCATTGTCAGTGATGGTAATATCTGCATGGCTCATGTGGGAAAATCTGTCTCGTTGCATATGTCCAGAAATCTGGAAAATGAGCGCATTTCCGGCAAGAGCGAGGAAGGCCATATCTTCAATTACGAAGCTATTGATGCCGGGCAGTCCTTTGCCGGGGAAATCATCGGCTCCAGGGAAGCCTTGCAGGAAATGTCGGAAAAGCTTTTCTCTGAAAATGAATGTTTTGTTTATATCGGACGCTCCAAGTACAGCCAGTATGGCAGGTGCAGGCTGTCTGCCTCCGGGGTGCAGGATGTGGATTATACCGGCATGATTAGGGATGCTATTGACGAAAAGGGGCTGCTGGCACTCCGGGCAGATACTCCGTACCTGCCTGAGTGGCAGAATGTGGATGCCGCCGTCTCCCTGCAGGAGCTGGCAGATAAGCTGTCGGATATCTGCCCTGGCATGTCATTTGCGGTGCAGGGGGCATCCGTGGTCAGCAAGCAGGTGACCATCGCCAACTTTGTTCAGGTGTGGAATCTGAAAAGGGCGGAGGAGCCTGCCCTTGCTGCCGGTACTGTCTTCCAGCTGTCTTGCCAGTCAGGTGATGGCTCAGGCTGGCCAGCAGAGGCAGTGGAGGCCGTGGAGCAGCTTTTGCTGGGGGACATGTCCAGGCGGAGCAGTGAGGGCTTCGGGCAGTTCCGCCCTTGGCAGCAGCAGGAACTGAAAATGGGCGGCAGCCTGGAAAACGCCCCTGCTGCAAAGCCTGTCTTCTCTGAGGAGATGAAAAAAACAGTGCAGCATATCCTGCTGAACCGCATGAAAGGGGAAATTCGCCGCCTGGCAGCTGATGATGCAGCCAAAAAATGCGGCAGCCTCAGCAGGCACAATCATCTCTTTAGCCGCCTGGAACTGGAAATGCTCACTGTCAAGGCTCAGTCAGGCACAAAGCAGGCATTTAACCAGTGCATGGGGACAGCCATCCGGCCTGGCAGCCCTGCTGAGAAGAACCTGAGAGACATCGGCTATAGAGGCCATACCTTGCTGGATATCCTGCAAGGCAAATATGCGTCTCCTTATGCTGAGAACTTCAACTGGCAGGAGATATTGGGCAAGGAGATTGATAATCTTGCACAGGATGTTGATTTTGCCCTGCCTGAGCCGGAAAGCGATGAGCTTTATTATGAATATTGGCTGTGGTTTTTCCGTCATGCCAGAAAGCAGACGGTCAAGGCTTCAACTGAAAAAGGGAGTGTGAAGAATGGGTGAGGCAGCTATGAAAAAAGTGCCTGAAAGCAAGGCAGCCATCATTGAAAAAATTCAGATGTCGGGCAGGCTGGTTGTCCAGTCACCCCTGTGCATCGGCTCAGGTCAGGATGATGGCATAACGGACAGCCTGGTGCTGAAAAACAAGCAGGGAAAGGCTTTTATTCCGGGAACCTCCCTGGCAGGCGTCCTGCGTGATATAGTCTATAGCCATGACAGCAATCTGGCGGATATGCTGTTCGGGGAATTGTCCACCAAGCGCCAGAGCATGATTAACATAGATGATGTGCTGCTGGAAAACAGCATTTACACAGTGCGTGACGGCGTACGCATTGACAGCATCACCAATACGGCAGAGGACACAGGCAAATTTGACTACGAGGTAGTGGAGCGGGGGGCTGCCGGAAACTTTTCCGCCACTATTACCATCCGCAAAAACGACACAGAGGACAAGGAAGCAGTGGAGCAGCTGGCAGCCGCGCTGGCAGATCAGCTGATGTATGGCATCAGCCAGGGAGCCCATACAGCCAAGGGCTTTGGCGAGGTCAAGGGGAGCCAAATCAAGGTTGCAACTTATGATTTTTCCCAGCCTGATGCTTTGGGAGCATGGCTGCTGGGGGAAATGCCTCAGGCTAATATATATGCTGCTGCCGCCAAGCCGCTGGTAGCAGATGATGACTTTTATGCGGAGATTGACCTGGCACTCAAGACGTCTTTGCTGGTAGGAGCAGAGCCTGATGCTTTCTCCGAGGGAAGCGGTAAGGATGAAGGGAAAGTGCAGAAGGTCATGCTGTCCAGCCAGGGGGATTATGTAATTCCGGGCACTTCGGTCAAGGGCGTTATCCGCAAGCAGGCAGAGCATATCTGCCGCGCAGTGGGCCGGTATGAGGATGATTTCCTTGGCTCCCTCATGGGCTATTCCAAGTCTGACAAGGCGAAGCAGAGAAGCAGGCTCAGGACATATGAGGTATATCTCAGGGAGGGGGTAGAGGCTGTCAATCAGTCCCATGTGCGCATTGACAGGTTTACTGGCGGCCACATAGGCAGCGGCCTTTACACCAACAAGCCTGTATGGCAGCAAAAAGCCGATGAAAAGACTATGACCATGCGTTTTGCCATCAGCGGCTGCAGTGCTGCAGAGGCAGGTCTGATGCTGCTCATCCTGAAGGACATCTGGACGGGGCAGCTGGCTTTTGGCGGTGACAAGGCCGGAGGCAGCGGTGTCATGCAGGGGCTGAAGGCAGTCATTTCCTATCAGGGAAATCAGCATACTATGGAGAAAACAGCTGACGGCATCAAGGCGTCAGCTGAAGACCGGGAGGCTATGAACAGCCTGGTGGAAGCGTTTGTAAAGGCAGGTGGCAGGGCATGAGTACAGCTAATATCGCGATAATCACTAAATATCCATACAGGGCAGTTTCCGGCCTGACCAGCAGAACTCGTGCTGTGGCAGGCAGCTGGCAGGAACTGCTGGCCGTACTGGCAGAGGCACTGCCGGATGGCGGACTGGTGACGGCATGGCTTCCCCAGCAGGTGCTGTGGGGGCGTTATGATGGGAGCAGCTTTGCTTTTCCCAAGGGCGGCAGCTTGGCGGAGAATGTTTTGGAGCTGAGGGTTTTCAGCAGAGAGGCAGAGGTGTATGCACGCAACCGGGGGGATAACACCTATCTGGTGCGCACTTGCCACGATTATCCGGCAGGAGCGGCTGCCGCTGGTGCCGAGGGGATGGAAACTGAATATGTGGACTCATTGAGCAGGCTGTGGGGTGAAAATACCGGGGTTGCTGATGGTTATGCAGTCTTGCAGGATGCAGAGCGAAAAATCCAGATGAAAATTCCTGTAGATGATGGCAGTCATCAATATTATGGCCTTGTCACCCGCAATTATATCGGCTATACCGAGAACAATCAGGCAGGATACGTTGACAGCAGGTATGTGGCTATTGAAAATGGGGAGGTGGAGTAAGCTATGGCTGGGAATCTGAAAAATGTGACAGTACCATATAATTTTGTACCCATAGCGGAGGACGTGCTTTGTGGTGAGATTGTAGAAGTTACTCAGGATGCCTATAAGCAGCACGTGCTTGAAAAGGGTGAACATACAGGTTATATTGAGTTGGATATTGTTTCCAAGACGCCTTTATTTATCGGTGGTAATGGTGAAAAATTTTTTGCACCTTCAGGTGAGCCGATAATTCCGGGCAGTACTATTCGTGGCATGGTAAAAAATCTGTTCAAGATTATAACTTTTGGTTCAATGCGCCCCGGGGAGGATATTGAAGACAAGACCATTTATTTCAGGGGCTTGGCGGCAAGAGGCAGTATTGGAAGATATTATAAAGACTGTATGATACATGATGAAGGGGATTTTACAGACAGCAATGCTCTGGCAGGTTTTTTGATAAAAATTAAAAATACTGATGATTATTATATTTGCCCTGCACAGTGTGAGCGCAAGCCGGGAGATATAGGTCGTAAAGAAGTGGATGTTGACTGGCCAGAGACTACGAAAGCTATCAAGGAGGGCAGATGTAAAATTCATACTGGCCCTATGTTTAGCAAAAAGCATTATTATGAGATTTTTGCCCCGGACTGGTCGGTAAAGAAACGTATCTATATACCGAATGAAGTTGTGCAAGGCTATGATAATGACCGCACGGAAAATGATAAGCTGACCAGAAAGAGCCTGCGGAAGATGGCAAAAGAAGGGGATGAAGCAATAAAATTTACTGGCTGTGACGATATATGTTTTGTAGTACCTTGCTTTTATGTTGCTGAACGTAGAGGTGGAAAAACAACTGTCAAGCATTTTGGTCATGGCAAATATTACCGCATTCCCTATAGAAAAACGATAGCAGATCATGTTCCGCTCAAGGTACGTTCAGATAAGGTGGCAGATTTGGCAGATATGATTTTTGGTCGGACTGAAATGTGGGGGAGCAGGGTTTTCTTTGAAGATGCTGTGCATACTGACAATGCAGGAACACTTGAAGCCGCTAATATGAAACTGCTGCTAGCCCCTAAGCCGACTTCCTTTCAGTTATACTTGGAGCAGCCCAAGAATGCTACTGTACATAATGTATTCCATTGGGATAAAAATTCTGATATCAGGGGATATAAATTATACTGGCATCAGAGTAACAGCGAGAATAGATGGAAATTGAACGGAATAGATAACAATTCCAAAAAGATTCAGCCTTTAGCTGAGGGAAACACTTTTAAAGGCAGAATAAGATTTAACAATTTAAGTTCTGTTGAGCTGGGAGCACTATTGTCTGTGTTTGACTTGGAAAAGAAAAACTCCAATATATGTTATAAGCTGGGTATGGGAAAGCCTCTAGGGCTGGGAAGTGTGTCAATAAAAGCCAAGTTGCATTTGTTTAATGAGCAGCTCCGCTATGGCACAATGTTTGAAGGAGATGATTTAGCAGCTGGAGATGGCGATGCAGAGCAGCAGTGGAATAATTTGGTCGCGCAATTTACCAGGTATAGGGAAATAAATTTCAGCCAAAAGGGGCAGATGAATGTTGCTCTGAGTGATTTAAAGACCATGCTTAATTTTAATATTGGGAGCAAGCAGAAAGATTGGTCAAATAAGATGGCTTATATGCCTGTTGGTGATGACCGGTATAAAAACAGGGCAGTTTTAAACTCGCCTGGCAACTACGTAAAGCAGAAGTGGGAATAGGTTTGTATATTTCAGGAGGAACAATTCCCTGTATATCAGCTGACCGATATAACGCTCAGGTTCAGGTAATGGCAGAAAAGGCTCTGGGGCAGATGCTGCCCCTTGAGCCGTCATCCTTTGAGATATAGTGAAGAAATAATGCAGAAAAATTTTTGAGGAGGTGGAAACTTTTGAGAGAAGAAGCGAGATATAAGTAGTGTAATATGAGTAAGCAAGGTGTTAGGACAATCGGAGGTGAAGTATATGTTACCAATACTGGCAGCGGCGGCAGCAGTCGCAACCGCAGCAACCGAGGCTTTCGGAGCTGGCGCGACTCTGGCCGTTACAGTGCACAAACTGAAAAAAGATAATTAACTCTGAGATTACGAAAAGGAGGTGAGAACAATGGGCTGGTTTGTAGGCGGCTTTGTAGGTACGCTGGTTTTGCTGGATATTCTTGACAAGTAATTTTTGCTATTGATGTTACGGAGGTGATTTTGATGATTATAGATATTCTGGGGAAAATTTTGAAAGATGCTTTGGATGATTGAGGATGAACTATTGGTTGTGTTAAAGTGAGGTGATAAACATGTTCGTTGGCATTTGGATAGATATTCTGATGAAGTAACTTTGTGATGGATTTTGAAAGCGAGGTGATTGTAATGTTTGGTTTTATGCCTGTAGATATTCCTTTTCCGGCTGGCACAATAGTGTTCTTTTGATGGTAGGTGATATGTAATGTGCGTATATAGTAATTAGCCGTCTGAATCCTCTGGAAGACAGGCGGCTTTCTTGTTGTGTAAAAACAGATTTGGTGGTATAATTCACATATAGGGATTGAAATTGGAGCAGCGTTTTATAGTCATTTTTGAAGTTTTCAATCTAGGACAGGCGTGGACATGATGAAGCACTGGTATCATTGCCTTTCTCAATAGTTTTTTGTGAGAATTGAGATTGATGTGCATGTTCCAAAATGGCAAAAAAGGGTGCTCAACTGCATTTCACGCCAAATTGTGCCTGTCAGGTCAGGTATCATGGGGCTTCAAACATGGTACAGTTGCAACAGACCTAATGCCGCTTGCGGCATCGAAACGAGTAACTCTTCTACCATACTCCTCTTCTGTTAATGTTGCAACAGACCTAATGCCGCTTGCGGCATCGAAACTAATTATCTATAATCTTTTCAGCCTGTAATTGGGTTGCAACAGACCTAATGCCGCTTGCGGCATCGAAACTATGGATAAATTGCTAAAGAGCATTGAAGAGAAAGTTGCAACAGACCTAATGCCGCTTGCGGCATCGAAACAATATAGATGATTTCTGTCTGGTTTCTTAACGCCGTTGCAACAGACCTAATGCCGCTTGCGGCATCGAAACTCAAACTGAACCATCTTACCATCACGCTTAGTTATGTTGCAACAGACCTAATGCCGCTTGCGGCATCGAAACAATCCCATTCTGATTCTTTACACCGTTCATAGAAGTTGCAACAGACCTAATGCCGCTTGCGGCATCGAAACCGAGATATCCTGCTGCTGCACAGGCTACACCTACACGTTGCAACAGACCTAATGCCGCTTGCGGCATCGAAACTACAACATCTATTACCGTAGGACTTAAACATCCTACGGTTGCAACAGACCTAATGCCGCTTGCGGCATCGAAACACTAGGTAATAAACCTTGTGGGAACATGATAGAGTTGCAACAGACCTAATGCCGCTTGCGGCATCGAAACCATCTTCCAAGTTTCACCACATACAGAACACTGTAGTTGCAACAGACCTAATGCCGCTTGCGGCATCGAAACTTGGAACCACAATGGTCTAGAAGGTGGCATTGCTGTTGCAACAGACCTAATGCCGCTTGCGGCATCGAAACCCATTTTTGGTAAACTCCTTGGTACGGATCTGGGGTTGCAACAGACCTAATGCCGCTTGCGGCATCGAAACAACCCAAAATTCAGGATGATGGTCATTATACTTCTGGTTGCAACAGACCTAATGCCGCTTGCGGCATCGAAACCAGATAGGTTATGCGTACAAGCCATATCCCTGATATGTTGCAACAGACCTAATGCCGCTTGCGGCATCGAAACGATAACTCTGGACCGTATCCATACATAGTAGCAAAAGTTGCAACAGACCTAATGCCGCTTGCGGCATCGAAACAATAGACCTGTTTCACTTACCAGAGGAAGCAGTTCTGGTTGCAACAGACCTAATGCCGCTTGCGGCATCGAAACTCATAAACTCATACTGGAACGGCAAACGCTTCTTAAGTTGCAACAGACCTAATGCCGCTTGCGGCATCGAAACTTCTTTACAGCATCCTTGAATCTAGAATCAATTGAGTTGCAACAGACCTAATGCCGCTTGCGGCATCGAAACTAGATGGAGGTATTTGGTTAGTTTGTGCTTTTCCTGTTGCAACAGACCTAATGCCGCTTGCGGCATCGAAACCTTCATGCTAAAATTCCCAAGAAAGTTTGGTTTTAGTTGCAACAGACCTAATGCCGCTTGCGGCATCGAAACCTTATGAAGATAAGCCATTAAAGGTTTTCAGTGAGGTTGCAACAGACCTAATGCCGCTTGCGGCATCGAAACATCCAGAATAGCCTTTCTTGCAGCAGCGATAGCCTGGTTGCAACAGACCTAATGCCGCTTGCGGCATCGAAACGATATCTCAGCTTTCTTTACATTACCATCTTCTGGTTGCAACAGACCTAATGCCGCTTGCGGCATCGAAACAACTTATCTGCCTCTTCAATAGACATTACATTGAGGTTGCAACAGACCTAATGCCGCTTGCGGCATCGAAACAGTTATCTCTAGGAGG
>JALFXV010000094.1 GCA_022786545.1 Selenomonadaceae bacterium
AAAGGGACAGGTAGCGGCAGTACCCATAGAAAACTCGCTCTCGCTCTTAGCACAGCCTCGCGCTTCTAAGCTCCTGCGTCGCTTACGCTCGCACTCGCTAAGAAGCGAGGCTGCACTCAAGGTTTTCTTTGGGTACATGCCGCACCTGTCTCTCTTTTGGTCTGAACAGATACAACAAAATAATACAACGATATTCAGTTAGTATGAGGCTGTAGCAATTAATCCTGCTTTGCTGTTGCGGCATTACTATAAAATACTATATATTAAAACAAAAAATTGACAGTGAGACTCTAATATTTACAAGGGTTGAGAGGGATTTTTTTCGTTTTGAAGTGTCAAACTCCCGGCCTTGCAGCTGCGGGGGGGAAATCCTGCCGGGAAATAATTTTTGAGTAAGGAGGCAAAAAATTGCCTCTTTTTTTGCTGGGGAATTTGTTAAATCAAACATCTTATTGTATAATAAGATGATATTGTGGAATGATTATAAGATGGCTGCAGAATTATTGCAAAGCTGTGGCAGAATTTGGGCAGAGGGTTGACAGATGATTGGTTTTTTGCGGGGCAAGGTTGCCTATTTGCTGGCAGATGCCTGCCTACTGGATGTAAATGGCGTGGGCTATCGGGTTTTTATTGCCGGGAACACCCACAACCAGCTGAAGCTGGGGCAGGAGGCTGTGCTTTTTACCCATACCAGCGTGCGTGAGGACGCTATCCAGCTGTATGGCTTTTATTCACAGGAGGAATATGATTTATTTCAGCTGCTGCTGACGGTCAGCGGCATCGGGCCAAAGGTGGCGCTGGGGATTATTGGGGCCATTACCCCGGCCAGGCTGTGCCAGGCCATTCAGAAGAAGCAGGCTTCCGTGCTGGTGAAGCTGCCGGGGGTAGGGAAGAAATCCGCGGAGCGGATGATTGTGGAGCTGAAGGACAAGCTGCACTTCGCCGATGCCGGTGAGGACGGCCAGGTGGAGGATTTGTCGGATTTGTTTGCCCTGCCGGAGATTGGCGAGGGCGTGGTGGCAGAGGCGGCCGCCGCCCTGCAAAGCCTGGGCTACAATGCCCAGCAGCTGGCGCCGGTGCTGGAGAAATGCAGCAAGCTGAAGGGCGGCCAGGATGTGCAGTCAGTAATAAAATTTGCCCTGAAAGAACTGTCCGGGAGGTGATAGAGGTTGGAGGATATTAATTACGGGGATTTTGCCCAGGAGCGTGTCATAGATATGAATGTCCAGAACGGCGATGAGTGGCAGTACAGCCTGCGGCCCCGCCATCTAAGGGAGTATATCGGCCAGAAGAAAGTGAAGGACAACCTGGATATATTCATCAAGGCGGCCATGTCCCGGGGAGATGCCCTGGACCATGTGCTGTTTTACGGGCCGCCGGGGCTGGGGAAGACCACCTTGGCAGGGATTATTGCCAATGAGCTGGGGGTGAATTTCCGGGTGACTTCGGGGCCTGCCATCAACCATGCAGGTGACTTGGCAGCCCTTTTGACCAACCTGGGGGAGAAGGATGTGCTGTTTATTGACGAAATCCACCGCCTCTCCCGGAATGTGGAGGAGGTGCTGTACTCGGCTATGGAGGATTTTGCCCTGGATATCGTCATCGGCAAGGGCCCCAGCGCCCGCTCCATCCGCCTGGACCTGGCGCCCTTTACCCTGATTGGCGCCACCACCAAGGCAGGTTCCCTGGCAGGCCCCCTCAGGGACAGGTTCGGGGTGATTTCCCGGCTGGAATACTATCAGCCGGAGGATCTGGTGCTGATTGTGAAGCGGGCGGCGGAGATTTTGCAGATTCCCATTGAGGAAAAGGGTGCCTGGGAGATTGCCCGCCGTTCCCGGGGGACTCCCCGTATTGCCAACCGCCTCTTGAAGCGTGTCAGGGATTTTGCCCAGATTACCGGGGACGGCGTCATTACCGATGAGATTGCGGATGCTTCCCTGCAGCGGCTGGAGGTGGACAGAATGGGGCTTGACCATACGGACAGGCGGATGCTGGAGACTATGGTGCTGAAGTTCGGGGGCGGCCCGGTGGGGCTGGATACCCTGGCGGCGGCCACCAGCGAGGAACGGGATACCATCGAGGATGTATATGAGCCGTACCTTTTGCAGCTGGGCTTTATCAACCGCACCCCCAAGGGCCGCGTGGTGACACGGGCCGGTTATGAACACATGAATATTCCTTATCCGGAGGCATAGAACTAGATGAATCTTTTGTTGCACATGTGCTGCGGCCCCTGCTCCTGCTACCCCGTGAAGGTGCTGAGGGAACAGGGCATAGAGCCCACAGGCTATTTTTTCAATCCCAACATTCATCCCTACAAGGAATGGGATATGCGCCTGAAGGCGGCGGAGGAATTTGCCGCCAGGTCAGAGATGGAAATAATCACGGACAAGCACTATATGCTGCGGGAATTTCTGCGCCGTGCCCTGGCTGCGGAGCAGGTGGAGAATGGCCGCTGCCGCATGTGCTATACCTGGCGGCTGGAGGAAACTGCCAGATATGCTGCGGCAAAGGGCTTTGATGCCTTTACTTCCACCCTGTTTTACAGCATTTACCAGCAGCATGAGCTGATGAAGGAGACGGCGGAGCATTTTGCCAAAGTATACGGGGTGCAGTTCTATTATGAGGATTTCCGCCCCGGCTGGCAGGAGGGCATCGACATGAGCGTGGACATGGGCTTGTACCGCCAGCCTTACTGCGGCTGCATCTTCAGCGAGGAAGAACGCTACAGCAGGGAAATCAGGAAGGCGAGAAAAAAGGCGAACAAGGCCAGGAAGAGGGCGAGATTGGAGGCAGAGGCAAGTGGAGAGATGTAAGAGCAGCAGGCTGCGGGGAATTTTGGCGGCAGCCTTGGCGATGGCTTTTTGCCTGTTCCAGCTGGGAATGGCGGAGGCAGGTGTCAGCACGTTGTATCCGGGGGCAGGCAACAGGCCGCCCAGGACGCCGGAGTGGAATGTGGAAAAGAACAAGGATGATAATGCCCCTGCCAAGACCGGGGAGAAAAAAAGCAGCAAGACAAAAGGCGTCAAGAAGCTGGACAAGAAGAACGTGCCTGCCACCATGCTGAGCGTGATGCTGGGGGAGGGACTGGCCTCTGCCAGCGTGTCCGGCGACAGTGATTTTGAAGTGGTGGACGGCAGCGCAGGCAAGGTACTGGAAAGCTGCGGTGCCGGCAAGAGCCTGAATCTCACTGTGGAGGGCAGCTATATTGCTATCAACGGCAAGAAGACCAAAAGCAGGATTGTGACCGTGCAGGCGAAGAAGGTTGCTGACGGCGTGCTGAAATACAATGGCAGCAGCTACCGAGGCAGCCTGCGGCTGACCTCGGACGGGGTGCGGCTGCAGGTGCTGAACCAGCTGTCCCTGGAGGATTATGTCAAGGGGGTGCTGCCCTCGGAAATGTCTCCCGGCTGGCATGAGGAGGCACTGAAGGCCCAGGCTGTGGCGGCCAGGACTTTTGCCATGTACAACCGCAGCAACGGGGGGCACAAGGCCAGCGGCTACGATTTGTGCAGTTCCAGCCACTGCCAGGTGTATAGCGGCATGGCGGCGGAAACCGAGGCCACCAGCAGCGCGGTGGATGCCACCCGGGGCCAGGTGATGTATTATGAGCATCAGGTGATTTATGCGGCCTTCCATTCCTCCTCCGGCGGCGCTACGGAGAACAGCGAGGAGGTGTGGGGCACATATCAGCCATACCTCCGTTCTGTTACGGATGATGACAGCAAGTCACCTTATCATGACTGGACGGCCAGGTTTACAGTGGCCCAGGTGGAAAAGCAGCTGGCATCCTCCGGCAAGGGGGTGGGCAAGCTGCAGGCCATTTCCCTGACGCCTCTTTCCAGCAGCGGCTCCGTTACCGGCAGGACTGCTTCCGGGCGTGCTTATGGGGTGAAGTTCTCAGGCAGCAGCGGCACAGTGACCATTACCGGGGAGCAGGCCCGGACGATTTTCGGCCTGAAGAGCGCCATGTTCAATATCCGCACGGAGCGCAGCGTCAAGCTGCCGACTACCGGCAGCAGCCAGAAGGCCGCCGCTTCTGCCAAGGGAAGCCAGGGAACATTTACTGCGGCACCTGCGGCTATGAAGGGCTCCGCCATGAAGCTGAATGGCTCCGAGACTGTCATCTTTGACGGCCACGGCTTCGGCCACGGCCTGGGGCTGGCCCAGTACGGCGCCAAGGCTATGGCGGACAAGGGCAGCAGGTATGACGAAATCCTGCATCATTATTACACTGATGTAACTATACAGGAAATTTATTGAAATTTGGGGAGCATGTAATGCAGTTATCAGAGTTTGATTATAATCTGCCGGAGGAACTGATTGCCCAGACGCCTGTGGAGCCGAGAAATTCTTCCCGGCTGATGGTGCTGGACCCGGTGGAGAAGACTATAGAGCATCGTCATTTTTATGACCTGAAGGAATATCTTGAGCCGGGGGATACCCTGATTATGAATGACACCAGGGTAATGCCGGCCAGGCTGCTGGGCTGGCGTGAGGGCACCGGCGGCAAGGTGGAGGTTTTTTTGCTCAGGCGCATTGACGGGGATACCTGGGAAACCTTGGTGAAGCCCGGGCGCAAGGCCCAGCCGGGGCAGGTGGTCAGGTTCAGCGATGAGCTGGCCTGCACAGTGACGGAGCATACGGATTTTGGGGGCCGCATCGTAAAGTTCCAGTACGAGGGGATTTTTGAAGAAATTCTGGACAGGCTGGGGGAGACGCCCCTGCCGCCTTATATTCACGAAAAGCTGGCGGACAAGGAAAGGTACCAGACAGTATATTCCAGGGAGCAGGGCTCGGCGGCCGCCCCTACGGCAGGGCTGCACTTTACGAAGGAGCAGCTGGCGGAGCTGGCAGAATACGGCGTCAACCTGGGCTTTGTCACCCTCCATGTGGGGCTGGGCACCTTCCGCCCTGTCAATGTGGAAAATATTGAGGACCATGTGATGCACAAGGAGTATTACAGCATTTCCCAGGAGACGGCTGACCTGATTATGGCTACCAAGGCTGCCGGGAAGCGGGTGATTGCCGTGGGGACTACCTCCATCCGCACTTTGGAGTCGGCAGCTGAGGGGGTGGGAAAGATCAGCGGCAAGTCCGGCTGGACGGACATTTTTATCTATCCCGGCTATGAGTTCAAGCTGGTGGATGGGATTGTGACCAACTTCCACCTGCCCAAGTCCACGCTGATTATGCTGATCAGCGCCTTTGCAGGCAGGGAGTTTGTGCTGGAGGCTTATGAGACTGCCGTGCAGGAGAGATACCGCTTCTTTTCTTTTGGTGATGCGATGCTGATTAGGCGCCCTGGAGAGTGATTGAAATGAATGAAAAGGCTGTAAGTGCCATGAGGGATTTTTTGGAGGCACTGGGACTGGATTTGCAGCAGCTGGATATGGAGAAGACACCGGCACGGGTAGCGGAGATGTACGGCTACCTGTTCAGCGGCCTGGGGAAGGATGCCGCTGAGGTGTGGGGAGAGCTTTTCCAGAGTGAGAATGACGGCATTGTGGCAGTGAAGGATATTCCTTTTTACTCCATGTGCGAGCATCATCTGGTGCCCTTCTTTGGCAGGGTGTCCATCGCCTACAAGCCCAGAGGCGGCATGGTGGCAGGCTTTGGCAAGTTCACCAAGCTGGTGGATATAGTATCCCATCGCCCCCAGCTGCAGGAGCGCATGACGGAGCAGCTGGCGGAGGCGGTCATGGAGGGCTTGCAGGCGGAAGGCGTGCTGGTCATAGCGGAGGCCCAGCAGCTGTGCATGACTATGCGGGGGGATCTGGCCAATGGAACCTCCACGATTACCTCGGCCTGCCGGGGCTGCTTTGAGGATGGCAGCAGCATGTACAGCCAGGCATGGAACATGCTGGGGTGGAATAAGGGCGAATAAGGAATAATAAGATAAAATAAAAAGAATTAAGGATAAATAAGAAAAGGCGAGAAAGAACAAGGAAGTGGGATAGATGGCAAATGTACTGCGGGAAGCAGATAGGAAATATACCTGGCAGGATGGCAAGGAACTGGAGATTGGCGGCAAAACCCTGATTATGGGCATACTGAATGTAACCCCGGACTCCTTTTCGGATGGTGGCAAGTGGAACAGCGTGGACAAGGCTGTGCAGCACATGCTGGAGATGGTGGTCAATGGCGCCGACATTATCGATATAGGTGCCGAGTCCAGCCGTCCGGGCTTTGTGACCATGTCTGCCAAGGCGGAGATAGAGAGGCTGAAGCCGTTTCTTGAGGCGGTGGTTCCGGCATGTCCTGTGCCTGTTTCCATTGATACCTTCAAGGCGGAGACGGCAGCCTTTGCAGCAGGGCAGGGGGTGCATATCCTGAATGACATCTGGGGCCTTCAGTACGAGGAGGAGCCGGGGGAGATGGCCCAGGTAGCTGCCCAATACGATTTGCCGGTGGTGGTGATGCACAACCGCAGCTCCAAGGAGTACAAGGGGGATATTATTGACAGCATGCGGGCCTTTTTCCTGAAATCCATCGCGATAGCGGACAAGGCCGGTGTGGATCTGGACAAGCTGATTCTTGACCCGGGCATCGGCTTCGGCAAGACTGTGGAGGGCAATCTGGAAGTGATGAACCGCTTGCAGGAACTGAAGCAGTTTGACGGCAGGCGTTACCCTGTGCTGCTGGGCACCAGCCGCAAGAGCTTTATCGGCAACACCCTGGATTTGCCGGTTGATGAGCGCATGGAGCCTACCGGGGCAACCTGCGTGCTGGGGATTACCAAGGGCTGTGAAATCATGCGGGTACATGATGTGCTGCCCATCAGCAGGATGTGCAGGATAACGGATGCCATCCTGGCAGCTGGCAGCCGCAAGGGATAAGCCGCGGAGATTGGCAGCGGCAAGGCATGATAATACGTGTATATTAAGCAGCTGCAAGGTATGATAATACATGGATATGTGAGGGATTGAGATGGACAGGATCACTTTGACAGGGATGGAATTTTTTGGCTATCACGGCGTACTGCCTGAGGAAAACAGGCTGGGGCAGCGTTTCGTGGTGGATTTGGTGCTGGAGCTGGACCTTCATCAGGCAGGGCTTAATGATGACCTGCATGCCAGCATCAACTATGCAGAGGTATATCAGGAGGTCAGGGAGCTGGTGGAGGATGCCCACAAGCCGCTGAAGACCATAGAGGCGCTGGGGGAGCTGATTGTCAGCATGCTGTGGACAAAATACAGCAATCTGGAGCATATTACAGTTACCGTGCACAAGCCGGGGGCGCCGGTGGCAGGCATTTTCCGGGATGTGTCCGTGACATTGGAAAGATAACGTGGAATTTTAGAATGATTGTATAATAATATTGTATAATAATATGGAAAAATATATTTGCTATCTCAGCCTGGGAGCAAACCTGGGGGACAGGCAGGGCACTATCCGGCAGGCTGTGGAAATGCTGGAAAATACAGAAAAAATTCATGTGAAATGTGTATCTTCTATGTATGAAACTCCCCCCTGGGGCAAGCTGGACCAGCCGCCCTTTATTAACGGGGCGGCGGCTGTGGAAACGGATTTGGCGCCTTTGGAACTTCTGGCGGCCTGCCAGCGGATTGAAAAGCAGCTGGGCAGGGTGCGGCATGAGCACTGGGGGGCGCGAACCATTGATATCGACCTCTTGTATATTTCGGGGGTGCAGCTGGCGGAGCCTGAACTGGCGCTGCCTCATCCCTATATGCTGGAGAGGTCCTTCGTGCTGGTGCCCCTGGCAGAAATTGCGCCGGAGCTGGTGCTGGCAAATGGGCTGACGGCTGCTCAGTGCCGCGACAGGCTGGCTGACAGGTTCAGCATCGTAAAAACAGGGCAAGTATAGTAGAACAGGGAAAGGATAGCAGAACAGAAACAGCAGAGTGAAAAGAGGTGTATTTTCATGGAAGAAAAACGAGATGATGGCCAGGTAGTCCGTGTGATGACACGGCAAGAAAGGCTGGAATACGACGATATTACCATAGAGGATTGCAGCTATGAGGAAAGTACTGGGCGTGGTGCAGGCAACGGCCAGGCTGGCAGCAGCCGTCCCGAAACCTTTAACGAGGCTTATGAGGATAACAGCCATCGAAGCCAGGCTTTCCGTCAGAATTTCAGGAGCTATGGCGGCAGCCGCGGCCCCAGGGTGTATACCTTTGGCATCGGCCAGGGGATGACCCCGCTGCAGAAGTGGAAATACAGGCTTATCGGCGGCCTGGTGGCAGCGGCTGTGGTCTGCTTCCTGGTGCTGGTGGCATTTCCCATTGTGGCAGTGGGCGTAATTGCGGCTGCCATAGCGTATATGCTGTACAGCTTTTTCAGCTGAGGACTTTTCCTGTGCCCTGCCCGGTATTGGCCGGAGCTTTTGCAGGGGGCAGATAAATAAATGAGTTTTGTGAGGGTATGTAATGGAGCGTTTGCAGAAAATCATCAGCAAGGCAGGGGCGGCTTCCCGCCGGGAGGTGGAAAGGCTCATCCTGGCAGGCAGGGTAACGCTGAACGGCAGGGTGGTCACGGAACTGGGCACTCAGGCAGACGGGGACCGGGATGTGATTGCCATTGACGGCGTCAATATCAGTGCGCCAGAGCAGAAGCTGTATTTTTTGCTGAACAAGCCGAAAAAATGTATTTCTGCCGTCAGGGATGACAGGGGGCGCCGCACGGTGATTGACCTTTTGCCGGAGGTGCAGGCGTATATTTACCCTGTGGGCAGGCTGGACTATGATACGGAGGGGCTGCTGCTGCTGACCAATGACGGCGATTTGATGAACGGCCTGCTGCATCCCAGGTATGAGATTGAGAAAACCTATATTGCCAAGGCGCAGGGCATGGTGACCGGCGGGGACATAAAGAAGCTTTGCCGGGGGCTGATGCTGGAGGACGGCATGACAGCCCCTGCCAGGGCAAGGCTTCTGGACAGGGCGGAGAACGGCAGCTGGTGCCGTGTAGAGCTCACCATCCATGAGGGGCGCAACCGCCAGGTACGCCGCATGCTGCAGGCCCTTGGGCACAAGGTTCAGGAACTGAAGCGTGTATCCTTTGCCGGGCTTACCCTGGAAGGGGTGCCCAGGGGCAGCTATCGGAGCCTGACAAGGGAGGAAGTGGCCCGCCTGAAGGAAATAGCAGGTGCAGCGGCAGTGGCGTCCGCCGGAAATTTGCGCAAGGAGTCGTAGTGGGATGAATCACATAGATGATATGGATAATACAGGTACTGTACCAGATGAGGAAAATACAGAAAATACGCAGGCGGTAGTTGTGGTGGGGGCAGGCCCTGCCGGTATGATGGCTGCCATCAAGGCGGCGGAAAACGGCGCAGCTGTCACCCTTTTGGAAAAGATGCCCAGGGCCGGCAAGAAGATGCTGATTACCGGCAAGGGGCGCTGCAATATTACCAATGTGGCGGAAAAGCAGGAGCTGATTAAGAATATTCCCGGCAACGGCAAGTTTCTGCACAGCTGCCTGAAAGCCTATGACAACGAGGATGTGCAGCTTTTCTTCCGGGGGCTGGGGGTTCCCGTGAAGGTGGAACGTGGCGGCAGGGTTTTTCCTGTCAGCGACAGGGCTGCCGATGTGGTGGATGCCATGATCCTGCAGCTGCATGAGCTGGGGGTGAAGCTGGTGACTGATACCAGGGTGACAGGGCTGCTGCTGGAGGCTGGCCCTGAGGGGGAAACTTGCCTCAAGGGCGTCAGGACGGCGGAGGGCGGTGAGTATCGCGGCAGGGCGGTGATTATTGCCACCGGGGGCGCTTCCTATCCGGGCACAGGCTCCACCGGGGACGGCTACCGCTGGGCGGCGGAGGCGGGCCATCATGTGGTAAAGCCCCTGCCTGCCCTGGTTCCCCTGGAAGCGGAAGATGACTGGGTAAAGGAGCTGCAGGGGCTGGCACTGAGGAATGTGCGTGCTTCCCTGCTGGCTGATGGCAAAAAGGCCGGGGAGATGTTCGGGGAAATGCTGTTTACCCATTTCGGCGTCAGCGGCCCCATCATCCTGTCCCTGAGCCGCCAGGCGGCACAGCTTTTGGAGGCTGGCAGCTTCCTGGAGCTGGAGATAGATTTGAAGCCTGCCCTGAGCCTTGAGCAGCTGGACGCGCGGCTCCTGCGGGATTTTGAGAAGTACCAGCGCAAGGAAATCAAGAACGGCATGAAGGATTTGCTGCCGGGGCGGCTGATTGAGCCGGTGCTGGATGCGGCCTATCTGGAGCCGGAACGGATGGTGCATACCGTCACCAGGGAGGAACGCCGCAGGCTGGCCCAGGTGCTGAAGGGCCTCAGCATGGTGATTTCCGGCACCCGGCCTATTGCCGAGGCCATTGTCACGGCAGGGGGCGTGGATGTGAAGGAAATCAATCCAAGAACGATGGAGTCAAAGCTGGTGAAGGGGCTGTACTTTGCCGGCGAGGTGGCGGATGTGGACGGCTACACCGGCGGCTTTAACTTGCAGGCGGCCTTTTCTATGGGGGCGGCGGCTGGCTGCTGGAGCGTCTGGAACGACTGAGATAAAATAATTATACGCATAAAATGAATGGGAGGCCTGTGCATGGCTAACAGAGTGGTTGAAAAGATAAAAAAGGGATTGAAGGGAGAGCTGGTAATACCGGGGGATAAGTCCGTTTCCCATCGCAGCGTGATGTTTTCGGCACTGGGGGATACGCCGGTGCGCATTAAAAATTTCCTGCCTTCGGCAGACTGCCTTTCCACAGTAGGTGTTATGCGCAGCCTGGGGGCAAAGGTAGATATCATCAGTCCTACGGAGCTGGTGGTGACAGGCAACGGCCTGCACGGCCTGAAGGAGCCTGAGACGGTGCTGGATGCAGGCAACTCAGGCACTACCCTGCGCCTGATGATGGGCATGCTGGCCCCTCAGGCTTTTGTGTCCGTCTTTACCGGGGACAGCTCCCTGCACAAGCGGCCGATGGGCAGGGTGATTAAGCCCCTCAGCCAGATGGGTGCCAATATTGTGGGCAGGGCGGGCAACACCAAGCTGCCGATTGCGGTGGTTCCGGCTGGCAGGAGATTGCAGGGTTTTACCTATGATATGCCGGTGGCCAGCGCTCAGGTCAAGTCGGCCATCCTTTTGGCAGGGCTTTTTGCGGAAGGCATCACGACAGTGGTGGAGCCGTATCAGTCCCGCAACCATACGGAGCTGATGCTGGAGTCCTTCGGGGTGAAGCTTGGTTACGAGGGCACGGCCATCAGCATCCAGGCCCAGGACAAGCTGGCTGCCCCGGAGGAAATCGTAGTGCCGGGGGATATCAGCTCCGCAGCCTTCTGGCTGGTGGCGGCCTCGGTGATTCCTGGCAGCGAATTGCTGCTGAAGAATGTGGGCATCAATCCTACACGTACCGGCATCCTGGATGTGCTGAATGACATGGGGGCGGATATTACCCTGACCAATGAGCGTAGCAGCGGCAGCGAGCCGGTGGCAGATATCCTGGTGCGTTCTGCCAGCCTGCATGGCACCAGCTTCGGGGCGGACATCATGCCGCGGCTGGTGGATGAAATCCCGGCCATTACTGTGGCGGCCATGTTTGCTGAGGGCGAGACGGTGATTAGCGGTGCCGGGGAACTGCGGGTCAAGGAAACCGACCGCATCCAGGCCATCAGCGACCAGTTCAACAAGCTGTGCAGCTGCATTACCGCTACGGAGGACGGGCTGGTTATCAGGGGCGGCAGCCAGAATGTATGGCGGAAGGGAACCTGCTTCAGCTATGATGACCATCGCATCGCCATGACGCTGGCTATTGCCGGTATGGCTGGCAGCGGCGTGGAGATTGAGCAGCCTGACTGCGTGGCTATTTCCTATCCGTCCTTTTATGAGGAAATGGCAGGGCTGTACTGATTTTATGGGGGAGATTGAGAGAATATGAAAAATCTTGTAGTAGCAATAGACGGACCGGCAGGTGCCGGAAAAAGCACGGTGGCGCAGCTGGCAGCCAAGAAGCTGGGCTGCACCTACATCGACACAGGGGCCATGTACAGGGCAGTGGCCTGGAAGATCTTGCAGAGGAATCAGCCTGTGACTGATGAGCTGATTCTGGATGTGGCAAAGGATGTCCATGTGGAGCTGTCCTATGTGGAGGGGAAGACTGCCGTCAGTGTGGATGGCACAGATGTTACCGGGGAAATCCGCACCCCGGAGGTAACGGCCATCGTTTCCCAGGTGGCTGCCCTTGGGCCTGTCCGCAGCAGGATGGTGGAGCTGCAGCGGCGCATGGCGGCCAAGGGCTCCGTGCTGATGGATGGCAGGGATATTGCCACCAGCGTGCTGCCAGATGCCAATGTGAAGATTTTCCTGACGGCCTCCATTGAGGAAAGGGCACGCCGCCGCTTCAAGGAAATGCAGGAAAAGGGCTACAATGTAAGCATGGAGGAGCTGCAAAAGGATATTGCCGCCCGTGACAAGGCAGACAGCGAGAGGGAGATTTCCCCTCTGGTGCAGGCACCTGATGCAGAGCTGCTGGATACCAGCCACATGGGGATTGATGAGGTTGTGCAGGCCATCATCGATCGCTGCAGCAGGGTATGATAAAGTATGGTACTGTGATACAGCATGATACTATTATGTTATAGTATCATGCAATATGATGCAGCAGAGGTCTGACAGACAGGAGAAGGAAAAATGTTTTACAAATGCCTGAAGGTATTATTCCAGATTCTATTCGGTATTTTGTTCCGCCCTATCATCAAGGGAAAAGAAAACGTGCCTATGGAGGGCGGCATGATTATGGCTGCCAACCATCTCAGCAACTGGGACCCGCCAATGGCTGGCACTTATATGCCCCGGCCGGTGGCCTACATGGCCAAGGAGGAACTCTTTAAGCCTGCTATTGCCGGGGCCATTATCCGGGCACTGTACGCCTTCCCGGTAAAGCGGGGGGCAGCAGACAGGGGAGCCATCAAGACGGCCCTGGGCATCCTGAAGCAGGGGCTGTGCCTGGGGGTGTTCCCGGAAGGAACCAGGAGCAGGACCGGCAAGCTGGGCAAGGCTGAGTCCGGGGTGGCGCTGCTGGCGGCTATGGGCAAGGTGCCTGTAGTGCCTGTGGCGATTATCGGCACCAACAGGATTTTTCAGAATGGGGGCCTCCTGCCCCGGATAAAAATCATCTTCGGGAAGCCTATTTACTTTGAGGGCAGGCACAATGACAAGGAAGCCCTGGCAGCTTTTTCGGAGAAAATCATGCAGCGGATTTCCCTCATGCTGGAGGAAAATGAATAGGTTTTGAAAAAAAATTAAAAAATTGCTAATTTTGCATAGCCAATATGCAAAATTCATGATATAATGGCAGAGTGTTTTAAGATGCAGTTTTCTCTTTTGAATTTTGTTTTGAGGTGATTTGATGCGGGAAGTGTATTTGGCAGAGAATCTCGGATTTTGCTATGGAGTCAAGCGGGCTATCCAGCTGGCGGAGGATTCCGTGACGCCTCAGAGCAGGTCTTACACCCTGGGGCCGATTATTCACAATCCCCAGATGGTTGCCAGGCTGGCAGAGGAAGGGATAGGCAAGATTGAAACGCTGGATGAGATTGCTGAGGGAACGGTGATTGTCCGTTCTCACGGCGTGGGGCCTCATGTCTATGCTAAGATTGAGGCAAAAGGGCTGAAGCTGGTAGATGCTACCTGCCCTCATGTGCGCAAGGCCCAGAATGCGGCGAAGAGCCTGGCTGATGACGGTTATCAGGTGGTGATTGTGGGAGACAAGAATCACCCGGAGGTGCGCAGTATTCTCGAGTGGGCCGGTGAGGGAGCAGTGGCAGTAGATACCGAGGAGGAGGCTGCCGGGCTGCCTAAGTGCGGCAGGCTGGGGATTGTGTCCCAGACCACCTTTTCCGGTGTCAGGTTCAAGAAGATTGCCAGTGTTCTTTTGGACAAAGCCTCGGATGTGAGGATTATCCGCACTATTTGTACCGCCACCGACCTCAGGCAGTCGGCAGCTGTAAAGCTGGCCGGTGAGGTTGAGCTGATGATTGTGGTGGGCGGCAAGAACAGTGCCAATACCACAAAGCTGGCCCAGCTTTGTGCAGAGAAGTGTAAAACATACCATATCGAAACCGCTGCCGAGGTGTGTGACGAGTGGTTTGCTACAATAAAAAAAATTGGTATTACAGCAGGTGCTTCAACGCCTGACTGGATTATCAAGGAGGTTTACGAGAAGTGTCAGAAGAAATGAACATGGAAGCTTTATTAGCAGCAGAAGAAGAATCTATTAAGGAGATAAATGAGCACGATTTGGTTGAAGCATTAGTTGTTGCAGTAAATGACAACGAAGCTATCGTCAATATCAAAGGTAATAAGAATGATGTTCCTATTGCAAAGTACGAACTGGCTGAACCGGCTCCTGAGTCTGCCAAGGACATTGTCAAGGTTGATGACGTCATCGAGGTTCTGGTTGTCTCCAAGGGCGGCGAGAACGGCCTGGTTGTTTCCAAGGTAAAGGCTGACCGCCTGGCATCCTGGAAGGAACTGGATGGCATCGTTGAGAAGGCAGAGCCTGTTGATGCCGAGATTACCCAGGTTGTCAAGGGCGGCTTGGTAGCCCGTGTAATGGGTGTGCGTGCCTTCATTCCTGCCTCCCAGGTTGACCTTCACTATGTCAAGGAGCTGGACGGCTATGTTGGCCAGACTGTAAAGGCCCTGCCATTGGAGCTGGACATCCGCAAGCAGCGTCTCGTGCTGTCCCGCCGCCAGGTGCTGGAGGCAGAGCGTGAGGCTAACCGTGCCAAGGTATTCGAGAACATCCATGAGGGCGATGTTGTAGAGGGTACTGTTAAGCGCCTGGTTGATTATGGTGCATTTATCGATATCGGCGGTGTTGACGGCCTTGCCCACATCTCCGATTTGTCCTGGAGCCGTGTAAGGAAGCCTTCTGACGTTCTGCAGGAGGGCCAGGTTCTGCAGGTAAAGGTCAAGAACATTGACCCTGAGGCAGGACGCATTTCCCTCTCCGTCAAGGAGACTATGCCTGACCCTTGGCTGGAGAAGGCTGAGAAGTACACCGAGGGCTCTATCATCAGCGGCACTATCATCAAGCTGACTGACTTCGGTGCATTCATGGAGATTGAGCCTGGCTTTGACGGCCTGATTCCTATGGGCGAGCTGGCTACCAAGCGCATCAATCGTGCAGATGAGGCTGTAGAGCTGAACCAGCAGGTTAATGTAAAGATTCTTCACATCGATATGAAGAGAAAGCGTATTTCCCTGAGCATCACCAAGGCTAACAACGCTGAGGCTGCCGAGTAATAGGGCTTCCAACAAAACAAAGATTTTTTGCAAGGAGTGGTGGGTTCATCACTCCTTACTTTCTGTTACAAAGGAGGGTGAAGATGTACGGCAGGATATTGAAGGTTTATCCTGGCAGCCTGGCAGAGGAGCTGGAACTGGTTCCCGGTGACAAGCTGCTGGAAATCAACGGCACAAAGCTGCGGGATATTATTGATGTAAGCTTTGCCTTTGCTGATGAGGAAATCGAGATGCTGGTGGAGCATGAGGACGGCCAGCAGGAGGTCTATGAGTTTGATAAGGACTATGATGAGGAGCTGGGGGTTGAGTTTGAGTCGGCTGTATTTGACGGCATCAGGCACTGTGCCAACAACTGCCTGTTCTGTTTTGTGGACCAGGTGGCTCCTGATATGCGGGAAAGCCTGAACATTAAGGATGATGACTACCGCATGTCTTTTCTGTATGGCAATTTCATCACCATGACAAATATGGTGGATGCTGATTTCCAGCGGATAAAGCAATATCATCTTTCACCTTTGTTTGTCTCAGTGCAGTGCACCAATCCTGATTTGCGTCAGAAGCTGCTGCGCTGCCGGACGGCGGGCAATCTGGCTGCCCAGCTGGACAAGCTGGAAGCGGCAGATGTGGAGTACCATACCCAGATTGTCCTGTGCCGTGATTTGAACGATGGTGAGGAACTGGAGCGGTCCCTCAGGGATATGGTGGCCCGGCAGCCCCATGCCCTGTCCGTGGCCATCGTGCCGGTGGGGCTGACCAGGTTCCGGCAGGACCGCTATCCCTTGAAGTCATTTGACAAGGAAAGTGCCGCCAGGGTGGTGGAGCAGGTGGAGGCCTATCAGAGGCAGCAGCGGGCCAGGGATGGCCGCACTTTTATCTACCTGGCGGATGAGTTCTATCTGCTGGCTGGCAGGGAGCTGCCACCGGCAGAATACTATGACGGCTTTCCCCAGCTGGATAACGGCATCGGGCTGGCAAGGAACTTCATGGAGGAATTTGCTGCAGCTGTGGCAGAGGCAGAGGCTGATGGCAGCGCGGCTGAAGCTGCTGGCGGTATGAATTTTGCTATGGCGAATCAGCAGGATAGAAAGGAAAAGCAGGAAAATCAAGAAAATTGGGATAATCTGGTAAAGCTGCGGCTGGCGGTGGTCTCAGGCACGTCCATCTCGCCTTTGATGGCGGAGCTGGCTGAGTCAGTGGGCCAGGCAGGGGCGCAGGTTACTATGGTGCCTGTGCCTAACCATCACTTTGGCACCACGGTCAATGTGTCCGGCCTCCTGACGGCAAAGGATATGCTGGCAGCCCTGCATGATGTGGCAGGGAAAGTGGACGGCATCCTGATTCCAGAGTCTGCCCTGAGAACCGGGGACAATGTTTTTCTGGACGATGTCTCCCTGAGTGATTTTTGCACCCGGCTGCCCTGCCGGGTGGAGACCGTGGGCAGCGGCAGGGAGTATTTCCATGCCCTGACGGATTGGGAGAACTACAGCGGCGTAGAGGATAAGGCCGCTTCTTATATGTGGCAGAGCAACGCTGCCTATACCAAGAGAGGAGGAATGTGATATGAGTAAACCTATCGTAGCCATTGTGGGACGTCCCAATGTGGGCAAGTCAACCCTTTTTAACCAGATTGGCAAAAGGCGCGTGTCCATCGTGGATGATATGCCGGGTGTTACCCGTGACCGCATCTACATGGACGCGGAATGGCTGAACCATACCTTTACTATGATTGATACAGGCGGCATAGAGTTCGAGGATGATGACCACATCCTGAAATCCATGCGCCAGCAGGCTCTGGTGGCTATGGAGGAAGCCGATGTAATCGTCTTTGTGGTGGATGGCCGTGCCGGGCTGACCACTGCTGACGAGGAAGTGGGCAGGATGCTGAGAAATACCAAGAAGCCGGTGATTCTGGCGGTGAATAAGATTGACAGCCCTCAGCTGGAGGCTGGCGTGTACGAGTTCTACAGCCTGGGACTGGGGGAGCCTCTGGGGATTGCCGCCTCCAACTCATTGGGGCTGGGTGACCTTCTGGATGCCGTAGTGGCTGCCTTTCCTGAAAATGACGGGGAGGACAAGGAGGAGGACGAGATCAGCATCGCTGTTATCGGACGGCCGAATGTGGGCAAGTCCTCCATCGTCAATGCGTTGATCGGTGAAAACAGGGTGATTGTCAGCAACGTGCCTGGCACTACCCGGGATGCCATCGATACCCATTTTGTCTCGGACAATATCAAGTTCATGCTGATTGATACCGCAGGCATGCGCCGCAAGGGCAAGATTGACGAGGCCGTTGAGCGTTACAGCGTCATGCGCTCCCTCCGGGCCGTTGACCGCGCCGATGTGGTGCTGATGGTCATCAACGCAGAGGAAGGCATCACTGAGCAGG
Source organism: Selenomonadaceae bacterium (assembly GCA_022786545.1). Classification (GTDB taxonomy): domain Bacteria; phylum Bacillota; class Negativicutes; order Selenomonadales; family Selenomonadaceae; genus Anaerovibrio. Next base: position 17,609 of record JALFXV010000094.1, read on the forward strand.
ACAAGAAGATTGCAGGCTATGCCCATGAGTCCGGCAAGGGGGTCATCATCGTGGTGAACAAGTGGGATGTGTTCCCGGACAAGGATGACAAGTCCACCCTGCGCTTTACGGAGGATTTGCGGGATGAAATCGGCTTTTTGCAGTATGCGCCGGTGTTGTACACCTCCGCCCTGACCGGGCAGCGCATCCACCGCATTACGGAGCTGGTAAAGTATGTGGCTGACCAGCAGTCCATGCGCATTCAGACCAGCGTGCTGAACGAGCTCATCCGTGATGCCGTGTCCGTCAATCCGCCGCCGTCCCACCGGGGCAAGCAGCTGAAGATATTCTTCATGACCCAGGCGGATATTCAGCCGCCTAAGTTCATCATCTTCGTCAATGACCCGGAGCTGATGCATTTTTCCTATCTGCGTTTTCTGGAGAACCGCCTGCGGGAAAGCTTCGGCTTTGAGGGGACCCCTTTGAAGCTGATTGTCCGTGGCCGCAAGGAAGAGGAGGATTACTAAAATGCTGGATTTTGTTGTGGCAGCTGCCGTAAGCTATCTTTTGGGCTCCATTCCTAACGGGCTGATTTTGGGCAAGGCCATCTGGGGTGTGGATTTGCGCCAGCATGGCAGCAAGAATATCGGTGCCACCAACGCCTGGCGTACCATCGGCAAGGCAGGGGGCATCAGCATCTTTATGCTGGACTTTTTGAAGGGTGCTATCAGCGCCTACCTGGGACTGCACCTAGGGGGCAGCGAGCTGGCCGGTGTGCTGTGCGGTATCCTGGCCATAGCCGGGCACTCTTGGTCCGTGTTCCTTGCCTTCAAGGGGGGCAAGGGCGTGGCCACCGGCCTGGGGGTTATTGCGGCCCTGATGCCGGAAGTTACTCTGATTGTCTTTGCAGTGTGGTTTGCCATTGTTTATTTTACGGGCTATGTGTCTCTGGGCTCCATTGTGGGGGCGGCACTGGTGCCGATTTTGACGCTGTTCTTCGGGCTCCATACTGAGTTTTTGATTTTGGGGCTGATTGCGGCAGTGTTCATCATCTACCGCCACAAGAGCAATATTGAAAGGCTCCTGAATGGCACCGAGAGCAAAATCAAGGCTGCCAAGTAAGATGGCGGAAGGGAATGTGCTTACAGATAGCTGAATATCATAAATTTATTAGAAAGCCTGTCCGGGTTGCTCCGGGCGGGCTTATTTCATAGAAAAAAATAATAGGCGTATTTGCCTATGAATGTGTGTGCCATACTTGAAAAAACTATAGTTATCAGTTATTATAGTAGGTAGAGAATTTGTATGTAGTTATAAATAATTCGTAACAATAGGCAACAAGCATTGGAACATTTTTTCAAATTGCAGGGATGGTGATTATTATGGAACAGGAGATGCAGGGATTTGCCAATTCGGAGCTTTTGGCGCGGCTTGACTTCCTGAACTTGGAGCTGGGCCTGGAACGCTGCATGGATGATGAGGATTTTTATCTGGATATTCTGGCCTCCTTTGTGGAGGAAAATCAGCTGGATGCCCTGAAATCCCTTTATCTGGAAAATAATTGGGCTAAATACCGCATCAAGGCGCATACGCTGAAAAGCTCTGCCGCCTATATCGGGGCGGAGGAGCTGTCCGCCTGGGCAAAGCAGATTGAGCTGGCGGCGAAGGAGGGCGATGAGGAATTCATTCATCGCAATCATTACCATTTTATCGCTTATTATGAAAATGTGCTGCGGCAGATTGACAGTGCCATGTCCCTGCGTACCAGGGGGGGCGGCAATCAGATTGAGCGGCTGAAGATTCTGGTGGTGGATGCTGATTTGGATTGCCAGGACAGCATCAAGCAGGCTTTTCGCGACCAGTTCCTGGTGGACGCGGTGGAGAACAGTGAGCAGATGTTTTCCCATCTGCATGGGGGCGCCCTGCCGGATATGATCCTGATGGATATCAGCGATGCTTCCCAGGATAACCATGAGGCATTGCGGGAGCTGAAGCGGAACGAAGCTTTTATGGATATCCCTGTGGCCATCATGGTGGATGAGCATACCCATGAGTCCATGCTGCAGGGCATTTCCGAGGGGGCTGCCGAGTATCTGATCAAGCCTCTGCGCATGGAAATCGTCATGATGCGCATCAACCGCATGCTGCAGCTTTCCCGCCTGCAGAACAATCTGCAGCATGAGGTCTACATGCGCACCAAGGCTGACAAGGAGAAGAACCAGCGCATAGCAACCCTGCTGGACCAGGTGGTGGACGCCCTGGGGCGCACCATTGATGCCAAGGACAAGTATACCAAGGGCCATTCCGAGCGGGTGGCCAAATATGCTGTGATGATTGCCCGGAGGCTGGGCTGTGACGAGGAACAGATTACTTCTATAAAATATGCGGCCCTGCTGCACGATATCGGCAAGATTGGCATCCCGGACGAGATTATCAACAAGCCGGAAAGCCTGACGGAGAAGGAATACGCCATTGTCAAGGCGCATCCCGTGCTGGGAGCGGATATTTTGCAGGGGATTACTGCCGTGCCGGGGGTGTATGAGGCGGCCCGCTGGCATCATGAGCGCTATGACGGGCAGGGATATCCTGACGGCAAGCGGGGGATGGATATTCCCGATATTGTGAGGATTATCAGCGTGGCGGATGCCTACGACTCCATGACCTCTATCCGCGCCTATCGTGACAGGATGACTCAGGCGATGGTCCGGGCCGAGATAGAAAAGGGCATGGGGACGCAGTTTGACCCGATTTTTGCCAATATCATGATTGATATTATCGATGGCGATAAGGAGTTTGAACTGCGGGAGCAGTGATGTAAAGGAGTTTGAGCTGCGGAAATAAGGTATTATTGAGGCGGCAGAGAGTCAGGCTGCCCGGCAGGTGATGTGAAGCCGGGCAGATAGATGGTGAGAGGGTTATGGATATGAAAAAGATACTGGTGGTAGATGACAGTGCAATCAATCTCAAGATGGCGGACAAGGTGCTGAAGGAAAATGAGGCATACAAGCCGGTGCTGGTTCCTTCCGGGGAACGGGCCTTCAAGTTTCTGGAAAAGAACAGGCCGGATTTGATTTTGCTGGACATCATGATGCCGGAGATGGACGGCTTTCAGGTGCTGGGGAGGCTGCAGGGGGATGAGTCGGCCAGGGATATACCGGTGGTGTTCCTGACGGCGGACGAGGAGCCTGAGACCAGGGCCAGGGCAGAGGCTGCCGGTGTGCAGGATATTGTCATGAAGCCCTTCAGGAAGGAAGAGCTTTTGTCCGTGGTGGCCAAGTACCTGGGGTAAAAGGGGTTAAAATAGGTTACAGCAGGTCAAGATGATGTAAAGCCTGCGGTATATGTCATGAGGATATATGCCGCAGGCATAAGTTCTGCGGGGAATCAGATTTTTCGGGAGGGCTGAGTGTGAGTGAAATGGATGCAGTGATTGCAGAGAAAAAGGAACTGGAACTGAAAAGCCTGAGGCTGGAGCTGAAAAAGGCAAATCGCGAGGTCAAGAGGCTTCAGAAGGAAAACAACATTCTTTCTGTCATGAATGAGCAGGCAATCAAGTTCAGGGAGTTCAGCGAGAAAACCAGGGGGCAGCAGGTCTTTTATAACGCCATGCTCCTGCAAAATTCGCCGAATATCTCCATCATGCTGGATACGAAGCTGAATACGGTAATGGCTACGGCGCCGTACTATCAGCGTTCCAGCCTTTCCCCTGAGCAGATTAACCAGGGGGTGCCTGTGATTGAGGTGTTTGACGGGCTGATTGACCGCATAGGCCGCCGCCATCTGGAAGCCATGTGCGTGGAGGCCAGGGACGAGGGCAAGAACATCCAGTACATGGACAAGATGGTAGTGCACGGGATGGAGGAAACTTTTGATATTTACATCCGCCCGGCCATTAATGACCAGAAGGAAATTGCCGGTGTCATGATTATCATGGTGGATATCACCGACATTATCACCGCCAAGGAGCGGGCCGAGAGCGCTGACAGGGCCAAGACCAGCTTCCTGGCCAACATGTCCCATGAAATCCGCACCCCTATGAATGCCATTAATGGCATGTCTGAGTTTATCATCCGCGATACCACAGATTCCTTTGCCAGGGAAAATGCCATAATGATTAAGAATGCCTCGGCATCCCTTTTGACCATTATCAACGATATCCTGGACTTTTCCAAGATTGAGGCGGGCAAGATGGATCTGGTGACGCTGCCTTTCCAGATGTCCTCCATCATTATCGATGTTTCCACCATGATCAATGTCCGGCTGAAGGGCAAGAAGGTCAAGCTGGTGCTGGAAGTGGACGAGAACATCCCTTACACCATGCTGGGAGATGAAATCAGGATTAAGCAGGTCATGGTCAACCTCCTGAACAATGCAGTGAAGTTTACCGAGGAAGGCACCATCACCCTGCGCCTGACCTACGAGAAGCTGGGTGACGGCAAGAGTGTCAGGCTCTACGGCAGCGTGGAGGATACCGGCATCGGCATCAAGCCTAAGGATTTGGTAAAGCTGTTTTCCAGCTTTGAGCAGGTGGATACCAAGCGGAACCGTTCCGTGGAAGGAACCGGCCTGGGTCTGGCCATCAGCCGCAAGCTGTGCGAGTCTATGGGAGGCTCCATCACTGTGGACAGCGTCTACGGCAAGGGCAGCACCTTCTCCTGGACAATGGTCAACGAGGTGGAGGATTGGCGGCCTATGGGCAAGGTAAGCCATGCGGAGGGCATCGGCCAGGACAAGCTGTTCCAGTACACCTTTACCACGGAGAATGTGAAGGTGCTGGTGGTGGACGACAACAAGGTCAACCTGAAGGTGGCGGAGGGTATGCTGACGCCGTACAAGGTGCAGGTGTACACGGCGGAGAGCGCTATGGAGGCATTGAATATCCTCAACAAGGAGCTGTTCGATATCGTGTTCATGGACCACATGATGCCGGTCATGGACGGCGTGGAGGCACTGTACAAGCTGCGGGAGATTCCGGAGCAGAGGAACAGCGTGGTGATTGCCCTGACGGCCAACGCCATCAGCGGGGTGCGGGAGCAGTACCTGGAGTACGGCTTCCAGGGCTTTTTGCCTAAGCCCCTGGAGGCCAAGGCGCTGGATGCCTGCCTGCAGAAGTTCATCGATTCCAGCAAGCTGGTGGTGCTGGAAAAGCCGTTTACCACCAGGATGGACGATGTGGACAAGGATATCCTGCGGCAGGTGTACACCGATGGCAGGAAGAAAATCCGTCTTTTGGGGGAGCTGGCTGAGAAGAAGGACCTGAAGAATTACACCATCGAGGTGCATGCCCTCAAGAGCGTGGCGGCACTGATCGGGCAGAATGAGCTGTCTTCTATGGCCAAGGCCCACGAACTGGCCGGCAGGAACGGCGACTATGAATACATCATCAAGAACCTGGACAAGATGCTGGCCAAGTACAGTGCGGTGCTGGCCTTTATCAGCGACAGGTTTGTGGATGAGCTTTTGCAGCATCAGAACGACAGCCAGCTGGAGGAGGCTTCCCGTCAGGAGCTGGAGGAAACTATCGGCAAGATGAACGAGGCCCTGGGTGATTATGACCTGGACGGCTTTGGCAGCCTGCTGAAGAAGATGTCCAAGTTCAAGGTCACTGATGAGCAGCGGCAGCTGCTGGAGCAGATGAAGACCGCCGGGGACGATTTTGATTATGATGCCCTGGAAGAACTGATTGGCCAGTGGAAGTAGACTGCCTGCCCGGGGAGATAGCCTTGGGACATATCTCCCCGGCATGTCCGGGCGTGTTTTCGGGCTATGAGTTAAGGACATATTTTCAGGGATTTTGAGATACATGTGGAGTGAGAGCAATGAAATCAGTAGCGTTATTTACTGATGAGATAGATGATTTGGATATAGCAATAGACGAGCTGGTGTCCCAGTTCGGTGATTTTAAGCTGGAAGCCCATAGTGCTGGGCTGCTGTTTGCCCATCCTGATACGGATTTGGAGGAGCTGGCAGGCAGGCTGCAGGATGAGTTCGGGGTGCCCATTATCGGCACTACGGCAGTGGCCATGTTTACGATGGAGGGGTTCAGGAATGAGGGGATTTCCCTGCACATCTTTACCTCCGGGGACTGTATTTTCCATACGGGCTGCACCAATGAGCTGACGGCTGCCAATGCCAGGGCTGAGATAACGGCCCTGTACGGCAGCCTGACTGCCGGTGTGGACGATGATGATGTGAAGCTGGTGCTGGCCTATGGCAATCCTACCCTGGATATGATGGGGGAGGATTTTGTGGATACATTGGACGAGCTTTGCCACGGGGCGCCGATTTATGGCGGTCTGGCTTCTGACAGCTTTGTTATGGATGAATGCCGGATTGTCTGCGGCAGGCGCGTCATGAACCACGCCCTGGCGCTGATGGTGATTACCGGCAAGGTGCAGGAGATTATCCAGTACGGCTTTAATGTGGAGAGTACCCTGGACTACGAGGGCGTTGTGACAGAAGTGCAGGGCAACATGGTCATGAAGCTGGATGACATGCCTCTGGCGGAGGCTATCGCCAAGGCTGGCATCAGCATCAATGCAGATGTCAATGTCTGCGACTATGTAAGCACGCCTTTCAGAATCCGCTACAGGACGGAGGACGGCGGCGAGATAGAGCTGATGCGCCAGCTGGCCTTTGTGGATAAGGAGACCGGGGGCGGCTTGTTTCTGGGCAAGGTGCCTCTGGGTGCCAATGTGCAGATCGGCATCATCAGCAAGGAGGATATTCATGCCTCCGTGGAGGAGGTGGCCGTCAGGGCCCTGGCGGAGGTAAAGGAAAGGCATGGCTACGACTTTTCCACGCTGCTTATTACCTCCTGCGCTTCACGGCTCATGAGCTATGCCAACGATATCGAGCTGGAAGCCCAGGGCTATGTGCACATGATACCTGAGTGCATGAGCATGTCCGGCTTCTATTCCTTTGGGGAAATCTGCCCTAGCCGTGCTGCAGGCAGCAGCAGGGACAGGAACACCTTCCACAATACCACTTTTACCATGCTGGTGATGTAGGGGGTGTAATGATGGATTTTAGGCAACTGGAATATTTCTGCACCCTGAGCCGCCTGAAGAATTTTACCAGGACGGCGGAGGAGCTGCATGTTTCCCAGCCTTCTGTTACCAAGGCCATCAAGTCCCTGGAGACGGAGCTGAAGCTTACCCTGATTGACAGGCGGCAGAAGCATGTCACCCTCACCAATGAGGGCAAGGCATTCCTTTTGCATGCGGAGCAGATTATGAAATCCGTGGAGGATACCTACAGGGACATGGAGCGTTTCCAGCTGGAGAAGCAGGGGACGGTGCACTTCGGTATTCCACCTATGGTGGAGGCTTACCTGTTCCCGGATTTGTTCACCAGCTTCAAGGCCATGTACCCTGACATGAACCTGGATGTGAAGGAGTACGGGGACTCAACGGAGGTCATGGAGAAGGCTAATTCCGGGGAACTGGATTTCGGCATTATTTTTTCTAGCCGGGCGGAGGAAATGAGCAACAAGCTGCTGATTATGACTGACAACATGAGCCTGTGCGTCAGCCCGGAGCTGCCCCTTTCCCGCAGGGAGGAAATCAGCTTTGATGACTTGAAGAATGAGCACTTCATCATGCAGCAGTCCAATACCTACCAGTACCAGCAGGTGTATGAGCGTTGCGTGGAGCGGGGCTATATCCCGGATATCCTCCTGTGCACCACCCAGCTGAAGACCATCAAGCAGCTGGTGGGCAACCGGCTGGGGATTTCCGTGCTGCCGGACTTCGTGACCAACGAGGAGACGATTTTCGTGCGCCGCCAGCTGACGCCGCTCCTCAAGGTGAATATTTGCCTGTACTGGGGCAGGGAGAAGCAGCTCAGTGATATGGACAGAAGATTTTTGGATTTTATCAAGCATTATATCGCCACGGAGGAATTTAGGAGTCATTTCCAGCAGGAGGCCCTCTGAGATTGCATACAGTGCCATGTAACGATGTTACACTCGATAGAAGGGCAACGACTAACTACAACGCCGCATACAGTGTCATGTAACGATGTTACACGGCACTGTATTTTTTGTTGGCACGCTGTTATAGGGTATTTTGCAAGTGTTTATTATTGATTGGCGGTATGATATTGTAAAACCATAAAGAATTTAGTGCTTTTGAGCAGGGGACTTTCCAGGCAAAGGATTTTTAAGAAGGCTGGATAGTAGAGTCAATGCAAGGAAAAGGAGAAGAAGGAAATGAAATTTACAAGAAAAATGCCTATCATGGCGGCACTGGGGATTGGCATGCTGCTGCCGCTGGGCACGATGAATGACAATGTAGCACTGGCAGCATCTGAGGGGATTCACGTGGACCAGGTAGGCTACCTGGAGGACTACAGCAAGGTGGCCATGATTTCCCTGCAGGGGGACAGCAGGGATTTTTCCCTCGTGGACACTGCTACCGGCAAGATCGTATATCAGGGCAAGCTCACTGCCAAGGCTTATGATGAGATGTCCGGGGAGTATGTGGCAAGGGCTGATTTTTCTGATTTTAGGGTACCTGGAACCTATAAGCTGGTAGCAGGGGGCGAGGAGTCTGCTGACTTTGCCATCGGCAAGAATGTGTACGCCGTGCCTGCTTTGCAGAATTGGCGTTCATACACCCTGTCCCGCAGCAATACGCCGATGCATGACAAGCTGACGGGGCTGAAGATTGCCAGCGGCCATGCCCAGGACAAGGAAGCTCAGGTTTACTTTACTGACAAGTTGAACAAGAAAGGGGATGTGGTGGATGCCAGCGGCGGCTGGTATGATGCCGGTGACTATGGCAAGTATACCACTACGGCTGCTATTGCCAGCGCGGAGCTGATGATGGCTTATGAGGCAAATCCTGACAAGTTCTTCAAGGGACAGCTTTTCTTCCCGGAGGGCGTGCAGGAGGAGAATATGCCTGATGCCCTCAGCGAGGTAAAGTTTGAGCTGGAGTTTATGAAGAAGATGCAGCGCAGCGATGGCAGCACCTTCCACAAGATTTCCGGTGCCCAGTGGCCGGGCTTTGACAAGTCCCCTGACACCGATACCCAGCAGCGTTACCTGTACAGCACCTGCACTGCCAGCACCGCCATGTATGGCGCTTCTATGGCTATGGCAGGCAGGGTGTATGCTGACATTGACAAGGCATTTGCCAAGGACTGCCTGAAGAATGCAGAGAAGGCATGGGCATACCTGGCCAAGGAGAAGGAGTCCATCTACCGGGTGGATGAGGGACAGGAAAGCGGTTCCGGCCCTTACAATGATACTGCGGATGCCACCGAGCGCTGCTGGCTGGCAGCGGAGCTGTTCCGCACCACTGGCGACAAGAAATATGAGAAGTATCTCATGACGGAGCAGAAGGATGTCATCACCCAGAAGCCAGGCTTCTTTACCTGGGATGATACCCTGGCACTGGCGCAGTTCAGCTATGCCAAGGCCGCCAAGGCAAATCCTGAGTTCAGGGCCAGGGTGCAGGCTGCTCTCGTAAGCTATGCCGATGATATTGTGGAGACCATTGGCAAGGACGGCTTTGACTGCTCCCTCAAGCAGAATGAATATACCTGGGCTTCCACCAAGAATGCCGTAACCAAGGGTGATATCCTGCTGCTGGCCAACCAGCTGGCACCGAAGCAGGCCTATGTGGAGGGGGCATTGAGCCAGATTCACTACATGTTTGGCAGAAATGTCCTCAACAAGAGCTTTATGACCGGCGTAGGCGAGAATCCGCCTGAGCATCCTCATAACCGCATCCATGAAAGCACCGGCGCCTATGTGCCAGGCCTTCTGGTGGGCGGCCCTAATGCCGTATCCGGCGGCGACCCGGATCAGACTGAGTATATCAGTAAGTACAATCCGGCACCGGCCAAGTGCTATCTGGATGTATTGATGTCCTGGTCCACCAACGAGTATGCTATTGACTACTGTGGTGCAGGCATTTATGCTCTTTCTTATTTCATGCAGCCGGACAAGAACATCAAGGCTGATGATTTGAAGCTCACCAGGGAGTTCCCTCTCTGGGACTTTAAATAAAAAAATATTGCACAGTTTCTTCGTGCAATCATCTCTTTTCTGTGACAGCTCCTGTTAGTCCAACCCCTCGGAGCTGTCTTTTTTTGCGGTTTTTGAGTTATGATGGTACAGTTTCCTTTTCAGGCAGGGGGAATTTTGCTATACTTAAATATATAGGGAAGTAGATAAAACGCTGGGGGGAATGGCTGTGTCAAAGCTGATAAAGGAACTGAAGGAACAGGATGGGTTTTCTGACTCCGAGAAGATGATTGCCGATTTTCTGCTGGAAAACTACCGGGGGCTGGCGGCCTTGTCCACCCGGCAGCTGGCCAAGCTGACTTATACCAGCTCGGCGGCTATTGTGCGTTTCAGCCAGAAGATGGGCTTTGAGGGCTATACGGATTTCAAGATACGCTTTATGGCGGAGATGCTGCAATATGTCAATCAGCCCCAGAAGTACGAGGGTTTCAGCAGCAGGGATACGGTGCGGATGATTATGGACAAGGTCACCAACATGGAGGTCAACGCCCTGAAGGATACCCATACAGGGCTGCAGCCTGTGCTGGTAGTGAAGGCCATTGAGGCTATCAAGGCAGCAAGGCATCTGGATTTTTACGCTACGGATGATAACTACAACATAGCCAATCTGGCGGCCTCCAGCTTTATTATGGTGGACAAGAGCTACAGCCTGACCGCCTCGGTGGGGCAGATGTACATGATGGCGGCAGGTGCCCCAAAGGGGCATCTCAGCATCTTTATCAGCCGTACCGGGGAGAACCGCATGCTGATAGATATGGCCCGTACCATCAGGAGCAAGGGCGGCAAGATACTGCTGATTACCTCGGAAACGGATACCACCCTGGGAGGGCTGGCGGATATCATGCTGCCGGTGGCCAGCGTGAAGAAGCTGGAGGAGCTGGGGCCGCGGATTTTCCTGGCAGGTGCCAAGTATGTGGTGGATGTGCTGTTTGCTTCCCTGGTTGCCCAGAAGGGGCTGAAGGATGTGAGCCAGCGGGATAACTGGCTGAAGCTGCATTTCCGTTATTGAGGGTTAAGCGAAATATTAGTGAGGATTGAGCAAGATATTAGTGAGGATTGGGCAAAAAGCGAGGTGCAAGGCAATGAATGGATTGAAACTGCCTGTAGGCGTGGACAGCTTTGAGAAAATAAGGTGCGACGGCTATTATTATGTGGATAAGACGGGCATTATCAGCACGTTGCTCAGCGGTGGCAGTGAAGTTACCTTGTTCACCCGGCCGCGCCGTTTTGGCAAGACCCTGGCCATGAGGATGCTGCAGAGCTTTTTTGAGGTGGGCAGGGACAGGAGCCTGTTTGACGGACTGGAAGTGGCAGAAGACAGCAATCTTTGTCAGGCACATCAGGGGAAGTATCCTGTGGTCTTTCTCACATTGAAGGACGTGGACGGGATGAGCTTTGAGTCTGCGATGCATAGCTTTGCGGTAACTATCAGATATGAGGCACAACGGATTTTTGAGCAGATAGGGGCAGACGGTGTGCCGGATTATTTGCAGGAAAGCTTCAATAGGCTGGTTTATGATAAGGCTGACCAGAGGGATTTGAGTGACAGCTTGAGATTGCTTTCCAGGGTGCTGTTTAGTTTTTACCAGCGAAAGGCTATCTTGCTGATAGATGAGTATGATGTGCCCCTGGACAAGGCGTTTAATCAGGGGTACTATGATAAGATGGTTTCCTTCATGCGGGGGTTCTTCGGGCAGGCACTCAAGTCAAATGAATTTTTGCAGCAGGCGGTGCTGACCGGGTGCCTGAGAATTTCCAAGGAAAGCATCTTTACAGGGCTCAATAATTTTTATGTGGACTCCATTGTGGAGAACTGCTTCAATGAGTATTTTGGTTTTACGGATGAGGAAGTCAGGGAAATGCTGGCGTGTTATGGCGTGGAAAGCCGGTATGAGCTGGTCAGGGAGTGGTATGATGGCTAATCACGGGCTGCTGCTGGGACTTTTGCGCAGCGAGACAGAGTTGCTGATACTGTCCAATGCTGAGTCGGGAGACGGTTTTTGCGATATTATCGTTGAGCCGGATGATCTGGACAAGGGGATAGTTATCGAGGTTAAGTACGCTGACAGCATGGACAAGCTGGAAAAGGCCTGTGCAGCTGCTTTGCAGCAGATAGAGGCACGGCGGTATGATGAACGGCTGCGGAATGAGGGCAGGACGGAAATCATGGCTTTTGGGGTTGCTTTTTGCAGGAAGCGGTGCAGGGTGATATGCCGTGCGTTGTGATATGGTATTTTATAATGCTTGAAATATGATGTGGAAAGGCATGAAGTTGGTCTTATGAGTTTGCCTGGAAAGCAACTGCTGAAGTTTTGCGCCTGCATGGCGTAGAGGGGGCAGCTACAGGCTCTCCCAGGGAGATTTTGCAGCTGGCCTATAGGCATGGTTTTATCAATGACGAGGCGGCTTGGCTGATGATGCTGAAAAAACGCAATATGGCTGTGCATATATACGATGAAGAAAAGGTGGAAGAAATGCTGCTGTTGATAAGGGATAGCTTCATTGAGGCTTTTGCGGTGCTGGAACAAGAGCTTAGGGACAGATTGCAGGAAATTTAGATATTTAGATATAGATATTGCTAGCAGGGCAGATAGTTTGATGATAAGGATGCAGTTTTAGGCTGTGTCTTTATTTTTTTGTGTCTTGGTAGAAGTGTTTGAGAAAGATGAAAAAACTCTGCAAAAAGAAAATCACTGTTACAGGGCATGAAAGTATTCATTGTAACAGTGCTTCGGTATTATTTGGAAGTGGTTACAAGTAATTTGGGGTATGGTATTGTATAGATGTAGGCAAGAGATAATAAAGTTTTGAAGATACAGAACAAAATTTAAATTGCCTGCATGGATTCATTTTATTGAGAAAAGGGGAATAGTTTATGAACAAGAAGTTTTTGAGTGCAGCTGTTACTTTGGCACTGGCTGCTGGCATCAGCGGCACCGCCTTGGCAGCAGAGGGCAGCCTGGCCGATGTTCCAAAGGATCATTGGTCTTATGCAGCTATTGATATGCTTGTACAGGATGGTATCGTGGAAGGTAATCCTGATGGCACTTTCCAGGGGGGCCGTACCATGACCCGTTATGAGATGGCATCTATCGTAGCTCGTGCTGTTGAGCAGTCTAAGGCGGGTGATTTGAAGACTCAGGCTTTGGTTGAGAAGCTGCAGGCAGAGTATGGCTCCGAAATCAGCACTTTGCAGGCTGATGTCAAGGCGTTGAAGGAAAATGCCGAGAAGGTTAAGTTCTCCGGCATGTTCCGCGTGACTTATGACCATGATGACAAGGCCAATAAGATTGAGCGCTGGAATGACAGGTTCTATATGGATCTGCATGCTGACTACAAGGTAAATGAGAACTGGACAGCAAAGCTGCAGAGCGAGACTAATCATCATTATAGCGATGGCCATAATGGTGATGCAGGTGTTATCCAGCGTATCTGGGCAGAAGGTAATTATGCCAATGGACTGAGCCTCAATGTTGGCCGTACATGGAGAATGCTTGGCATGCAGCCTGTGCTCCTGGGCAACGAGACTGATGGTGTTACTGCCAGCCTGCCAATCAAGGGCACCGGCTTGCGCGCCAATGCTTTCTACTTAGCTTTGCCGGATAAGGGCAACAAGGAGGCATGGTATGGTGCAGGCGTATCCGGCTCCCTTGGCCACGCTGTTGATGTAAATCTTGCCTATGCCAAGAACGACATGAGCAAGGGCGAAGTTTATGACAAAGCTGGCACGGCTGAGACAGTAACCCGTGATAATGCTTTTGTAGTCAGCGCAGGTACCAATGTAGCCAAGAATCTCCGCCTGACTGGTGACTATGTTCAGACCAATGCGGATGCCTATAACAAGAGCGGTTCCGTTAAGCTGGAATACAAGGGTACCAAGCTGGACGAAAAGGGCAGCTTTGGCATCTATGCCCGTTACTTCAAGTTCAATAAATACGGCCATATTCATGCCGATGAGGAATGGGGGTCCCTGCCGAATGATGGTGCTAAGGGCTGGATTTTCGGCGTAAAGTACGTTCCGGCCAAGAATGTTGAGTGGAATACTTTCTATTCCCAGCAGAAGGTCAATATTTACACCACCAATGATGACCGCAACCTGTTCCGCACCGAGGTTGATTTGCACTTCTAATAAATTGTAAAAGCTTCCCTCTTTTTTGACGGATTGGCAGATTTAGTTCTGTCAATCCATGAGGGGAAGGCATTTTATTAGCAGCTATTATTTCATAGATTTTATTTTTTTGTTGTTTTTAGTACAAAAGAGGGGGACTAAAAAATGTCAAGGCAAGAAATGTTTGATAAATTTCTTGAAGTAATGAATCGCTTTGCACAGATTAAAGCGATTGTGGCAGTCAAGGATGGTTTCATCATGACCACGCCATTCACTATCTGCGGTTCACTGTTTTTGCTGATTGCCTGCCTGCCAATTCCTGGCTGGAATGAGCTGATGGTCAGCATGTTTGGTGAGAACTGGGCTGCACCGCTGTTTGCAGTCTGCGGTGGTACTTTCAGCATCCTGGCGCTGATTGTTGTAGTGTGCGTTACCTACAAGTATGTAGCTAATGAGGGCCTGGATGGCATGACGGCGGCAGGGCTGGCTCTGGCAGCATTTGTAATCATCATTCCGCCGGAGGTAGTGCTGGAAGGCGGCCAGGTTGCTGGCAACGTAATTCCAAAGAACTGGGCTGGTTCTAACGGTATTATTACTGCTTTGCTTGTAGCTTTCGCTACCAGCTATATTTATTGCTATTGTGTAAAGAACCACATTGGCATCAAGATGCCTGAGTCCGTTCCAGGCGGTGTAGTAAGGGCGTTTGAGGCTCTTACCCCTGGCTTCCTGGTTTTCCTGCTGGCTTCCATCATCTGGGGCGTATGCCACTTCGCTGGCAACACTTCTGCTCCTGAGCTGGTATTCAGCATGATTCAGACTCCGTTGCAGAGCCTGACTGATACCCTGTTTGGCGGTACTGTTATCGTTGGCCTGCAGAGCCTCCTGTTCTGGGCTGGTATTCATGGCCCTAACGTAGTAAACGGTGTTGCTACTCCGATGCTGATGGCCAACACCCTTGACAACCAGGCACTGCTGGATGCAGGTCAGACTTTGTTGAATAACCCTGCAGCCAAGTTCATGACCATGCAGGTAAATGATGTATTCGTAAAATCTGGCGGCTGCGGCCTGACTATGGGCCTGATTATTGCCAGCTACATGGTTTCCAAGTCAGATCAGCTGACTTCTCTGACCAAGATGGCTACTGTACCTGGTATCTTCAACATCAATGAGCCGATTATCTTCGGTCTGCCTATCGTTTTCAATCCGTTCATGCTGGTTCCATTCATCCTTGTGCCTATCGTGGCCCTGGTTGTTACTTACACTGCCATGATAATTGGTTTCCTTTCCCCGATGGGTGCCGTACAGGTGCCGTGGACTACGCCGCCTATTATTGCCGGCCTGCTGCTTGATGGCTGGCAGGGTGCTGTAATCCAGATTATCAACCTGGCATTGGCTGTCGTTATCTATCTGCCGTTTGTTAAGAAGATGGATAATTCCTTGATTGAGGAGGAAAAGGCTCAGGCTTCTGGTGACGCTGCCTGATGTGTGTCTGATACGATATACCTAATATAGATGTGTTTTTTATAAAGATAAATCGGGACTTCAGGGTCCCGATTTTGTCTAACAGGGTTTAGTTTTGCTAGAGAAAGCATAAAAGGAGAGTTAATGCAGATGGAAGAGAATGAAGACTTAGAAGTGCAGGTATTTCAGATAATCTCTGCAGTTGGTACTGCCAGAAGCTGTTACATCGAGGCTATTCATGCAGCTCGTGAGAGGGATTATGAGCAGGCAGAGAAATTGATTGCCAAAGGTGATGAGAATTTTGCCGAAGGGCATGATGTTCATCTGGAACTATTGGGCCATGAGGCAGAGGGAGCAGCTGTGGCTTGCCTGCTGGTCATGCATGCGGAAGACCAGCTGATGAGTGCCGAGGCTTTCAAGCTGGTGGCTCAGGAACTGATTGATGTTTATCATGAAATGGATAAATTATAATCCGTATTTATTTTGTGGGATGGATTTTTGCTGTAATATGCGGTCTATAGTTCGGAAATAAAAATTATGAAAGATGGGTTTATGTATGAATTTTAAGAAATTGACAAGCTGTATTGTAGCAGGCCTGTTTGCTGTGGGCGTTAGTGCCATGACTTTGCCTGCTGCCAATGTTGAGGCTGCTGACAGCCCTTACTGCGCTACTGTGGAGCAGGTTGCGCCTGAGGGCGGTTTCTTCTTTGATTTTTCCAAGAAGATGCCAAAGGAAGCTGTGGCTGCCCACGGCTGGACCAATGGTGCTATGTTTGACACCAACTGGTACAAAGACAACATTACCTTTAACAGCAAGCGCATGCAGCTGAATCTGGATAATGAGGATGGCCCGGGCTGGTCTGATCCTACCGTCAACTACTCCGGTGCAGAGTTCCGCACTACCACTCAGAACAGGTATCACTATGGCCTGTATGAGGTTTGCATGAAGCCTGCCAAGAGCGATGGCATCGTGTCTTCCTTCTTTACCTATACCGGCCCTTATGACGAGCCGAAGACTCAGTGGGATGAGATTGATATCGAGTTCCTGGGCAAGGATACCACCAAGGCTCAGTTCAACTACTTCACCGACAGCAAGGGCAACCATGAGTATCTGTGTGACCTGGGCTTTGATGCCAGCGAGGGCTTCCATGTATATGCCTTTGACTGGCAGCCGGGCTCCATTACCTGGTATGTAGATGGCAAGGAAGTTTACAAGGCTACTGACAATATCCCTGTAACCCCTAGCATGGTTATGGCCAATCTGTGGGCAGGCCGCAACGTTGATGAGTGGCTGAACCCGGTAGATGATTCCAACTTCCCTGTTCAGGCAGAGTACAAGTGGATGAAGTTTACTCCGGCAAAATAAAATAAACTAACAAGTTACGCAATTACTGTATTGAATTGCTCCTCCCGAAAACGGCAGTCTTTTCCCCCGAAAAAAAGCTGCCGTTTTTTTATGGCAAAAAATCCCCCTTATATCCGCATACAAGGGGGATGGCACGGGCAGTGTCAGGGCTGGTTGAGGAAAGCTCCCATGTAGAGGGGGAGATTGAGGATTGCCCCGTTGCGGGAAATGTTGAAATCCCCCAGTTTCAGGGCATGCTTTACGTGATACTTGTCAGGTTTGGCGAGAACAGCTTTGGTGCTTTTTGTGTTTCCGTTGGTTGCCTTGACTTCCATGCTGTACGTGCCTCGTGGCAGTTCTGTATTTCATCTAGTATAATAATGGTTTTGCCAGGTTCAAAAACAGCCTTGCTGCCCAGGGTGGGCGGTAATCATCATGTTGAGGAAGTCTACGTTCAAATCTCCCTGAAAGATGGTGCTGTAGGCAGGGCTTTCAAAAAAAACTGGCAGGTTTGGCCAGGCAGAAAGGGAAATTTTGAAATTTGAATGGATGATACAGGCAGGGCGTGTTTTTTCTGTAAATACATTACAGGGGGCACTCCTTTTATTGTGGGAAAAATCAGCCGGTGCTACACTTTAATTGAGGTTAACTTCTGGGGTACATTTTGAGTATTTTGTTGAGGAGAGGTAAAGAAGATGTCAAAGGATGAAGTTTTTAACAAATTTCTTGAGGTCATGAACCGCTTTGCCCAGATTAAGGCAATCATCGCGGTCAAGGACGGTTTTATCATGACTACGCCGTTTACGGTTTGCGGTTCGCTGTTTTTGCTGGTTGCCTGCCTGCCGATTCCGGGCTGGAACGAGTTTATGGCGGGAATTTTCGGCGAGAACTGGGCGGCACCCCTGTTTGCAGTCTGCGGCGGCACATTCAGCATCCTGGCCCTGATTGTGGTGGTCTGCGTGACTTACAAGTATGTGGCCAATGAGGGCCTGGACGGCATGACGGCGGCGGGGCTGGCCCTGGCGGCCTTTGTCATCATCATTCCGCCGGAGGTAGTGCTGGAAGGCGGCCAGGTTGCTGGCAACGTAATTCCCAAGAACTGGGCCGGTTCCAATGGCATCATTACCGCCCTGCTGGTAGCCTTTGCCACCAGCTATATCTATTGCTACTGCGTCAAGAACCACATCGGCGTCAAGATGCCTGAGTCTGTGCCAGGGGGCGTAGTGAGGGCCTTTGAGGCGCTGACGCCGGGCTTCCTTGTTTTCCTGCTGGCTTCCATCGTATGGGGCGTCTGCCACTTTGCCGGCAATACTTCCGCACCGGAGCTGGTATTTACTGTCATTCAGGTACCTTTGCAGAGCCTGACTGATACCCTGGCTGGCGGCATCATCATCGAGGGGCTGCACAGCCTGCTGTTCTGGGCAGGTATTCATGGCCCGAACGTGGTAAATGGCGTGGTGACACCGATGCTGCTGGCTAACGCCCTTGATAATCAGGCCCTTCTGGATGCGGGTCAGACTCTCATCGGCAATCCAAATGCCAAGCTGATTACTGCCCAGGTGGATATGTTCGCCAAGGCTGGCGGCTGCGGCATGACGATGGGGCTGGTGATTGCAGCTTATCTGACCGCCAAATCAGAGCAGCTGAGGTCCCTGAACAAGATGGCTACCGTGCCAAGCCTGTTCAACATCAACGAGCCTATTATTTTCGGACTGCCAATCGTGTTCAACGGCTACATGCTGATTCCCTTTATCCTTGTACCGATTATTGCTGTAACCATTACTTATTTTGCGATGGTTATCGGCTTCATGTCCCCGATGGGGGCAGTGCAGGTTCCTTGGACGGCGCCGCCGATTATTGCCGGTCTCCTGCTGGCAGGCTGGCAGGGAGCTGTGGTGCAGATTATTACCCTGGTGATTTCCGTGCTGGTTTATCTGCCGTTCACGAGGCGGATGGATAAGGAGATGCAGAAGGAGGAAGCGGAGCAGGCCGCATAAAAAATCAGGTCGCATAAAAAATTGGAACTTTGTTTCAGGCTGGCAGTGCTTTTTGTGAAATGCCGTTGTGAAAGGCGCTGCCTTTCTTGTGGCACAAGGCATGGCAGTGCTACAATGTTGTTACGAAGTTATAAATTTGAAGAACTAGAGGGAACAGCTTTTAAAGCAATTTTTTATTAAAGGAGAGAAGAAGTTATGTCATTTCCGAAAGGATTTTTGTGGGGCGGCGCAGTAGCAGCTCACCAGCTGGAGGGCGGCTGGAACGAAGGGGGCAAGGGCCCTAGCGTTGCTGATGTAATGACGGCAGGGGGGCCTGGGATTCCTCGTGAGATTACGGACGGGATCATCCCTGGCAAGATTTACCCTAACCATGAGGCCATTGATTTTTACCATCGCTACAAGGAGGACATCGCCCTTTTGGCACAGATGGGGTTCAAGTGCTTCCGCACCAGCATCGCCTGGACGAGGATTTTCCCCAAGGGGGACGAGCTGGAGCCAAATGAGGAAGGGCTGAAGTTCTACGATGACCTCTTTGATGAAATGCTGAAGTATGGCATGGAGCCGGTGGTTACCCTGTCCCATTTCGAGATTCCGCTGCACCTGGCCAATGAGTATGGCGGCTGGCGGAACCGCAAGATGATTGAGTTCTTTGTGCGCTATGCCAAGGTGTGCTTTGAGCGCTACAAGCACAAGGTAAAGTACTGGATGACCTTCAACGAGATTAATAACCAGCGTGATGTGGTGGGTGACATGAGCGACCATCATGCTTTCCAGGATTCCGGCCTCCGCTACCAGGAGGGTGAGGACAGGTACCAGGCCATGTACCAGGCTGCCCATCACGAGTTCGTGGCTTCCGCTATGGCAGTCATCGAGGGCCACAAGATTAACCCTGACATGTACATTGGCTGCATGATGGCTGTATGCCCTGTATATCCTGCCAGTGCAGCGCCTTTGGACCAGATGGCTGCCCTGAAGGAGATGGACAGGACCTTCGTCTTTGCAGATGTCCAGTGCCGTGGCCATTATCCGAGCTATATCCTGAAGGAGTGGGAGCGTTTCGGCACCAATATCAAGATGGAGCTTGGCGACTTGAAGCTTTTGGAGGAGGGCAAGGTTGATTATCTGGCCTTCTCCTACTACATGAGCTTTGCCAGTGCCTTTGACTCCGAGGACAAGCGACACATGGGCAAGGAAGTGAAGAACCCGTTTGTGAAGGCAAATGACTGGGGCTGGCAGATTGACCCGGTAGGACTCCGCTATACCCTGAACGTATTGCAGGAGCGCTATGAAATGCCGCTGATGATTGTGGAGAACGGCATTGGCCTACATGAGCATGAGGAAGCTGACGGCATGATTCATGACGATGCCCGCATCGAGTACTTTGCCAACCACATCACTGAGATGAAGAAGGCAGTGGAACTGGACGGGGTGGCTCTCATGGGCTACTGCCCTTGGGGCCCTATCGACATCGTTTCCGCCAGCACCGGCGAGATGGATAAGCGTTACGGCTTTATCTATGTTGACAAGAACAACAAGGGAGAGGGTACCCTGAACCGCAAGCCTAAGAAGTCCTTCTACTGGTATAAGCGGGTAATTGCGACCAATGGCGAGAACCTTTCCAGGGAGATTGAAATCGGCTGATGGAGGATGTGCCTCTGACGGCTGATAAAACTATATAATATAGCCTCTTTGATGTTATTGCTATATAGAGGGAGAAGGCAGCCTGTTCCTGCCTGTGGCACTGTGCCGCAGGCGGGTGGGCTGCCTTTTCTTTTGCCAAGGTCTTTGGCAGAGATATGGATAAATATTTTGTCTATTTATTGCTTTGTGACATATATATGACATATAATGTAAGGGAAGCAAAAGATATAGATATGTTATGTCTTTGATATTTCCGTCAGCGGGAGGCGTTGTATGTCAAAATTAATCAGGGAACTGAAGGAACAAAAGGGGTATTCTGAATCTGAGAAGATGATAGCGGAGTTTATGCTGGAAAACTACCGCAGTATTGCCGCCATGTCCACGCGGCAGATGGCAAAAAAGACTTATACCAGCCCGTCAGCTATTGTGCGTTTCAGCCAGAAGCTGGGCTTCGAGGGATATACGGATTTCAAGGTGCAGTTCTTGGCAGAGATGGTGCAGTACATGAACCAGCCCTCGGAAAGCGAGGTTTTTACCAATAAGGATACGGTGCGCAACGCCATTGAGAAGGCTACCCGCATGGAGCTCAATGCCATCAAGGAAACCCATTCCCGGCTGGAGCCGTCCTACGTGGTGAAGGTCTTGCAGTACATTATGTCGGCGGAGCATATTGATTTTTATGCTACGGATGAAAACCTGAATATCGCCAGGCAGGCTGCCAGCAATTTTGTTTTTATGGGCAAGTCCTATACTGTGCCGCTGACGGAGACACAGATGTACTTTATGTCGGTGAACGTAGCTAAGAAGCATTTCAGCGTGATTATCAGCCGTACCGGGGAGAACCGCATGCTGATAGATGCGGCTCACAACATTAAGGCGCGGGGCGGCAAGATGCTGCTGATTACAGGGGAGAAGGATTCCACCCTGGGGCGGCTGGCTGACTTCGTACTGGTGTCTGCCAGCGCTGACAGGGTGGAGGCACTGGGCTATCGCATCTGGTGGGCCTGTGCCAGGTATCTGGTGGATATGCTGATGGCTGCCATGATTACTCAGCGGGGGCTGGACTCTATCGGCCAGCGTGATGAATGGCTGAAGAAGAATTTCGTGATTTAGCCTGCCAGGTGGAATGATGTTTCATGAGGTAGGGGGCGTAAAGCCTGTAATTACGGGCTTCTTGGGCTGGCTTGTCCGCATGTTGTCCGCAAAGGCTGTATGTTCTGCTAAAAACCGCCCAGAAGCTGCTCAAAAATCCCTACCGTGGCGGACTGTATCTGCTCCGTGTTGTGGATGTAGACCGTGTTGGTAATTGAATAATTGGTATGCCCTAGGCGGCAGGATACGCCTTTCAGTGAGGCTCCTGCCTCTATGAGCATGGTGGCGTGGGTGTGGCGGAAGCTGTGGGCATTGAGGCCTTCTTCCTTCAATGCCTTGTTTATATCGGCTCGTTGCACACGTACACCGTCCTCATCGGTGCATACCAGCTCCGCCCTTACGGCTCCCTCGGGAACCAGCCCTGTGCTGGCTCTTGCCAGGGAGCCTTTTTCGTTAGTGTAGTATTCGGTGTAGGTTCCTGCCTTGATGATGCGGTTGAGCTCCTGGTCTGACTTCCAGCGGGCCAGCAGCTCAATGAGCCCTGCATCCAGCGGTATGTCCCTGATGCTGGCAGGCGTTTTGAGCCGGCTGGTGATATGCTCGCCTTTTCCTGTTTCATACAGAAGCTGCTGCTTCACATGGATAATTCCTGCCTGCAGGTCGATGTTCTTCCACTCCAGGCCCAGCAGTTCCGAGATGCGCATCCCGGTACGGAAAGCAAGCTGGATGAACATGTGGTACCTGCTTCCATATGGGTATTTCTCCAGCAGTTCCGCAAATTTATCCAGCGTCACGATGGTGCGGGGCACTATGCCTTTTTTGGCATCCCTGGGTATCTGTATCTTCTCCATCGGGTTGGCGGTGATAATTTGATGGGGGTAGATGGCGTACTCCAGCATCTGGTTCATGACGCATTTCGCGGTGCGCATATATTTTTGTGAGTAGCCGGATTCTGACATTGACTTGATGAACGCCTCGCAGCGCGCAGGCGTGATGTCCTTCAGCAGCTCATCACCGAAAAATCCGCAGACGATTTTGGCTATGGCACGGTAGGGGGTGATAGTGCCATAAGTCACCTGTCCGCTGATATGCTCCAGCCAGATATGTATGAAGTCCGCCAAGGTGATTTCTGCCAGCCGGGATATGTCGTGCTTTGCCAGCCAGCTGCTGTAGGCTGCTATGCCCGCGCTGTATGCCTCTGCCTTTGTGGCATAGCCGCCCTTGGTTATGGTGCGGCGTTTTCCGTCAGGCTTCCTGCCTGCCTCGAATATGTATGTGTATGTGGTGCCTCTTTTGCGTGTCCTTACTGTTGCCATGATTTCCTGCCTCCCGCGTATTCTGCATAGTTCTCTGCAATCCGCATAGGTACCCCGTGCAAGGCGGCCGCATCATAGATGCTGGCATCCTCGTTTTCCTGCATATCCCTGGCCAGGAGCAGCTCCGCAGCGAAGAAGTCGGCCTCACGCTCATACCTGCCGGCGGAAAAATAGCCGTGCGACGTCATGCAGTGGACATTGAGCCCGTCATGCAGCAGGGCATGGCCAAGCTCATGGGCGCAGATATAGTTCAGCATGTGCTCCGGCGCCTCCGTGCTGATGATGATGACGCCAACCCTGCGGTATTTCATGTACAGCCCGTTCATCTCCTGCAGCTGTGCATAGGTTATCTGGATGCCGCAGAGCTCCGCCAGGTCGAAGGGATTGCAGGTATTATGGCGTTTTATCAGTTCCCGGACACGTTGTTTTATCTTTTCTTTTTGCATAAGCATTTCCCCTTGAAGAAAAACGACACTGGTGACGGATTTGGGTGATGGCTTGGCTTGAAGCTGCATCATCTAAGTTTCTTTGTTATTATGGGCATGGCACGTGTACCATCTGATTGAACTATTAAGTATTCCTTAATAGTTGATTTTTTCTGCAAGTTCTTCATCAGCTAATATATTGCGAATATGCATATTTATGGCTGGTACGGTTTTTTCATTGAACTACTCCCTCCTAACGCTTAGCGTTTGAGGAGGGAGATTCCCACTTCTACGAGAACAGCCTTCTGCCTTAGCAAAAGGACTTACACACTCTCCGTGGGCGTTAATTTCCGTAGTTCCTACGGTATTTTTTATGCTATAAAAGTTATTATTTTCCTTGAAAAATAGAAGCTTTTTTGATATAATATGGATGTCGTACTTGAATGTGGTGTTCGCACTATACGTGATTGTATGACAACGGTTGTTAATTATACCCCACCATTGATTCTAGGTGTTCGCACTATTAGATGATTTGGTTGGGGTATTTTTATTTGTATCTCAGTAAGTCATATATCCTTATGAGACGTTTTAATTCTGAATTTCCCTTTAAGCATTCAGGCGATTCTTGCATTATGAGTTTTTGCAAATAATCCAAGAGTTCAGTAACATTAAATTCAGCTTCAGTGAGAAAAATCAATTTTCTATACGCAAATTTAAAACCCTCGTATTCAATCACATTCTGTATACTTAACTTGCCATATTTCTTATGGTAGCTATTTTTTTGCGCTCGTAGTTGCTGATTCAAGAAATCATCAATGTTTTGGTATTTCAATGTCTTCTCTTTTACTTTTTCAAAAACTTCTCCATTGTACAGTTTTAAATATTTATACATTGGCAAGCCACCAGAATTTATCTTTAAGAGTTCTGGTAGGTATTCCTCAACAACAAGATTAGGATTAAAATGTTGGTTGTCAAAAATTATATCTTCATACAATTGTTCTGATTTTATCATATGGCCGTGTTTAGCTACACCAACTCCAAGTACGAATTGTTCTGCTTTACTTATATCATCTAATTTTTCAAAACCACACGCAACTATTTTGCCAGACGGCTTAGAGGCATTGGCTAATTCGTATATATCTCTTCGAAGTTGCCTAAGAATGGTAGGGTTATATTGTGATTTTGTAGATAATATAGCCTTGTAAATTGTAGAAAAATCGTTTGTAGCGATGCAAGACATTTTTATGTTTTTACCGTTAGTGAATTGTATTGCCCAATCGTATATTTTTTCGTCATAAGAGTAATCTATGAAAATCAGCCTGTCTTTAAGCATGTCAAGCTTTTCTTGAGATAAACAATTGGATATCGTTTGAAAAATGTTCCTGATGTTCCTATCATTTAAGGAATAACCCATAAATACAATTGGATATTCTAAAAATATGGTTAGAAGTTTCGCGATTAAGTAGGAAGACTTTTCTTCAAATAGCGCATAATCTTTGGAAGTTAACACTAAACTTTTTGCATCACTTATTGAACCATGTATTTTATATATTTCACCAATGCCAGCTATATTTGCAAAAATAAGCTCTTCTTGTCCTATATATGTGGTAAAGTTGGGGAAAAGTTTCTCGAGTAATGTGTCATAATTTGTAGTGATAACTCCAGAGATGCTTCTAACGGAAAGCTCTTTCAATAAATTTAATTCTAAACTTTGTTCTGGTAATACATATTTAGAAAGATATTCAGATATTGCAATTTTCAATGCTGAAATTTTATTTTTTAGTTCTTCCTTATGATGTTCGCGAAAATTTTCATATTTTTGAGATGTTAATACTTTATTGTTATAGTCTTTTTCAAGTAGGTAAGCAATAGCAGGCTGTTGCCCATAATAATCATCTTCCTCAACTTGGGCAGCATAAACATTATACTGAAATTCGTTACCGTCAAGTTCAGTGGAGAATAGCCGTAATAATTCATCCCATTTTTCGGAGCCAAGGTACCGCTTACTGATACCAGATCCCACGAACAAAAATGGATGATGTCCAGTATTTTTTATAGCATTTGAGATAATGCTATATATGTTTTCGGTTATATTACTCATATGATCACTCCTTAATGTTCTTTTTTGCTTATTCCTTCCGGTATTTCTTTGGTGCCTATATGTATTTTATTTTATAGATGCTCCTTTGCAAAACGATAGCCCCTGTGCATAAGCACAGGGGCTATCGTTAGTTCGGGGGTATGACGAATCAATTCCCGAATCGCTCAGTGCTTATTGTACATCATTTTATACTGTATGTCACCAGCTAACTTCGGTTCTATTACCAGTCAGGCGGCATTTAGCTTGCCTATGCTGTCTGCCGTGTTTCGCTGGGAAAATAATATATACTCGGTCCCTTTGGCAGACAAAGCATTTAGAAATTGCTGGTCGACTGGCTTTTCTATATCATTTATTATTGCCAGCCCGGATACATCTTTTTTCGCCTGCCGGATCCGTTCTTCCTTTATATCCAGCCAGTCGAACAGGAAAGAAGATAAATTCTGCCTGTTGATTGAATTGAAAGAACTTATGAGTATTTCGGATGTTCTTCCTGCTATCTGGAAATCAAATTTAAATTCAATCCCTGTGCTTCCTCTAGCGAGAAAGTTAGAGGTGTATATGATGTTATTTTCTTCCAGATAATCGGAAACATCCTCTAGGAATATTGTTTTTACATTAGGGCTATTCAGGAAGAACATATCATTGACAGCTAACAATGCCTGCATGAACATATGGAAGCTCATAGCATAATGTTCCTCTGTTGTTTTCATGGTAATAACATTGTCTTCGTTTTTGGCTCCATAAGATAGCAATAAGTTTTCCAGGAGTATTTTCCTGTTCTTACCCTTGAAGGACATTCCATCGGCCAGCAAATCACCTATGATATATCCATCATCAGAGAGTGTTATGTTGCCATTGTTATTATTTGCATAAACAGTTATGCCGTCATTATGTCTGTCCATAATAGGCGTAGCGATTGCAGTCCAGCCACCCGACAGCTTCTCACAATGGAAATTACCTACAAGCCAGTCTTTGTATTCTTTTATCCAATCGAAGTCATTTGTCATAGATTAACACCTCTTGCTCTATTATAGATATTTAGCTTGTGTTGGAGCTGTTTGTCCTTCATATACAGCCAGTCAAATATGAATATCTAAACTGATAAATCTTCTGTCCAGGATTTGCTGAATCCCATATCAATTAAAATTTGGTTATAAATTGTTGGTGGAATTAACTTCTGCAAGGCCTGTATCTCTTTACTTATTTTACTTACCATCTCTTTGAAGTCTTTTTTAAAAAGAAAAATTTTCAAGATAATAATACAGTCAAATAAACGGGATTTAAAAATAATGTCCGAAACATGAAAATGTACTATATTAGGAGTTCGTTTGCCTTTTTTAAAAAATATATTGTACAGTCTTTCATCATGGGCGCATATGTTACGAACAAAATTCATAAAATCTAACATTTCTTGAAAACACTGTCGTTCAGTATTGCCTATCTCTATTTCTTGTGAATACTCTTTGTTGTAGTATTTTATTAATTCTTCTAAGATGGCATTTTGCATATTTGGGTTTAAATTGAAAAAGAAATGGAATGCTTCCCCCATAGTCATCTTATTAACAAGAACCCATAATGGTAAGTTTTTATACTTGTTAAGATAATGGTAAATCTGGTCGCCTTGTGAAGATGGTTTTGAATTGTTGTTAATCACGTAGGATATTTTATAAATAAGTTTTGTTACTTTGTCTGGATTTGTAGAGTTGAAGTTATTAATATCAAGGTAACTAAAATTTTGTCTATATTCATCTGAAAAGTGATAAGACATTTTTGTTTTTATAACAGTTTCAGATATTAGCATATACTTTAACAAGATATTACGTAAGTTTCGGTCGAATAGATAAAGAGAATATATTTGTTCTATAGTTGTTCCATCTTTGTAAAAATCTTCACATTGAATACTACTTTTAGCTTTATCTAGAAATGGTGTTTTATAGCCGTTTATCACATTGTAATAACCTGCAGTTCTTAATATGTTCATAGCTTTACTACCGTCATTAATAGTGATATTCCTTTTACGAAGGATTCGTATTTGTTGATGGTATGTCTTGAATGGCTTCTCCATAAGTTCCTCCATATTTTGTATAAAAAAAGAGCCTTGCCTCTCCGCAGATTAGCAAGACTCCGCAACTTGCCCGCAGGCTCATTGCTGTTTCTCTTGCTAAGATTATATCACATGTATATATAATAATGCAACAAATTTATAACATTGTTAACAGATGATAAAATTATGGTTCCTTCCGGTACTTCTTTGGGGTGAATTTCTGCTTGGCAACGCGCTTTGCCAGCGTCATGGCCTGGGTGAGGGAGGATTTTAGGAGTTCTAGGTCTTCGCCATCGGGAGTGAGGTTGCCGCCAAAGGCAGCGGAGGTGTCGAGTTCTGCCAGCATTTTCTCAAGGTCCTTGGCGATGTCGCGCTCATCGCGCGGGGTGAGGGGTGGGAGGTCGGCGCGAGTGTCATCATTTGAGGAACTAACAATATCCGATACTTTAACATTTAATGCAGTTGCTAAATTAACAATATCTTCATTCGTAATATTTGGTGTATATCCTCGCTCCCAATTAGATATTACTTGTGGAGATTTATGTACTTTTTCAGCCAATTCTTTTTGTGTTAAACCTTGATATTTACGTAAAGATTTTATTCTATGTCCAATATTCATAGTAATCACCTCAATATATATTATAACAAAAGTAACGTATTATGTTATAATAACTAACGAAAATTGAGATTTTTTTATAAAAAGGCTTGACATTAACGCAATTCGTTAGTATTATAATAGTCGTAACGTATTTCGTTAAAGATGGAGGTGATAAAATGCCAGTGCATGAGAATATACGAATGATTAGGGAAGCTAAAGGCGTATCAAAAACTTTTGTAGCCAAAGGCCTTGGGATGAGTTTACAAGGTTATCGCTACATTGAGGATGGTAGCGTTAAGTTAGATGTGGAGCGAATGAAGGTTATTGCTCGTCTGCTCGGTGAAGATAGTGCAGTTTTTTTGAATGATAAACTAACGAAATCCGTTATAGATAAAATGAACACCGCAGTAGTTGGAGCATAATTGATGGCAGGAAATAAAAAAGACCGAACTAGCAGAAAAACCAGTTCGGGATAATAGTCCTAGCGGACTATTATAGCATATTCATTATGAATATGGCCTTGAGAGGAGGTGAGGAGATGATAGTGTTTCCGTCCCCTTCCGGGGATTTTGATTTTTAACGGCCTTGAGAGGAGATGATTGTTCAGTTTATGCTACGCGTTTCCGTCCCCTTTCGGGGATTTTAGTTTTTAACCTAGCCTTCACTCTCTTGACAGGGGCGTACAGTGGTGACCAGTTTCCGTCCCCTTCCGGGGATTGACAAGAATATTTTAGCACGAATTGTTCAACCTGTCCACTATAGTAGACAGGTGTAGAAAGGAGAAGTACAGGCAAATGAAATTTGCACAGCTCCTGAAGCAGGAGCGCATGAAGAATAAAATATCGCTTCGCCAGTTGGCGAAAACTTCGGGTATATCTGTAGCCTCAATCTCACTGTATGAGTTGGGAAAGCTGGAGCCTACATTAAGAGCCGCGCACACGTTGTTACAGGCTCTGGGAGCCAGCATAGAGGTGGGAGCTGACAGCGGCTACACACCGCTGGAAAGGAAGGTGAGGTATGGCAACGGTCGACATGCAGGGCTTAACCATTAACGGGGCTGAAGTCCTTGTTAATTGGGTAAATAACTTTTCAAAATATAACCCTATAAAGTATCAGGGTGACCTGATATATTGGGGCAGGCTGGCAAAAGAGCGGAGCAGGGAAAGACATTCCTACATCCTGCTCAACGGACACCAAACCAAAGATGGCAAGCTTCACAGCCTGTCGTTCAAGGCGGAGGGAAGCAGCATAAAATTCATTGACAGCAAGAAAACGAAACAGAAAAAGGGGTGACTGAAATGATTGATAAAGATGCTCACTTGGGTGCTATTAGAGACCTAAGGAGCCGTCAGGAAGCCAATTGCCGCAAAGCGGCCAGGCTTCTATATACGGCAAGTCAGCTGGGTAAGGCTGCTGAGTTCATATGGCGTCACAGGCGGGATGCCGAGCCGGATGAGATTGTCGGTATGCGTGCGGCAACACGTTGGCAGGCCAACGAACTCAGGCAGAGGGCTGATTTTCTCCTAACGTTATGTGATGAGGAAATATTTCCTCTCTGATTGTTACTTAATAACAAAATCTGCCGTAATGCAGATGCCATCAGGAAAGACTGAACCGCCCTGGTTTTTCAGTATCACCACTTTCTTCCAGGGGAAGGGATAAGGATGGTTTTTACAGAGGTGCCTATCCTGCTGGTGGCATCTGGATTGCGGCAGAAAGATGAGCCCGATTGGGCAGAAAGGAGAAGAAAAATGAATATTGATGCTGATGTGCTCGACCGAATGGTTGAGAAGGGCAGGGAACTGAAGGAGCTCCTTGCCAATAAGGATATATTACGGTTTATGGAACTGATGGCCAGTATGGACGGTCAGGTTTCGGTGGTGCCGTTGAGGAGTGACACACTGCTGTATCCCAGCGAGGTGCGCAGGATGCTGCGCATATCCAACTCAACCCTCAAGGAATACTGCAATCAGGGACTCTTGACGGCTTATCATACGCCGCCGAAGGGCAAGACAAAATTCTGGTTATCACAGGTACTCGCCATACCTGTAACAGAGGAAGGAGGCACTGCGTGAAGGTAACAATAGAACTTGATGGTACTGATTTGAAGAAAGAATCCAATGCCAGAGCATTGGTTATGCTGATTACTGGCAAGGACTTAGAGGCGAGTATTCAGCCTGCGGTAGTTACGGCGGACAATCCCCAAGACAATACTCCTGCAGATGCAGAACGCATCCAGGAACAGGAGCCTGAGCCCCCTGCCAAAATCAGCAGGCCTGCCAAAGGCAGGAAATCGCTGGAGACCTTAAAGGTGGAGCTAAGAAACTTTTTCTTGGCTCACCCTGAAAAGGGACAGGAAATTCAGCTGAAATGCCAGCAGCTTGGCATTTCAAATGCCTCAGTGGCGACCAAAGAGCAGCTGGAGGTGCTGTTGACTGAACTTGAGGCAGAACAAGGAAGGTGGTAAGGATGTCAAGACAAATAAGAAGGCGTATCCGCTGGGGCAGGGTGGCAGCTGCCGTTATCGGCGGTGCATTGGCTGTA
The DNA here is from genome assembly GCA_022786545.1 of Selenomonadaceae bacterium. Lineage (GTDB taxonomy): Bacteria > Bacillota > Negativicutes > Selenomonadales > Selenomonadaceae > Anaerovibrio. The sequence goes on from JALFXV010000094.1 coordinate 48,296, forward strand.
ACCCTGCTGACAGGGGCATACAGCGGAGACCAGAAGCTGGTGGAGACGGTATACACCGTCCGGGAGGGTGATACCCTCCGCGATATAAGTGAAATGTTCCTGCCGTTAAACACTGGCGGCAGGAGGTACATCCTGGAATTTGAGGAAGGCATCGTAGAGCTTAACCCGGAGCTGTGGGAGAACCGGGGCAGCATATACCCGGGACAGGAAATCCGCATCAACTACTGGGTAAAGGAGTGAGGCTGAATGATTAGTGAATATGGCTGGGGCTGGCTTGGCATCATCGTCATGATAGCCATAGGAGTTTTCCTGTAGGTGGTTGTTTCCAAAATGGAAATAGTTGAACTAAGAAAGGAAGGGGCAATATGTCAGATATTGATGAACTGTATATCAAGGCAAAGGAGAAGCTGGAGGCTGAGTCCTTCCAGCATGGCACTCCCGAGGATGTTATCCGCAGCATTTGCCTGGAGTGGCTTGAATGGGCGCGTATAAACGATGCCAAGGCGGTTGAGCTTCTTGCGGATGCTGCAAAGGACACCGAAGGCACATACAAGGCAATGGAAAATTTTGCCCGTAACAAGGAGGGCAAAAAAGTCAAATGCGTGAAGCTGGAACCACTGGAAGCCATG
>JALFXV010000029.1 GCA_022786545.1 Selenomonadaceae bacterium
CGGCCTTACCTGCCGCGGGAGAAGGAAAAAATGGGCAGGCAGTTTGACACAATCTGCATGACCACTCCCGGCATAACAGGCTTGTGGCAGGTCAGCGGCAGAAGTGATGTGGCTTTTGCCGGACGGCTGCATCTGGATGAATGGTATGTGCACAACTGGTCGGTATGGGTGGATATGATGTGCCTCTTCAAGACAGTGAAAATTGTGGTATTTGGCAAGGGCGCATATTGATATTATGAGATAGCTTTTGGCAAATAGTGACTGTTGATAAAGTTTTTGTGAAGTGGGGAGCAGGACAGGATTATGAAAAAAATCGCGATGCTGGCAGCTGGCATGCTGCTGGGAATAAATGTATATGGTGCGGCTGTGGAGGATATACCGGCAGCCAGTGCCAAGGTGGAAAATGCCGTGGAGTCGCTGGATGACAGCATTTTCAAGGTAGCCAGGATGCGGCCTGAGCGGATGCTGGATGAATACAGGCTGATGAAGTACGACACCATCAACATCATGGCGATAGGTTTTCCCAATGGCATCGGCATCAATGATGTTACGGTAGGCGTGGATGGCATGGCAAGGCTGCCCTACACTGGTAATATCAAGCTGGTGGGGCTCACATTGGATGAAGCTCGTGACTTGATTCATGAGCGTCTTAGTGAATATTTCAAGCTGCCGGAACTGAATGTATACATGAAAAGCTATGGCCCTCGCAAGGTATATGTGATGGGCAACGTTCATGCGCCGGGCATCAAGAATATGAGCGTAGACAGCATGAACGTTTATGCAGCAGTAGCCAGTGCCGGTGGCGTGGATAACAAGGGGCGTTCCAAGCATATCCAGCTGATACGGCAGATTGATGGGGTGCTGTATTACCGGGAAATCAACTTGGATGCTTTTGTGAAAAAGCATGACCTGAGCCAGAACATTGAACTGGAAGACGGGGATATTATCTACGTACCAGATTCCGGCAAGGTTATCTTCAGCCAGGATATTGCGCCGTATATCAATATCTATGGCACATATCGGGCTTTGACCAAGGATTGATTGCTGCATGTAAGTGCTGTGAAGAAATTTTAACCATGATTGTAAAGTTTAGGAGCGAGAGATGGAACGTATAGAACAGGATGAGACAATAGATTTGCAGAAGCTGTTTGCAATCATCGTGGACAGGAAAAAGCTGTTCGGGGGAATTGTGGCAGGCTTTACGGCAGTGGCACTGATTATTTCCTTGCTGCTGCCCAAGGAATATACTTCTCAGGTGACTGTGCAGGCAGCCAGCGGTGATATGGGCATGGGCGGTGCAGCAGCGGCCATGGCAGCCATTACAGGCGGCAGCATGACCAGCGGCAAGGCAGCTACCTATATGGAACTGATGAAGACACGGGTGGTGCTTGATCCAATTATTGAGCAGGTCTTTGATGATATTGAGCCGGAAGACAGGCTGGATGCAGAGAAGTTTGCCAAGAAGCATTTGGATATAGCCAATACCAAGGGAACCCAGCTTATAAGCGTTGAAGCCAAGGGGCGTACCCCGGAGGAAGCTAAGTATATTGCTGAAAATGTGGTAAGTAATTTCCTTGGCCTGATGACAAGCCTGAACAAGGAAAACAAGTCACTGGTAGTATCTTTCCTTGATGAGCGTATTGCTACTGCCAAGAAGGAAGCGGATGAAAGTGCTAAAGCACTAGAGGAGTACAGCAAGGAGCATAAGTTATATGGCCCGGAGGCACAGACCTCGGCACAGCTGTCCAAGTCCGCAGCTTACGACAAGACTCTGGGAGAGCTGGCCGTTACCAAGATGGCACAGCAGGCAAGGCTCAGCAGCGTGGCCAGCCAGCTGGGGGAGCAGAACAGCGATGCCAGGAAGTACAACATGGCTGATGCACCTAGCGTGCAGAGGTTGCATAACGCCATCATTGACAAGGAAACAGAACTGGTGAAGATGCGCATGCTCTATCAGGAAAAGCATCCCAATGTAGTCCGTGCCGTAGCTGAACTGGAGGAACTGAACAATCAGCTGTCAGCTGAGGTACAGAAAGTGGTAAATTCTCAGGCCATCAATGTCAATGAAAATCAGCAAGCTTTGCAGATGGCACGCTATCAGGCAGCTACGGCATTAGCAGTGGCCAATGCCTCCGAGGCCAAGGTAAAAGCCTTGCAGGCTAAGGCTGATGAGGATATGGCCGGTATGGCAGATGATATTCTTGAGTATCAGAAGCTGGCCAGGGAAGCAGGTATCAAGCAGGAGATTTACAACAATCTCACCAAGCAGATAGAGCAGGCAAAAATCCAGCAGACTATGGAGTCTATGGATATCCAGGTTGTTGACCCGGCCAATCTGCCGGATGAGGATAAGCCATCCGGGCCTAAGAAAAAGCTGATAACTTTAGCTGGTATGGTGCTTGGGTGCATGGTTTCTTTGGGATATAGCCTTGTGCTGTACAAGAGAGAATGTTAATTAGTTCAATTATAAAAGGTGAATGAGCGTGAAAGTAGCAATAGTTTGTGAATGGCTTGTGGTTTATGCCGGGGCAGAAAAAGTATTGGAGCAGATATTGAGGTTGTATCCTGAAGCGGATATATTCTGTCTTGTAGATTTTATACCTTCAGATAAGCGGGAGTTCTTGCTAAATAAAACAACACATACTAGTTTTATTCAACATTTGCCTATGGCAAAAAGTAAGTATCGTTCATATCTGCCGCTGATGCCATTGGCTATCGAACAACTGGATGTTACTGGGTATGACTTGGTTATTTCAAGTTCCTATGCTGTTTCAAAGGGAATTATAACAGGGCCTGATCAGGTACATATTTCTTATGTTCATTCTCCAATTCGCTATGCCTGGGATTTGCAGCATCAGTATCTGCATGAGGCTGGATTGGAAAAAGGTCTCAAAGGATGGCTGGCAAAGATAATTTTGCATTATATCCGCATGTGGGATTACAGGACTGCCAATGGCGTGGATTACTTTATTGCAAATTCTAAGTTTATTGCCAGGCGGATAAAGAAGGTTTATGGCCGGGAGGCGGAGGTTATTTATCCGCCGGTGGATGTTGAGGCATATCAGATGTGCGATAAGAAAGAGGATTTTTACATGACAGCTTCCCGTATGGTGCCATATAAGAAGATAAAGCTTATCGTAGAAGCTTTCAATGAAATGCCGGAGAAGAAGCTGGTAGTTATAGGTGAAGGACCAGAATTTGCAAAAACTAAGGCAATAGCCGGGCCAAATATTGAAATGATGGGCTATCAGCCATTTGAAGTGTTAAAAGAAAAAATGCAGAAAGCAAAGGCTTTTGTCTTTGCAGCAGAGGAAGACTTTGGCATAACCCCGGTGGAAGCCCAGGCCTGTGGCACGCCTGTTATTGCCTATGGCAAGGGTGGAGCACTGGAAACTGTGCGTGGCTTGGATAAGGAAAATTCTACAGGATTGTTCTTCGAGGCGCAGACAGTAGAAAGCATTGTAAAGGCTGTCAATAGGTTTGAGCAAGAGGGATATAAGATAACGGCTGAGAACTGCCGAAAAAATGCG
>JALFXV010000031.1 GCA_022786545.1 Selenomonadaceae bacterium
CCTTTGTTGTGCCTCGTTACTTCATTCATCAGAGCCGCAGGCGATAGATGAATGTTAGTAACGCGAGGCACAACTAGGAGCGCGAGCGTGTTTTCTATGGGTAGCTGTCCCGCTCAGCCCATTTTTAGTCTGAACAGAGTCCACGAAATATCAAATTACGTCATCAGTATATGCACGAAGTAACGATTAAGCACTACGACAAACTGAAATTAACATAATATCAAACTTATGATATAATAACAACAGGGATTGTTATAAAAAATTCTAGGTGTTCCGGCAAGGGGAGGTTAGCTTATGCTGCACATAGTTTTTGGCAGGATGCAGGATGTTACTATCAACTTGCGGCATATTATGGATTTTGGCAGTGCACCCTTTGCAATACATATAGTCAATACAGACGAGATTGTCCATAATATGCGTGAAATGGTGCTGATAGCTGGCAGGTACGTATAGCAGCCATGTGCCGCAGGTATACATGGCAGATGTATGAAGCCAAGATGTGCTGTAGGGGAGTGGAATTTAGTTGCTTTGTTGATTTTTAGTAATTTTTGCTGATTTTGGCGGATTGGTGCAGATGGCAGGGGGATAGCGGATGATAAAGGTTGAGGGACTGACGAAGGAATTTATCAGGAAGGGCAGGGACGGCAAGGCTGTCAGGAAGCTGGCGGTGGACGGGCTGTCTTTTGAGATAGGCCGGGGGGAGATTTTTGGGCTTTTGGGACCAAACGGTGCTGGCAAGACCACTACCATCAGGATGCTGACCATGCAGACGGAAAAATCAGCTGGCAGGATTTTTTATGACGGCATGCCCCTGGAGGGCAACGAAAAGGCAATCAAGGAAATGATTGGCATCGTGCCCCAGCATATCAATTTTGACAATGACCTGAGCGTTGGCTGCAATATGGAGCTGCACGGCAGGCTCCACCACATGGACAGCAGGGACAGGAAGCAGCGGATTGGGGAGCTGCTGCGGTATATTGAGCTGGAGGATACGGTGAATATGCCGCCGCGGCAGCTGTCCGGCGGCATGAAAAGGCGGCTGCTGATTGCCCGCGCCCTGATACACAGGCCGAAAATCCTCTTTATGGATGAGCCTACAGTGGCCCTTGACCCACAGGTCAGGCGGCGCATCTGGGACTTAATCCGGGAGATGGCTGCCAGCGGGGTGACTGTGCTCCTGACTACCCACTACATAGAGGAAGCGGAAAGCCTCTGCAACCGGGTGGCCATTATCAACAAGGGCAGGCTGGTGGATATTGATACCCCTGCGTCCTTTTGCCAGCGCATGGGCAGGATTGCCGTGGAATGGAATGGCACGGCAGTGGCAGGAAGCGGTGCAGCAGAGGCAGGTAGTGGCGCTAAAGGCGGTACTGCGGGCGGCCCTGCCGGCGAGCTGCACGAAAGCAGCCGCCAGTACCGCTTCTTTAACAGCCGCCAGGAGGCCGCGGAGTTCATGGCGGCACAGGAACTGGAGGATGCCAGGATAAGGCGCTCCAACCTGGAAGATGTATTTATTGAGCTGACTGGCAGAAGGGAGGGGCTGTAATGCTCCTGAGGGATATTTGGACAGTGTTCTGGCGGGACTGGATTGTGCTGCAGCGGCGGCTGAAGAAGTTTATTTTCAGCCGCATGGTGGCACCGCTGTTGTACATGGTAGCCTTTGGCTGGGGGCTGGGGCGCAGCATCCAGGTGACGGACGGCTCTTATCTTGATTTTCTGGTGCCGGGCATCCTGGCCCTTAATTCCATGAATATCAGCTTCAACAGCGTGACGCCGGTCCACTCGGAGCGCATCTATCACAAGAGCCTGGAGGAATACATTATCGCCCCGGTGGTGCCGGAGGCTTTTGTGATTGGCAAGGTGCTGGCGGCAGTGCTGCGGGGACTGATTTCCTCGGCGATTATCTTGGTGCTGGCCGTGCTTTTCGGGGCCCAGCTGCATCTGACGCCGCTGTTTTTGCTGGTGCTGGTTGTCAATTGCATTATTTTTTCGGAAATCGGCTTTTTTGCCGCCATGACCATCAGCACCTATGAGGAAATGGGGCAGGTCAATACCTATGTGCTGCTGCCTATGTCATTTCTCTGCGGCACCTTTTTTTCCGTGCACACCCTGCCGGATGTGGTGCGGTACTTTATCCAGCTGTTGCCCCTGACCCATACCAGCTACTTGCTGCGGGGGATTTCCCTGGGGCAGCCCATAGCCCTGGAATCCCTGGGGGTACTGCTTCTGTATGCTATAATATTGTTCATGGCAGCCCGCTGGGCGTTCCTGCGGCTGACGAAGTGAAGCATAAATAGTTGCGCCGGGCTTTGCAGTTTTGCGGCTTATCATTTTGCGGCTGTATGGCTTTGGTTGTTTTTGTGGCTCTATAAGTTGATAGTTTTTGTAAATTTACAGTAGTTGCTGTTTTTGATTTTTTGTGATTTTTTAGCCTCTGTTATGTTGTAATTTTTGTTGAAATACGGGTGTAGACAATGTTGAGAAAATTGTTTCACCATGCCAGCTCCCAGAGCGACTGCACGAAGCTGTGCTGTACGCGGATTGAGAATTTCGGGGTAAGGGCCGGCAATCTGGTGATTTTTGAGGATGTAAATATTCATGTGCATTGTGGCCAGCTGACAGCCGTCATAGGGCCCAATGGCGCCGGGAAGAGCACGCTGCTGCGGGCGATTTTGGGGGAGGTTCCCCACACGGGGCAGCTGAAATACACGGATGCCAAGGGAAAGCATACCGGCAATCCGGTGATTGGCTATGTGCCCCAGTACCTGAAATTTGATGTGAGTGCGCCCATTACGGTGCAGGATTTGTTTGCGGCATGCCTCAGCAGCCGTCCTGTGTGGCTGCTGCCGGTGAACTGCCGCCAGCGGATTCTGGAGAGCTTGCGGCGGGTCAAGGCGGCGGAACTGATTGACCGCAGGCTGGGGGCGCTGTCCGGCGGCGAGCTGCAAAGGGTGCTGGTGGCCCTGGCCCTGAATCCCATGCCGGATTTGCTGCTTCTGGACGAGCCGGTATCCGGGGTGGATCAGAACGGGCTGGAGATTTTTTATGAGATACTGGAGGATTTGCAGAACAACGAGGATATGGCGATTATCCTGGTGTCCCATGACCTGAACATGGTGGCGCGGCATGCCGACCAGGTGGTGCTGATGAACAAGGGCGTGGTGTGCAGCGGCAGCCCGGAGGAAGTTTTCCGGGATAAAAGAACCCGCAAAATCTTCGGCATGCTGGCAGGTGACGGCAGCAGGGACAGGGGAACTGGCTTTGAGTGGCGTCCCCACAGGAAAAAATCTGCTGAAAATGGCTGCGGCTGTGACTGCGGAAGCGTCAGCAAAAGTGATGATGGATTTGCTAGCTGTGATGGCATGGGTAATGGTGATAGCTTTGACGATGCTGATTTTGTCAATGATGCTGGAAATATTTATGATGGCGGCAAGGAGGAGGGCGGCAGATGATGGAAACGATTTATGGCATATTGTCCCTGCTGCCCTTTGAATGGCTGCATTATGACTTCATGAAAAATGCCCTGCTGGCAGTGCTTTTGATTACACCCCTGTTTGGGCTTTTGAGCACTATGGTGGTCTCCAACCGCATGGCATTTTTTTCTGACTCTCTGGGGCATGGCGCTTTTACAGGGCTTGCCATCGGTGCGCTTTTCGGCATTTTTTCCCCGGTGCAGTCCCTGCTGCTGTTTTCCGTTGTTTTTGCCCTGCTGATTACCTGGATAAAAAACCACAGCACTGCCTCCACTGATACTATCATCGGCGTGTTTTCCTCGGTGGGGATTGCGGCAGGCCTGATGATGATGTCCTATGGGGGCAGCTTCAGCAAGTATGCCAGCTACCTGATAGGCGATATCCTCAGCATTACCCCGGCGGAAATCGCTTCCCTGGCGGTGGTGCTGGTGCTGGTCTTTCTGGCATGGGGGATTTTGTTCAATAGGCTGATGATTGTCAGCATCAATGCTTCCTTTGCCAGGAGCCGGGGCATTTCCCCCACTTTGGTGGAAGGAGTTTTTGCGGCGATGGTGGCATTGGTGGTGGCCATCAGCATTCAGTGGGTAGGACTGCTGATAATTAACTCACTGCTGGTCCTGCCGGCGGCGGCGGCGCGGAACATGGCTGCCAGCGTCAAGCAGTACCATTTATTTTCCGTGGCCTCCGCAATGCTTTCCGGCATTACCGGGATGGTGGCCGCCTACTATTGTAACATGGCGGCAGGAGCCACCATTGTGGTGGTGGCAGCCGTGATTTTCTTCCTGACCTTGGCCCTGAAGGACCGGCTGGCAAAATAATCCTGCTGCATGATAATACTGTCGTATGATAATTTTGTCGTATGATAATTTTGTCGTATAATACTCCTGACGTATAGATGGCGATAGGCTGAAAATCACTTTAGAAGAATGTGGATTTTTTGCTTGTAAAAAAATCAGATTAATGCTATAATATTCTAGTCGCTTGTACCAGGCGGCAAAAATGTGCGCTCGTAGTCCAGTGGATAGGACGTTAGCCTCCGGAGCTGAAAGCGTGGGTTCGACTCCCGCCGAGCGCACCATAAAGGTTAAACTTATCAATCCGGCTCATGGCTGGTTTTAAGCGGTAAAACGGTATCTGAGGGCAGTATTGCTGTCAGGTGCCGTTTTTTTGTGTGACATTTTGCCCTGTAGTGGCTATAATGAAAGTAGAGGATTTTGCTTTTGCAAGGGGGGATTTATCATGCAGAATTATTCAGGTGAAGCAGGGCTGCAGTATCATTTGCAGATTCGTCCCGGGGATGTGGGGCGGTATGTGATTTTGCCGGGAGACCCTAAGCGCAGTGCCAGGATTGCCCGGTATTTTGATAATGCCAGGCTGGTGGCTGACAATCGGGAATATGTAACCTATACAGGTTATCTGAACGGGGAAAAGGTCAGTGTTACCTCTACCGGCATAGGCGGTCCTTCTGCTTCTATTGCTATGGAAGAACTGGTGAAATGCGGTGCAGATACATTCCTCAGGGTGGGCACCTGCGGCGGCATGGATTTGGATGTAAAGGGGGGCGATATAGTGGTGGCTACAGGCGCCATCCGCATGGAGGGCACCAGCAAGGAATACGCTCCTATTGAATTTCCGGCTATTGCGGATTTGGATATCGCCAATGCCATGATTGCGGCCTGCAGAAAGCTGAAGCTGAATTACCACAGGGGCGTTGTGCAGTGCAAGGATGCTTTTTACGGGCAGCATGACCCGGAAATCATGCCGGTGAGCTATGAGCTCCTGAACAAGTGGGAAGCCTGGAAGCGGCTGGGCTGCAAGGCATCGGAGATGGAGTCTGCCGCCCTGTTTATCGTAGCCAGCCATCTGAAAGTACGTTGCGGCTCTGACTTTTTGGTGGTAGGCAATCAGGAGCGTGATGCCCTGGGCATGGAAAACCCCATTGTGCATGATACTGAACCTGCTATCAGGGTGGCTGTGGAAGCCATAAAGCTGCTGATGGCTGCCGACAAGGCAGATGCCCCTCAGGGCTGAACGGAGGGAGTTTTTTATGCAGCTGGCAATTAGTTTGTAATAGAGGGTGTGGCAGGATGAAAAAGTATAAACGTATTTTTACTATTGTGCTGGATTCTGTGGGCATAGGTGCGGCTCGTGATGCTGCTGCCTTTGGTGATGCAGGGGCGGATACCCTGGGACATATCTCGCTAAATGTGCCGGGGATGCACATCCCTCATTTGCAGAGCTTGGGCATGGCAAATGTGCACAGGCTGCCCCATATTCAGGCGGCAGAAAAAACTCTCGGCTACTATGCAAGGCTGCGGGAGGCCAGCAACGGCAAGGACACCATGACCGGCCATTGGGAGATGATGGGGCTGCATATTACCACGCCTTTCAAGACCTTTACGGAAACAGGTTTTCCCAAGGAATTGATTGAGGAACTGGAGAAGCGTACAGGCCGCGTGGTTATCGGCAACAAGAGCGCCAGCGGCACGGCCATCCTGGATGAGCTGGGGGAGGAGGAAATCGCCACGGGGCACATGATTGTCTACACCTCCGCAGACTCCGTGCTGCAGATTTGCGGCAACGAGGAAACCTTCGGTCTGGAGGAGCTGTACCGCTGCTGCGAGATTGCTAGGGAGCTGACTATGCGGGACGAGTGGAAGGTGGGCAGGGTGATTGCCCGGCCTTATGTAGGCAGAAAAAGGGGGGAGTTCAGGCGTACCAGCAACCGGCATGACTATGCCCTGAAGCCTTATGGCGCTACCACCCTGAATGCCCTGAAGGATGCCGGGTATGATGTGATTTCCGTGGGGAAGATTGCAGATATTTTTGACGGAGAGGGCATTACGGAGTCCAATAAGTCAAAGAGCTCCCTGCACGGCATGGAGCAGACTATGGAGATTGCCGGGCGGGATTTTGCCGGCCTGTGCTTTGTTAATTTAGTTGACTTTGATGCCCAGTGGGGCCATCGGCGCAACGTGCAGGGCTATGCTGAAGAACTGGAGCGGTTTGACGTGAAGCTGGGACAGCTTTTGCCGCTGCTCCGCCATGATGATTTGCTGATTCTGACGGCTGACCACGGCAACGACCCCACCTACAAGGGAACGGACCACACCAGGGAGGATGTGCCGTTCTTGGCCTATTCCCCGTCTATGAAAGGGCATGGGGAGCTGGCGGAATGTGATACCTTTGCTGTTATCGGGGCAACCATTGCGGATAATTTTGGCGTGGCCATGCCGGAGGGAACTATCGGGACATCACTTTTGGACAGGCTGGCATGATGGATAGGCAAGATGAAAATATAGAAATGAGGCTGACTGATGGATAAGAAGGATATTTTGGCAAGGGTTGACCATACGCTGCTGGCTCCGGCAGCAAGCTGGGAGGATATACGTCTGGTTTTGGACGATGCACTGCACTATGGCACGGCTTCAGCATGTATTCCTCCGGCCTACGTAAGGCAGGCGGCAGAACATGTGGAGGGGTTGCTGCCTATCTGCACGGTAATCGGTTTTCCCAATGGTTACAGCAAAGTATCGGTCAAGACCTTTGAGGCGGCAGCAGCTGTTCATGATGGTGCAGATGAAATAGACATGGTGATGAACATTGGCTTGCTGAAGTCGCATCGTGATGCAGAGGTGCAGGCGGAAATCATGATGGTGCATGATTCCTGCCGGGGCAAGCTGGTCAAGGTCATTATTGAGACCTGCCTTTTGACAGAGGAGGAAAAAATCCGTGCCTGCCAGCTGGTGACAAAAGCGGGGGCGGAGTATATCAAGACTTCTACAGGCTTTTCCACCGGCGGTGCCACCTTTGAGGATGTAGCGCTGCTCAGAAAGCATGTGGGGCCAAATGTCAAGGTGAAGGCGGCAGGGGGCATTACCTCCTTTGCTGATGCGGAGAAATTTATAGAGCTGGGGGCGGACAGGCTGGGCACCAGCCGCCTGGTAAAGCTGATGAAGCAGGAAGAGGGGTGTAGATATTGACTAATGAGGAACTTTTGCAGGAAGCAAAAAAGGCCAGGCTGCATGCCTATGCACCTTATTCCCATTTTCAGGTGGGAGCGGCACTTTTAACGAAGGAGGGCAGGGTTTATCACGGCTGCAATATTGAAAATGCAGCCTATGGCCCATCCAGCTGTGCCGAGAGGACGGCTTTTTTCAAGGCTGTCTACGCGGGGGAGCGGGAATTTGACAGGATTGCCATTGCAGGTGCCCCGGAGGGGCAGGAGCCTGAGGGTATGTGCGCTCCCTGCGGTGTCTGCCGTCAGGTGATGATGGAGTTCTGCCAGCCGGACAGCTTCCGGATTATCTTATCAGACGGCAAGGGGGGCGTGGCGGATTTTACTTTGCAGGAGTTGCTGCCTTATAGCTTTGGCCCGGCCAATCTGGGCAAATAAACTGATAGCGGGGATTTTGCATATTAAATTGTCATATTAAATTGTCATATAAATTTGTCAGCAGTTAATTTGCATATAATTTTGCACAGCAAAAGAGGATGGCAGGGATTGCCATCCTCTTTTTGGGAAATTAATGGGATATATGTGGAAATTTTAAGGGAAGCAAGTTGATTATTTGCCGAAGTAGCGCTTCAGGAGACCGGCAAAGCCCTTGCAATGGCGGGCCTCATCCTTGCACATCTCATGTACGGTGTCATGGATAGCATCCAGGTTCAGCTGCTTTGCCTTTACAGCCAGCTTCTTCTTGCCCTCGGTAGCGCCGAACTCTGCATCCTTGCGCATGGACAGGTTCTTCTCGGTGCTGTCGGTGAGCACTTCACCCAGGAGCTCTGCAAACTTGGCAGCATGCTCGGCTTCCTCAAAAGCATAGCGCTTGAAAGCCTCGGCAACCTCAGGATAGCCCTCACGGTCAGCCACGCGGCTCATAGCCAGGTACATGCCCACCTCAGAGCACTCGCCGTTGAAGTTCTCCCGGAGGCCCTCGATAATCTCAGGGTCAACACCCTGGGCTACGCCCAGACGATGCTCGTCTGCCAGCTGCATCTCGCCTTCCATCTCCTTGAACTTGTCAGCGCCTGCCTTGCAGATAGGGCACTTCTCAGGAGCAGCATCGCCCTCATGAACATAACCGCAGATGGTGCATACAAACTTTTTCATAATTTTTTCCTCCTATATAACACACATAACACTGTTTTGTCCTTGTCTCTATGGACTCTATTATACTAATTCGACACAAATTTGAAAAATCCTGTTTTTGGGCAAATTTTTTCTTTTTAATGATTTTTCGCTAGTTTTCTGGAGTATACTTGAGTTATTATTAATTTATAAAAAATAGTAATGGATAATAATTATCATAATATTGCATGAAAAATTTTCTTTTGTGCAGGCTGCACAAGTTTTTTGCTATAGGGGATTATTTGTGATAAAATTCTATGTTGAAAAAGAATGTATTTTTTGCGAGCAAATGGGAGCGTAACAATGTTTAAGTTTAAATCTGACGCACCGGAAAAGACGGCGGAGCTGGCAAGGAGGCTGGCCGGTGCGGTGCAGCCGGGGACGGTCATCTGCCTGGATGGGGACCTGGGAGCGGGCAAGACCTTGTTTGTGCAGAACCTTGCCGCCAGCCTGGGGGTGCAGGGGGAAGTCACCAGCCCTACCTTCAACCTGATGAACGTGTACGAGGAGGGCAGGCTGCCCCTGGTGCATTTTGATTTGTATAGGCTGGAGCAGGCATATGAGCTGGATGAGATTGGTTTTTATGATTATGCGGAGGACCCGGAGGGGCTGGTGCTGATAGAGTGGGCGGCCAAATTCCCTGAGTGCCTGCCGGAGGACCATATCGGCCTGGAAATCCAGCGCACTGATGTGGAAGATGAGCGGGTGCTGGTGTTCAGCCTGGCCGGCAGTGCCCTGCAGGATGTGTATAAGGAGATGGAAAAGCTTTGCCAATTTTAGCAATAGATACGGCTACGATGGTGTCCAGCGTGGCTATGGCGGATGAAAAGAAGCTGTCAGCGGAGCTGACGGTGCAGACCAGACTTACCCATTCGGAAACCCTGCTGCCCCATATCGAAAAGGTACTGCAGCTGGCAGGGACAGAGAGGCAGGACCTGACTGGGGTGGCGGTAAGCCTGGGGCCCGGCTCCTTTACGGGGCTGCGCATAGGGCTGGCGGCGGCCAAGGCAATTGCCTACGGGCTGGATATTCCTATCTTTGGCATCCCCACCACAGAGGTGCTGGCATGGCATTATCCTGTGCCGGGGGTGGCGGTGGTGCCTTTTATTGACGCCCAGAAGGGAAATGTGTACAGTGCTGTCTACAGGTGGCAGAGAGACGGCTTTGCAGAGGTCAGCCCGGTGCAGGTCTATGCCCTGGAGGAAGCCCTGGAGCTCTGCGCCAGCCAGCCGGTACCGGTGATGGCCGTAGGCGATATGGCGGCAAAGAAGCTGGCCGGGCGTGAGGATTTGCCGGCCAATGTACAGCTGCCGCCACCTCATATGCTGATGCCCCGTGCCGCCAATGTGGCTATGGCAGCCCTCAGGCGGCAGCAGGAGGGCAGGGCGGACTCCGTCATGGATTTGGAGCCGGTGTACATCAGGCGCTCCGAGGCTGAGGTGCTGTGGGAAAAGCGCCACGGGGCGGCGGAAATGCCAAAGGATGATGGAGAGAGGCCAAAGGCTGCCGGGGAACAGGGCGGCATGGCTGAGGAAAAGCTCCAGGCTGTTCCTTTGGCAGCTGAGGCAGGGGAGCAGGTGCAGCCATGAGCAGGATTGTTTTTCGCCGCATGGTGCAGGAGGACGCGGACGGTGTGGCCAAGGTGGAGGCGGCATGTATGCCGGTGCCCTGGTCAAGGCAGTCCTTCTGGGAGGAGGCTTCCCATACGGAGGCGTATTACCTGCTGGCAACTGATAGTGAGCAGGGTGGCATGATTGTGGCTTATGCCGGCTGCTGGGTGCTGGCTGACGAAGGGCATATCACCAACGTAGCAGTGGACCCTGCCTATCAGGGGCAGGGGCTGGGCAGGCAGCTGATGCAGGAGCTCATTCTGCGGGTCAAGGAACTGGGGGTGTCTTCCATGACCTTGGAAGTGCGTCCTTCCAACCAGGTGGCAATCAATCTCTACACCAGCCTGGGCTTCCGCAGCGTGGGCCAGAGGCCGAAATACTACACCAACCCAGTAGAAGCGGCTGAAATCATGTGGAATACCCATCTGTAAGGCGGCTGAAATCATTTGCAATACCTATCTATAAGGCAGCTGAAATCCTGCGTAATACCATCTTATAAGGCGGGAGGGAAGGTGTTTGCAGCCTTTTGGGGATGTAGATAGTTTGAGACATTAGGAGATATTTGGAGCTATATGGAGACATTTAGAGATATTTATGGATAATAAAATTACGCTAGCAATAGAATCCAGCTGCGATGAAACCTCGGCAGCTGTGCTGTGCGGCGGGCGCCATGTCCTGTCGCTGGTGATTTCCACCCAGATTCCCGTCCATCAGAAGTTTGGCGGCGTGGTGCCGGAAATCGCCTCTCGGAAGCATATCGTGAATATTATGCCGGTCATAGACGAGGCCCTGCAAAAGGCGGGGGTGAAGCTTCAGGATATTGACCAGGTGGCAGTGACCTACGGGCCGGGGCTGGTGGGGGCGCTGCTGGTGGGCGTATCCGCTGCCAAGGCGCTGGCCTTTACCCTGGATGTGCCGCTGATTGGCGTCAACCATCTGGAGGGGCATATTTTTGCCAATTTCATCAGCCATCCTGACTTAAAGCCGCCTTTTATGGCGCTGGTAGTTTCAGGGGGCCATACCTCCCTGGTGCATGTAAAGGACTACAACTCCTTTGCCCTCATGGGACAGACCAGGGACGATGCGGCAGGGGAGGCATTTGACAAGGTGGCCAGGGTCATGGGGCTGCCTTATCCCGGAGGGCCCCAGATTGACAAGCTGGCCAGGGAGGGCAATCCCCATGCTATCGATTTTCCCAAGGCGCTGCAGGAAAAGGGCAACTACGAGTTCAGCTTCAGCGGCCTGAAATCCGCGGTGCTGAATTACCTGAACAGCATGAAGTGCAAGAACCTGCCGGTCAGCAAGGCGGATGTGGCGGCTTCCTTCCAGAATACCGTCATTGAGGTGCTGATAGCCAAGGCGATGGATGCGGTCAGGGAAGCCGGCTGTGATACGCTGGTGCTGGCGGGAGGCGTGGCTGCCAACAGCTCCCTGGAGGGACGTCTGCGGGAGGCGGCCAGCCGTGAGGGCATCCGCTTCTGCTATCCTGACAAGCTGCTTTGCACCGACAATGCGGCCATGATTGGCTGCCGGGGCTACTACCAGGCACAGGCAGGCATCTACGGGGATTTGTATCTCAACGCGGTGCCGGGGCTGGCACTGACGGATTTGCAGGCATGATGGCAGGTATGGCCTGCATGAATGATGGGCAGGAATGGCCTGCATGGATGATTGGCATGAATGATTGGCAGGCATGATAGCAGGAATAATTAGCAGAAATGGCAGAGGGAGGCATCAGGCATGCAGCTTGCTGCAAGCGAGGTATCCGAATTGAAAAATGAAGAAGTATTACAAAGTGAAAAAGCATCACAAAGCGAAAAAGCCTTAAAAGGCGAAAAAATATTAAACAGCGAAACCATAATGGCAGCTTGCCGCAGGCATACTGATTTGACAGCCATGCAGTCGGAGGTGCTGAACAGGCTGAACATCTGCCTGCCTTTTATTGCGGATTTGGCACATGCCTATCTGTACCTGTATGTCAGGACGAAGGATGCCTCCAAGCTGCTGGTCCTGAAGCACTATCGTCCCCATACCTTTTTTACGGATATTCAGCTGACAGGGGAAGGTGCGCTGGTGGCATCGGCAGTGGAGCCCTTGATTACGGCGGCCTTTGAGAAGGGAAAGTTCATCCAGGGGCAGAGGGAATGGCGCTTCGGCATCAACCTGGAGATGTATGTGTACCCTATCCGGTCAGGTGGCGAGGTCATAGGGGTGGTGAGCCTGGAGACGGGCCGCAGCTATGCTGCCTCCAGCAACTACCACCATCTGCTGGAGACGGCTGTTTTCCTGCTGGAGCACGGCAGGAAGGGGCTGGACAGGGAGCAGTTCCGCACCATGTCGCCGGGAACCGGCATCATCATCGCTGACCACAGCAACCGCATCGTGTTTGCCAACCTGTCGGCAACCCGCATCTACCGCTCCCTGGGCATTACCAGCCTGATTGGCTGCCGCATGTCCGACCGGGAGCTGAGTACCATGCTGCACAAGGAGACCATCGACAGCAGCCGCCCTTATGAGCGGGAAATCCAGATAAGGGACATTGTGCTGGTGCAGCGGGACATCAAGCTGGAGGAAGCGGGGGTGCTGCAGCGGCGGATTATGCTCCTGTCCGATGTGTCAGAGCTGAGGAAAAAGGAACGGGAAATCAAGATAAAGTCAGCGGTTATTCAGGAAATCCACCACAGGGTCAAGAATAATTTGCAGACCATCGCCAGCCTTCTGAGGCTGCAGGCGCGCCGTTCCAAGGTGCCGGAGGTCAGGTCGGCGCTGCAGGAGAGCACCAACCGCATCCTGAGCATGTCCGTGGTGCACGAGTTCCTGTCCCAGCAGGATGCGGAGGAAATCAAGGTCATGGAGGTGACGCGGAATATCCTGAATACGGTGGCGCCTAACATGGTCTCCAGCGATTTCCGGCTGGAGCAGGCATTTGACGGGCCGGAGGTCATCCTGCCATCCCGCACGGCCAGTAACCTGGCCGTGATCATCAACGAGCTTATCCTCAATTCCATCGAGCATGGCTTTGAGGGGCGGGACCGGGGGCTTATCGGGCTGCATACGGAGGAAACGGCAGAGGGCTATGTGCTGGAACTTTATGATGACGGTTGCGGCCTGCCGGAGGATTTTGATTTGTTCAAAACCAAGTCCTTGGGCTTGCAGATTATCAGGACGCTGGTGGCTGATGATTTGGGCGGCAGGATAGAGCTGTTCAGCCATCAGGGTACCCATGCGAAGATTACGATACCACGAAATCCAGAGGGAGGAGAATATTGAATGAAAGCCTTGAGAATTGTGATTGCCGATAATGAGTCTGTTATCCGCATGGATGTCAGGGAAATGCTGGAGGAAGCAGGACATGAGGTAGTGGGCGAGGCTGTGAATGGGATCAAGGCCGTGGAACTGGCAAGGAAGCTGAAGCCGGACCTCTGCATACTGGATATCAAGATGCCGGAGATGGACGGGATTGCCGCCGCCAAGCTGATTACGGAGGAAAAGATTGCGCCGGTTCTCCTCCTGACGGCATTCAGCCAGAGCGACATGGTGCGGCGGGCCACGGATGCAGGGGTGCTGGCCTATCTGGTGAAGCCGGTGCAGGAGAGCAACCTCTTTCCTGCCATCGAGGTGGCCATGTCCCGCTATCAGGAAATGCACCAGCTGGAGGATGAGCTGTTCAAGGTGAAGGATACCCTGGCCATGCGCAAGACCCTGGACCGTGCCAAGGGGATTCTCATGGATGCCCACGGGCTCACGGAGTCGGAGGCATTCCGACGCATCCAGCAGTACAGCATGGCCAAGCGGAAGACCATCAAGGAAGTGGCGGAGGCCATTATCCGGGCGGCCACAAAATAATTTCGCATAATTTCGCGGACTCTGTTCAGGCATTTTTTGTGTTCAGCTGCCTGCCCATGTGCTGGCGGCTACAAAATAATTTCGCGGACTCTGTTCAGGCATTTTAAAGGGACAGGTAGCGGCAGTACCCATAGAAAACACGCTCGTGCTCCTAGTTGTACCGCGCGTTACTAACATTCATCTATCGCCTGCGGCTCTGATGAATGAAGTAACGAGGTACAACAAAGGTTTTCTTTGGGTACATGCCGCACCCGTCCCTCTTTTTGCCTGAACAGATACAGCAGAATAATCTACGTTATTCAAGGGGGATGATGCTATAGCAGCTAATCATACTTTACGAAAAGCCTGAAAAGGGGGCGGGAAGCTGCAATCATTTTATCTTGATGCGGGCCTGCGCCTCGGCATATTCCGTTCCTATCACCCCGTGCAGCTCTTCCGTCAGATAGTTTTCCAAGGCTTCCGCATCAAGATAGCCGATGCTCCGGCAATCCAGCGTGGCGCCTGGCAGGCACAGGCCCGCGTAGGTATCTCCGCCGGAGGCGAGAAATTCAATCATGGCGATGGAGTAGATGGCATCCGGCTGAAAAGGGCGATTGCCCACAGACTCAATAGTGACGCGGCTGCCCGGCAGGGCAGGGGCATAATAGCCGGAGTTTGGATATGGCTCGCCCTTTTCGTAGGCAGCAGCAGTATTGACAGCGTAGCTGATGCCCGCCACCTGAGGGAAGGAGCCCATAGCTTCCGGGGTATAGGCGGTAGCCGCCTCCAGGATTTCCAGCAGCTTGCTGCCCGTGATTTTGACCACGTACAGCTGGTTATTATAAGGATTCATGCTGTAGAGCATGCCGCGCGTAACATCACCGGCAGCTATGCCGCTGCGAATCCCGCCACCATTGCAGATAGCGGCATCCACGGCAGCATCCAGGACATTGGCACTGTTAGCCTGCCAGAGCACGGCATCCGCGCAGAAATCCCCCGCATTGGTCTCCATAGTGCGGACGCCCGGGGCACGGCTGCCGTCCAGTGCCACCAGGGATTTTCCTATCATCTGGCCCAGGCTGGCAGACACCTGGTCCCTGGCAGTCTGTATCAGCAATTTTACCTGGGGATTTTCCTCGGTATATTCGCCAAAGGCAATCATCTTTTCCGTCCATCTGCCCTCTTCATGCACGATGCAGCCGATGTTATTGGTATAATAGCCGGTCTCCGCCAGCAGGGTATCGCCCACATACTTGTTTTTGACCTGATGGTCATGGCCGTCAATAAAAATATCGATGCCGCTGGTGTGGGCAAGCACCTCTTCCGCGCTGCTGCCCATATCATTATCCATGCTGCCCAGATGCCCCAGGGCAATCACCAGGTCGCAGCCCTGTGCCCTCAGTTCTTTTGCGGCAGCCTCCGCAGCCTGCCACAGCTCCCTGCCCTGCAGGAAGGTCAGGCCGCGCACATTCTTAGGCGATGTGCTGGTAATGGTCTGGGGCGTAGTCAGTCCCAGGATACCGATTTTCAGGTCATTTTTTTGGATAATCGTATAGGGGCGGACAAAATTTTTGCCAGTGGCTTCAACCCGTATATTGGCGGCAACATAGGGAAACAAAGCCTCCGCCATGCGCTCCTGCAGCACATCCTGCCCGTAATCAAATTCGTGGTTGCCGATGGCGGCGGCATCATATCCGGCAGCATTCATGAACTGGATGGCGGATTTTCCCTTGCTGAAGTTGACCAGGTTGTTGTCCTGAATGGCGTCCCCTGCATCCAAAAGCAGCACCTGATAGCCGTCAGCCTCCAGTCTCTGCCTGAGCCGGGCTATCACTGCCATGCCGTTATGCCCCTCGCCGTATTCGTCATAGCCGTGGGTATCATTGGTGTGCAGGATGACCAGCTTGCCGAAATCCGCCGCCAGTGCCGCCTGTAACGGCAGCATCAGCGTCATCATTATCAGCAGCATGCACATAACAGGCGTAATACATATATTGCGCATTATACATGTAATGAACGCAGCTGGCATCATCGGCGGCAAAACGGCCTTGCGTAAAAAGTGGTGCATAAGTATCCCTCCTGGCTGTATAGCACTATTGCTGATTAACTATTGCTTATTATTATCATTTGCTTATTAATATCGCCTGTTGCTATTGCCTATCATTATACCGCCTCTCAGGTTTTTAGGCTATGCTTTCACGTTTTTTCCAGATGAAAATGAAGTTTTTTTAGTCTTATACGACTCACAAACAAATAGCCGGTTCAGGCTTCCTGTCCGTGACCGGATATTGGTTTTGCTTCATAAAAGATGGAGAAATAGTGTGTTCCCGATGCTTCAACATCGCAAACTGTAATAGTCTTGTTGCAACTAGAAATTGGTGTTGATAATAGTGACTGCTAAAGAAGTTGCAATACCGCAAGCAGTAAACCTTATTACAGAAAAAAATAATGTTTAATCCCTCTAGCATTTTCCCTGCGCCCACAATTCACGGCTTCTTTCCGTTATAATGTTCAAAGGGGGTGATTTTATGAATTTTCTGGTTGAAGTATCAATATATATGTTCTTTATAGCAATATTAGCGACAGCTTTTGTGATATTTATCCTGCCTTTCCTTATGCATGCATCTATATTGATAGGCAAGTTTCTTTTGACTGTCGTGTATATTATCCGCACCGTGATATTGTGGGTATGCCGATTATTTATCCGTTGATTTATCTAAATATCATCATAGCCATGCTGAAAAACGACACAAGTGACGTTTTTTACGCCGTGCAAGCTTTAGATGGCCCTGTTGCAGCAGGGCCTTATTTTATTTTTTTCTCCGGGATATTTCCCTTTCGATGATTTCCAGCCAGCCATGCAGCTATCTTATGCTTTGCCAGTCCCAATAGCTGGTAGGGGCGATTGTGCCATAGTCTGCCACTTGGTATCCGGGGAAGTTTTTGGGGGCGCTGGGGGACGGGGATTCTCTAGGTTTTTTTCAGTTCATCGGTATAAGAAAAAAGCATTTTTATCATATTGATGGCCATTTCCTTTTCCGCTTCGCTTTTGCCGTCAAACAACTGGCTCAGGCTCTTGAGGTTGATGTCAGCGGCGTGTTCGTTGATATAGTCGGTCAGCAGGTAGTCTATGGTGACACCGAGGCGGTTGGCGATGGGAATCAGCTTGTCAAGGGTTACATTGCGGTCGCCGCGCTCAATCTGGCCAAAATAGGCAGTGGAGATGCCGATGTGTTCGGATAGCTGTTCCTGGGTTAGATTTAGGCGCAGGCGCTCCTGGCGTATGCGCCTGCCGAGCTGTTTGTAGTCCATAGGCTATTTTCCTCCTTGCAACTATGAGCATGATTCAATGATACAAAAATTCAGTTTAACCTTTAATATGCTATTAGCTTTATTGATATATGCTGACAGTTGTATTTTTGAGAAAATTTAGTATAATATAAAGAAAAGGAGTTCATAACTTCTGGCTGGCCTGATGGAGCAGGGCGGAGGCTTTTTGTATCGGAAAGATTGAAGATAGCAGTAGTCATCAAGAAAAAGCAGGGGATATCGGGACCTCTTAGGAATCATCAGGAACATTTGAGAAAACTTAGCAGGCATTAGGAGGACTGGGTTATGTGGAAAAAATATTTTTCAGGGGGATTTTCGGTTGTGGCGCTGCTGGCAGGGCTGATGTGGGGCAGCGGCTGGGCGGAGGCGTCTTCCCAGACAAATCTTGGCAAGGAGAGGATATTCAACTCGCCTGTAGTCAGGCAGCAGGCGCAGGCGAAGACATATCCTGTCGTCAACGTGGGGTATATTGTCGTGGGCGATGATGCCATGCTTCTGGATGATTTGACGATGGGCTACATCCGCCGCATGCTGAATGTGAAGTTCCCAGGGGATTTCTATCCGCCCAAGCGCATGGAAAGCACCAACGGCATCTATCAGCACGGCAGGAGGAATTACAGCGACAGGTACAATCTGACTGAGGCCAGGGATGTGCAGATGAAGGAGCTGGAGAAGCTTGAGCGCATGTATCAGATAGTGCCTAAGGAAGAAACCACCACCAAAAGCAAAACAAATACGCTGGCCAGTTCTCAGTCTCTTGTTTCTGCCGGAGTGCTTGGTATCGGCGTAGGCATAGGCGGCGCGTCATCTTCCGCTGCTGTCAGCCAGGGGACTGATACGACAGAGGTTAAAAATACGGACTCGCTGGGGGCGGATAATTCGTATTCTTTTACGGAGCATTTGTCTATGCTGCCTAAGGAGGACTATGTGTCTTTTGCCCGTCAGCTGGCGGCCGAAGGAAAGTCTGACTATGATTATATTGTCATGTTCAATATCCACAATTTTAATCAGCAGGTGGCAAGCAAGTTTTTGGGCAATAGCATGTGGAACGATTTCTGCATATCCGTGCGGGCGATAGATGTGGCAACCGGCGAATATATTGACAGGCGTGAGTATCGCAAGAGGGGATATTCTGCCAGCGGCTTTGGTTCTCCAAGCTGGCGCAGGGGCATGCGCCGGGCGATTGTGGATGGCATGATTGAGTGCTTTGACAATCTGCCTATCGGCAAGTATTCTGTCTGCGACAATCCGTACTGTGCAAGGCGGCAGCGGGAGATTCAGGAGGAGGCCGTTTTGGGCAGGTCGCGGCGTCACTGCATCCAGCATTGTCAGACCCTGGACAACTGCGATGACCATCTGGTGAGCTACGCCATTGACGCGGATTTGCCATCAGGGTATGTGAATAATGAGCATGAGCGGGTGGATTGATTGGCCGTCATGCTATGTGAATAATGAGCAAGGTCTGGGGGACTGACTTGTCATCAGGTCATGTAAGTGCTGGCGGTATCTGAAAAGGTTTTCATAAGCTGATAACTTTTCCGTGTCCTGGGGTGTTATGCTAATACTATGATAATGCTGGCAGTGATGCAGCAAAAAGATAGTTTGCACAAACGGAGTGATTGGTTTATGGAAAAAGCTTTGCAGAATGAAAATCTGTCCATCCTGGTAAATTCCCTGGGCGGGGCACTGAGCTCCATCAGGGACAAGGAGGGCACGGAGTATTTGTGGCAGGGGGATAAGAAGTATTGGAGCGGCCAGGCGCCGGTGCTGTTCCCTATCTGCGGCAGCCTGCGCCATGACAGGGCGGTGATTGGCGATGGCAGGGAGACAGCCATGCCAAGGCACGGCATTGTGAGGAAGAAGGAATTTGTACTGGAAAAGGCGGACGGGGAGGAAATCATTTACAGCATAGCTGCCGATGAGGCGTCTATGGCGCAGTATCCGTATGATTTCAAGCTGTCCATCGCCTACAGGCTTTCTGGAAAAGCCATAGAGATAAAGTACACTGTAGAAAATCGCGGTGACGCTGTTATGCCGTGCTTTTTGGGGGCACATCCTGGCTTTAACTGCCCTCTGACTTCTGATACGGCCTATGAGGATTATTATCTGGAATTTGAGCAGGCGGAGGACTGTACGGCTGCCACTAATCATCCTGATACGGGGCTGGTGGACAGGCAGTCCCGTCAGCCGTTCCTTCAGGGGACGAAGAGGCTGCCTCTTGATTACAGATATTTTGCTGTGGATGCTGTTACCTTGGACTGCCTGAAGTCACGCAGGGTACGCCTGGCAACGGATAAGCATGGCAAGGGCATTGAGGTGGATTTTGCAGATTTTCCTTATCTCATTCTCTGGTCTACCGCCAACAGGAGCCCGTTTATTGCCCTGGAGCCTTGGAGCGGCCTGTCCACCTGCACGGATGAGGGGGATGTGTTTGAGGAAAAGGCGGATGTCAGCCTGATAGAGCCATTGGGCAAAAAGGAATTTAATTTGCGAATCAGTATATTATAAATTTCAGTTTTTCGTAGTGGTTGATTGTTACTTCATGCATATACTGATGTAATTTGATACTTCGTGGACTCTGTTCAGACATTTAAAAGGGACAGGTAGCGGCAGTACCCATAGAAAACACGCTCGCGCTCCTAGTTGTACCTAGCGGTGCTAAGTTCTCGCTGCGCCTTACGGCTTGCGAATCACTAAGCACCGAGGTA
>JALFXV010000045.1 GCA_022786545.1 Selenomonadaceae bacterium
ACCCGTGTCAAGGCGGATTTAGCGAAGCTGAGCATTGTGGAGCGCAATATTTATTTTTTGATTGCCCAGGCGTATCTGGCACAGTTCTATCCTGTCCACACCTACTATCAGACCAAGGTAGAGGTGGACTACAAGGAGGAGCTGTTTGCTGCCAGCGGCAGGACGGAGATTGATTTGGGCTGGAAGGCACTTTATACCTATAAGAAAAAAGCCGGGGATGCAAATAATGCTGGCGGCACGGATAATGCCGATGGCAGTGATGATGACAATAACGAGAATAGCGAAAATAATGATAACGGCGAGAATGGTGACAATGGTGCCGATGGCAATGCCCTGCCGCCCATGAAGAAAAATGACGGCGTGCAGTATTTGTCCGGCGAGCTGGGGCAGAGCGTTACCAAGCCGCCAAGCCGCTTTACCCAGGCTACCTTGATTGCGGCTATGAAGGATATTCATAAATTCGTGCAGAATCCTGAGGCAAAGAAACAGCTGAAGGCGGTGTATGGCATAGGCACTGAGGCAACCAGAGCAACTATCCTTGACGAGCTTATTCACAAACGGAAGCTGCTGAAGGAAACTGGCAAGAAAAAGTATCTCCAGCCTGCCCAGTCCGCCTACATGCTGATTGATGCTATGCCGGAGGAACTGGCGTATCCTGATTTTACGGCAATTTGGGAGGACAGGCTGCATTCAATGGCAGAGGGAGAGGGTTCTCTTGACGAGTTCCTGCAATCCCAGGTGGACTTTACCACTAGCCTGTGCCAAAAGGCGAATTGCACCAGCCTGGCGGCAGAGGGGCAGATACGCTGCCCTCGCTGCAATATTGGCATCTTGCAGAAACGCCATGGCAAAAACGGCGATTTCTGGGGCTGCAGCAATTATCCCCGCTGCCGCATGAGCTGTGATGACAAGGAAGGCAAGCCTGATTTTGAGGGAGCCAGACGGAGGCAGGGAGCCTATGGTGCCTCGGCATCCATGGGACGGCGCAGTGCGGCACAGGCAGCTGCCGGTGATGATTTTGATCTGGGCAATCCATATATGAGCGAGGAGGAAATGGAGGCATTTTCCAGAGAATTTTTGCGTTAGTGTGGTATGCTATGGCTGGCAGGCTGGTTTTGGCTGGTTTGCCGGACTGAGGTTAGTAAAATTGGATTAGTTTGTGCTTTGGAGGTAGAAGTAAGCTTTGGACGATATTACGACAATTATCATCAAGCTGATATTGGTAATTTTATTGGTGCTGATGAATGGCTTTTTTGTGGCGGCAGAATTTGCGGTGGTGAAAATCCGCAGTTCCAGGCTGGAAACCATGATTAATGAGGGCAATAACCGGGCGGTGTACGCCAAGAAGCTCACCGACCATCTGGATGTGTCCCTGTCCGTTACCCAGCTGGGCATTACGCTGGCTTCCCTGGGCCTTGGCTGGCTGGGTGAGCCTACGGTGAGCCATGTGCTGGAGCCGGTATTTGTGTACTTCGGGCTGAGCGGCGCCCTGGCTACCACTATTTCCTTTGCCATAGCTTTCGGGCTGATTACGGCAATGCACATTATCTGCGGTGAGCTGATTCCGAAAAATCTGGCTATTCAGAAGGCAGAGGCGGTGACACTGAATATTGCCGTGCCTATGCTGCTCTTTCAGAAGGTGATGTATCCTTTTGTGTGGTTCTTGAACCATGTGGCAAATTATACAGCGGAAAAGCTGGGGATTCCTGTGGAAACGGAAAGTGAAAATCCTGCCCATACGGAGGAGGAAATCCGCATTCTCATGGAAGAAAGCCACAAAAAGGGCTATATTGACAAGACAGAGCTGGATTTTGTGGACAACGTATTTGATTTTGCCGACAGAAATGTGCGTGAAATCATGATACCCCGTACGGATATGGTCTGCCTTTATACGGAGGATTCTTTTGACGAGAATATTCAGGTGGCAGTATCTGAGCACATGACCCGTTATCCTGTGTGCCGGGAGGACAAGGATGACATTATCGGCTTTTTGCACATCAAGGATTTGATGGGCTATTTGTACAAGAGGCGCCGCCCGAGGCTCAGGCAGCTGGTGAGGAAGGCCCTGATTGTGCCGGAGACCATGAAAATCAGCATGCTTTTGAAGATGATGCAGCGGGACCGCTCCCAGCTTGCTATTGTGGTGGATGAGTACGGCGGTACGGCCGGCATGGTGACCATTGAGGATATTATTGAGGAAATCGTGGGCGAAATTCAGGATGAGTTTGACCAGGAGCGTCCTCTGGCGGAAAAGCGGGATGAGTGTTTGTACTCCATTGATGCCAAGCTGCTTCTGGAGGAGGTCTGCGATATTCTGGAAATGGATATCGAGGCGGACAATATTGATACCATCGGTGGCTGGCTCTACAACAATGTCCAGTCACCGCCAAGCATTGGCATGAAGGCAAGCTGGAACGGCAGGGATTTCTTTGTGGAGGAAATGGACAACCTGCGCATTACCAGAATTTTGGCGAAGCTGCCAAAGCCTTTGGCAGAGGAGCATGACGAAATTGTGGACATGACGGAGAGCGCAAAGAAGGAAGAAAATACGGCTCAGTAGTAAAAAGCAGTAAAAAGCAATAAAAAGCAGTAAAAAGCAGCGTAAAGTAATAGTAATTGCAGAAAGCATTAGAATGGATTGCGGGCTGCTGCATTCAGGCGGAAAATTGAAATTTAAATATATCGGGGGGACAGGGGCAATGGTTCTGACAGTGGAGGATTTGGGCAAAAGCTACGGTGAAAAAGCCCTTTTCAGTCATGTAAATCTCAATATCAATGAAGGGGATAAAATCGGTATCGTCGGTGTAAATGGCACTGGCAAGTCCACCTTTCTGCGGACTGTGGCAGGCAGGCTGGCGGCAGACACTGGCAGCATGGTGACCATGCGCAATCTGCGTATCAGCTTTTTGGAGCAGTCCAAGGAGTTTGAGGCTGGCAATACGGTTCTGATGGAGGCATTCAAGGATGATAGCCCTTTGATGCAGGCACTGCGGAATTATGAGTCTGCGCTGGCAAAAAGTGAGGCAGGGGACACCTCGGAGGAGGTGCAGAAGCTTCTGGTGAAGGCATCGGGGCAGATTGATGCCCTGAATGGCTGGAGCATGGAGAGCGAGGCCAAGAGCATCCTCACCCATCTGGGCATAACGGATTTTGAGGCGAAGGTGGAGAGCCTTTCCTCCGGACAGCAGAAACGGCTGGCACTGGCTACGGCACTTATTCAGCCCTGCGATTTGCTGCTTTTGGATGAGCCTACCAACCATCTTGACAGCGAGACTATCGGCTGGCTGGAGGAATATCTGGCAAATTGGAAGGGTTCTCTTTTAATGGTTACCCATGACCGTTATTTTTTGGACAGGGTGGCCAGCGGCATACTGGAATTTGACAAGGGCAGGACCTATAGCTATCAGGGCAATTATTCCGAGTTTTTGGAGCTGAAGGCGGCAAGGATTGAACGGGAGGAAGCCGGGGAGCGGAAGCGGCAGAATTTCCTCAGGAATGAGCTGGCATGGATTCGCCGGGGCGCCCAGGCACGGTCTACCAAGCAGAAGGCTCGCATTCAGCGTTATGAGCAGGTGCGGGACCAAAAGGTGGATTTGGAGCGGAACAAGGTGGAAATCGGCCTTGCCGGCAGCCGGTTGGGACGGAAGATTATTGAGCTTGACCATGTAAGCTATGAGTGGGAAGGCAAAACCTATATTGAGGATTTGACCTATACGGTGCTGAGAAATGACCGTATAGGTATTTTGGGTGGCAATGGTACGGGCAAATCCACCCTTCTGAATATTATTGCCGGGCGGCTGCAGCCAACTGGCGGCAGCGTGGATATAGGTCAGACTGTGAAGATTGGTTATTTTGCCCAGACCAATGCAGAGATGGACGGCAGGTTGCGTGCCAAGGAGTATATTCAGGAAGCGGCCCATTATATTACCATGGCGGATGGCACGAAGCTGTCGGCAGGGCAGCTGATGGAGCGTTTTTTGTTTCCGCCGGATTTGCAGTATACGGAGGTGGCACGCCTGTCAGGTGGTGAAAAACGCCGCTTGTATCTTCTGCGGGTGCTGATGGAGGCTCCTAACGTGCTGCTTCTTGATGAGCCTACCAATGACTTGGATTTGGAAACTATGGGCATCCTTGAGAATTTTATTGAGGATTTTAACGGGGCGATTATTTTTGTATCCCATGACCGCTTCTTTACTGACCGCATGGCAAAAAAAGTTTTTGTGTATGATAAAAATGATTTTGGAAAAATTAATTTTTATGTGGGCGGTTACAGTGATTACAGGGCGAGAGCTGAGGCGGAGGAAAAAGCGGCTGCTAAAGCCGCTTTGAACAGTCCTGGCAATAAAAAACAGCAGGGCACAGATATGGCAGCTTCTGCTGAAAAAAAGCCTGCCCAGAAGGAAAAGACGCAGAAAAAAGGCCTTACTATGTCCGAGAAGCGTGAATATGGCGAGATTGAGGCGATTATTGCCAGCAAGGAAGGGGAGCTGAAGGGCATCCACTACCAGATGGAATTATATGCGGCGGATTATAGCAAAATAAGCGAGCTGACCGGGGAGGAAACCAGGGTATCAGCGGAACTGGAAAAGCTGATGGAACGTTGGGCATATCTGGAGGAAAAGGCGGAAGAAGTATGATCTGCCAAAAGTAGCTGGCAAAAAATGTCCAATTTGGTATTGCAGTTTAGGGGAAAAAATAGCTGGCAAAAAAATGCGGCAGGTAAAAATCAGCTGTGGAAGAAATGTGAAGTGTCAAAATGAATGGGGGGGACGGACATGGAGTCGAAGAAAGTGCTGAACTTTTATAAGGCACTGGCAAATCTCAGGGAAATTGAGGCACAGGAACCGCCTTATGATACTGTTACGGAAACTGGCATGGTTGCCCTGTATGGAATATGTTTTGAGCAGGCATGGAAGGCCATGAAGGACAGGCTGGAGTTTTCAGGTTATGCAGAGCAGAAGCTGGGTTCACCAAGGGCTGTTATTAAACTGGCATATCAGGTGAATATGCTGGCTGATGAGCAGCTTTGGCTAGATGCGCTGCAGGCACGCAACAATGTAGCTCATTCTTATAATGAACAGATTGCCTTGGGAATTATTGCAGACAGCAAGTCAAAATTTATTGCTATGTTTGAGGTGTTAAAACGGGAAATAGAAGAAAATTGGGTGTGATATAAATGGATTTGCCGGAAAAAGTGCGCCTGGGGATTGTTGACCTGGCAAAAAAATATGATATTGACGAGGTAATTCTGTTTGGCTCCCGGGCAAGAGGTGACAACAAGCCCCGCAGTGATGTGGATTTGGCAGTGCGTGGCGGCAATATAACCTGCTTTTCCCTTGATGTGGATGAAGAAATTCCTACTCTGCTGATGTTTGATGTAGTAAATCTTGATTGGGCTGTCCAGCCTGAACTGCTGGAGGAAATTGCCAGGGATGGCGTGACTTTGTACAGGCGATGATGGTGCTGAGCGGCAGCGGATTGGCGGTGTCTGTCTTGTTGGGTGATTATGGCAGATGGTTTCATCTGGTGTAACTATCTAAAAAATAATACAAATAGTATATTAATAGTGAATTTTTAGCATCTCTGTGCAGGTGGGATACTCCCATTCGGGCAGCGCAAGATAATTTATTATCTTGTGCTGTCTGGATGGGAGTATTTTTGTTGGAAAATTTGGTAATTTTTTTACTGCTGCCTCTTGCGATTTAGCTGTCTGTTCGCCGCAAGACTAGAGGGCAGGAAAAAATTTATTTTTTTCGCCCGATGTCTTGCGGGGGGGGGCAAGTATGCTATTATAATGGACAGTACAAAATGTTTTAAATTTGCTAAGGCGGGAAAGGAATTGTGCGGGTGGAAAAAAAAGATAATGCAGAACAAATGGCCATTAGTTATACGCAGGGCAGCCGGACATCAGGGCATCGCTATATGCGGCGCGTTATGTCGGTGCTGGTGGACTATATCGCCATTTTGCTGGCGGAGAAGTCTGCCATGTGGGTGACTGCCCTGCTGGTGGATGCAGGCAGGTACGAAAGGCTGGCCTCTTCATATACATATTTTTGGATTCCAATCATATTCATCCTGTTTTATTCCCGGTCCAATATCTACCACATGCGGCCCATACTGGACAAGATACGGGATATCTTCTACTGCACCTGCAACGGCCTGGTGGTTTCCCTGCTGTTTTTGTATTTCGCCCACAAGAATATCGTGGACAGCGTGGTGTTCCCGGTGGCCTTTGCCATATTTGCCTTTGTGCTGGGGTACGCCATCAGGTACGTGTACTGGCGGTGCCTGAAAAGCTGGCACTTGCTATATGAGCCGGTGATTCTTATCGGTGCCGGGAAGACGGCGGAAAAGGCACTCAGGTTTTATGAGCAGGATTTGGGCTATCGATACGATGTGCTGGGGCTCTTGGAGGATTTTCCGCAGAAGTCTCCTGTGGCAGGCAAATACCCTGTGCTGGGTGGCATGTGGGATGCCGGTCGCATCGTGCAGGAAACCGGCGTCAAGACGGTGGTTATCACCGCACCGGGGCTGGGCAAGGAGCTGCTGCAAAAGCTTATCAGCCAGGTGCAGCCCTATGTGAGGAATATCTCCTTTGTGCCTGATTTGCTGGGCACCCAGGTTATGGGGGTGGAGGCCAACGTATTCTTTACGGAGGAAATGCTGGTTCTGAAGCTGAGGAACAATCTGGCCAGGCGCAAGAACATAGTGGTCAAGCGTGTCTTTGACCTGCTGCTGAGTGCGGTGATTCTCCTGCCGGTGCTGGCGGTAATGTTGTGCGTGGCTGTTGCCATCAGGTGCGAGTCGAAGGGGCCGGTCTTCTTCAATGCCAGGCGCATTGGCAAGTATGGCAGGGAATTTCTCTGCTACAAGTTTCGCTCCATGTACATGAATGCAGATGAGATACTGGAAAAGTACCTGTCCGAAAATCCAGAGGCAAGGGCAGAGTGGAACGAGTTTCAGAAGCTGAAGGGCTATGACCCGCGGGTGACGCGGGTGGGGCGCATCATCAGGCGTACCAGCCTGGACGAGCTGCCCCAGATAGTGAATGTACTGCTGGGCAATATGAGCCTGGTGGGGCCACGGCCTTACCTGCCGCGGGAG
>JALFXV010000100.1 GCA_022786545.1 Selenomonadaceae bacterium
GACCATCTGCGGAAGAAGCTGCGGAAAATTTTATAGCTTCTAAAACAGCCTGCCATCCTGCGGGCTACTGGGTGAGGGATGGAAATCCCCTCACTCATTTTTTGCAGGAGGACAACAGGATGGCATACAGGGTTAAGGCATACACGCTTCGGGAGGAATCCACGGAAAGCGGCACAAGGTATTTTATCAGCTTTAAGGACGGGCAGGGCAAATCCCACGAGTTGGAAGTGTCGGAACAGTTCTTTATGGAGTTTCGGCAGATGGAGCGCAGGAACAGGAATCTTTTCTAATGGGACGAGCGGCACAGGGAGTTTAACGAGGTATGGGACGAAACCCTTTACAGACGGGCGTTGCGTGTGCCTAAGAGCCTTGATGAACGCATGGTTGAGGAAGAACGGAATGAAACGCTCTATAAGGCGGTTGGGAGCCTTCCAGAGATACAAAGGCGGCGTTTCCTGCTCTACTACGAGTATGAGTTCAATTTTTACCAAATCGCCGCTATGGAGCATTGCACCGCTTCGGCAATACAGAAATCTGTTGCGATTGCAAAGGAGAAAGTAAAGGCGGAAATTGAAGAAATATCTCCAACCGTGACCGACACCGCCCGAAAAAGAAATCTGTTTTTTATTTGTGTGGGATTGGCGGCATTACATACTCTCACTTTTTTCCGTGGGAGTAAATCTATTTTTAAGGAGGTCAACGCCTATGTGCAACGAAAACAAAGACACCGCCCGAAAGGAGGAAAGCCATGCAGAAGTTACAGACAGTCAACGCCGAAACGCTCCTTTATGAACCGCTTGAGAAACCATCCTTTGTGGTGGACAGCCTTATCCCGACAGGCTTATCGCTGTTCTGCGGCTCACAGAAGATAGGCAAAAGCTGGCTCATGCTGAAGCTATGCTTATGCGTGTCGCAGGGAATCCCTTTATGGGATATGCCGACAATGGAGGGCGATGTGCTTTACCTCTGCCTTGAGGACACGTTCTGCCGCATACAGGACAGGTTATTTCGTTTGACGGACGAAGCAAGCGGGCGGCTCCACTTTGCCGTGGCAAGCTGCAAGCTGTCAGACGGTCTTATCGTGCAGCTTGAAGATTATCTGAAAGATTACCCAGACAGCAGGCTCATTGTCATTGATACCTTGCAGAAAGTCCGTACAGCTTCAAAAGACAATGCCTATGCAAGCGACTATGGGGACATCTCCCTCATCAAAGACTTTGCCGACAGGCACTCTCTGGCGGTCATTGTCGTACACCACATCCGAAAGCAGAATGACAGCGACGTGTTCAACAAGGTGTCTGGGACGACAGGATTAACGGGGAGTGCGGACGCTACCTTTGTTCTGGAAAAGGAGAAACGTGCGTCTGACACCGCCAAGCTGTATGTGACGGGCAGGGACACGCCTTATCAGGAATACACGCTGCGTTTCCGTGATTGCCGTTGGGAGCTTGTGGAGCGGAAAACGCAGGAGCAGCTTGCGAAAGAAACGATACCAGATGTCCTTTTTCGGTTGGTGGATTTTATGAGGGATAAGGAAGAATGGATAGGCACGGCAACGGAACTGTTAGCCGCTATGGGGGAAACGGAAACCATACCCACGGTGATTACGAAATGGCTGAATGAATACCGCACCACATTTTTAAGCGAGAACCGTATCTGCTACCAGTACAGCCGCAGGAAAGACGGCAGGCGGATTGCCCTTGCAAGGAGGGCGGGTGACAGCGGTGATGGTGGTGACAGCGATATTAGGATACCCCCCTGTTACTGTCATTGACGCTTAAAGCCATGTAAAGCTGGCGGCTCTGCCCTGCGGGTGACAGCAGTGACGGTGGTGACAGTGATTTTAGGATACCCTGCCGCTGTCATCCCTACGGGAGAACACCCCGTAAACGCAAAATGCAGGCGTGAGATTTACTCGCCCTTTTCGGTCGTGTAAAACCACCCCTGCGGTCAGAAAAATCATTCCGATTTTTCCGACTGCGTTTACAGGGTGTAACACACTACACTTTGCCCTGCAAAGTCGTGTGCCAGACGTTCCCTCTGGACTCCCTTAAGGCAGGGCTGTGCCCTGCTATCCTACGCCTTACGGCTTCGGATAAAAGAATGGCGGCATGACGGTGACGGCTCTTGCGAGGGGGGTATCCCAAAAACACCGTCATCATCGACATGACCGTCATGCAGGGGGTGAGGGTGACAGTTGCGGCAGTCGGCAGGGGGTATCCCAAAACTGCTGTCACCACCGTCACCGCTGTCACCCCAAAGGACGGTCACCCGCCGAAAGAAAGGAGGAATCCGCCTATGCCTTATGCAATCCTGCGTTTCCAGAAACGAAAAGCGGGCGGCGTTGCGGCTTGTGAACGCCACAACGAGCGGAAGAAAGAAGCCTACAAAAGCAACCCAGATATAGATATGGAACGCTCTAAAAACAATTACCATCTCATAGCACCACCAAAGTACACCTACAAGAAAGAGATTAACCGCATGGTAGCCGAAGCGGGGTGCAGGACAAGGAAAGACAGCGTGATGATGGTGGAAACGCTCATCACAGCTTCACCAGAATTTATGAACCAGTTACCGCCCGAAGAACAAAAAGCGTATTTCCAGACGGCTCTTGACTTCATTTCGGAGCGTGTTGGAAAGCAGAATATCCTCTCCGCTGTCGTCCATATGGACGAGAGAACGCCCCATATGCACCTCTGCTTTGTGCCGATTACGCCAGACAATAAGCTGTCAGCGAAAGCTATCTTAGGCAACCAGAAATCATTATCCGAGTGGCAGACCGCCTACCATGAGCGGATGTCCTCACGGTGGAATCAGCTTGAACGGGGGCAGTCCTCAATGGAAACCAAGCGGAAACACGTCCCCACATGGCTCTATAAATTAGGCGGCAGGCTTGATAAACAGTATGAAGAAATCGTGTCTGCCCTATCCGACATCAACGCCTTTAACGCAGGGAAGAAAAGGGATAAAGCGTTAGATTTACTCTCTGCATGGCTGCCAGACGTGGAGAAATTCTCTAAGGAAATCGGGAAACAGCAGGCGTATATCGACAGTTTGAAAGAGAGAATTGGGCAGGAATCAGACTATGCGGGGCGTATGCGTGATGAAAAGTACGAGCAGGAACTAAAGGTGCAGAAAGCGAATCAGAAGATATTTGAATTGCAGAGAACCAACGAGCAGATGGGGCGGCTGCTGTCAAAAATACCGCCCGAAGTGTTGGAAGAATTGCAGAAAAATCATAGAAGCAGAGCGAAAGAAAGGTAGATATGTGAATGAAGAAACAGGATTTTAAGGTGTTAAAGACCAAAGACTTGTACCCGTTCCCCGACAATCCGTTTCATGTGGCAGAAGATGAAACACTGTCAGAGTTAGCGGAAAGCATCAAGGAATTTGGCATTGTCACGCCGATAATCACACGCCCGAAAGAGGACGGGGACGGTTATGAAGTGATTGCAGGACAGCGGCGTGTCCGTGCTTCTGAACTTGCAGGGATAAATACCGTGCCTGCGTTTGTCCTGCCCTTAGACCGTGACCGAGCCATCATCACCCTTGTAGACAGCAATTTGCAGCGTGAGAATATCCTGCCATCGGAGCGGGCGTTTGCTTACAAGATGAAATCCGAAGCCATGAAGCGGCAGGGTTTCCGCACAGACTTAACCTCGTCACAAGTTGTGACGAAGTTGCGGACGGACGACAAGGTGGCACAGGGCTTCGGCGTGGGCAGGATGACCGTGCAGCGTTTTATCCGCCTGACGGAACTGATACCGCCGATTTTGCAGATGGTGGACGAGGGGAAAATCGCCCTCACGCCTGCGGTGGAACTGTCCTTCTTGAAGAAAGACGAGCAGGAAAACCTCTTTGCCACGATGGAGAGCGAAGAAGCAACGCCCTCACTCTCACAGGCACAGCGGATGAAACAGTTAAGCCAGAGCGGGCGGCTTGACATGGATACGATATTTGCGATTATGACGGAGGAAAAGGGCAACCAGAAAGAAACCTTGAAAATCAACACAAGCAAGCTGAAAAAATACTTTCCGAAGAACACAACGCCGAAGCAGATGGAGGAAACCATCATCAAACTTTTGGAGCGTGAGTTGCAGAGGAAACGCAACCGTGACAGCCGCTAATCTTCTTTTTTCGGGAAGTAAATACAGAGAGTTGAGGTATGGAGAATGAGAGAAATCCAGTATGAAATCGTAAAGGAAATCGCAGTATTGTCTACGGGCGACAGTGGCTACACAAAGGAAATCAATCTCATTTCATGGAATGGGAAAGAGCCGAAGTATGACATCCGCAGCTTTTCCCCGAACCGTGAAAAGTGCGGCAAGGGAATCACGCTGAACGCTGATGAAGCGGCGGCACTCCTTAAAGCATTACAGAAAGAATTAAACAGCGAGGATTAATGGTATCTGATTGGCAGGGCGGGGACATTTCCAAACTCTTCCCTGCCCTGTCTGGAAAGGAAGATTTAAGTATGGGCGAGGATAAGAAAGCAGATAAAAAGAGAAAGCGTATCGTGCCAAAAGCACCAGTGCAGATGATAATCAGCCGTGAATATGTCGGCACACAGACCGTTACAGAAGCGTTTGTCCCGATTATCTCCGAGGATATTCGGAAGAAGATTGCCGAGGGCGACACCTTCGACAATGAGGGGCTGTCCGCTTAGAATGTACGCAATGGGACATGAAAACAGATAGGACAGATACGGAGGTTTTACAGTATGGCAGGAATCAAAGAAGAAAAGAAAATCTATTTAGTCGGCATTTATTGCCGCTTATCTAAAGACGATGGTACGGATAACGAGAGTGCGAGCATTGCGACACAGAAATCCATCCTCACGGATTATGTGAAAAAGCAGGGATGGCACATAGCAAAAACGTATGTGGACGATGGTTATTCTGGTACAAATTTCCAAAGACCAAGTTTCCAGAATATGATAAAAGACATTGAAAGCGGTCTGATAAACTGCGTGATTACGAAAGATTTATCCCGTCTGGGGAGAAACTATCTTGATTGTGGGTTATATCTGGAAGTTTTCTTCCCAGAGCATAACGTGAGGTATATAGCGGTCAATGACGGCGTAGATACCTTGAATAAATCTGCTATGGACATCACGCCTTTCCGCAACATTTTAAACGAAATGTATGCCGCTGACATATCTGTTAAGATAAAATCGGCATATCGGGCGAGGTTTCAACAGGGGAAATTCATGGGAACTACCGCCCCTTATGGCTATATCAAAGACCCTGCCGACCACAACCATCTGCTGATAGATGATAAAGTGGCACATGTTGTAAAAGAGATATTCGACCTTGCATTAAAAGGGAATGGAGTTGCCAAAATTTGCAGACATCTTAATAAACAGCATATCCTACGCCCTGCCGCTTATGCGGCGGAGCGTGGCGAAACAGGCTTTGAACGTCATTTTGAGGGGAACGAGGACAAACGCTATATTTGGAGTGGGAACAGCGTGAGGAGCATTTTAAGAAGCCCGATATATGCGGGAAATCTTGTAGGCTACAAACGGATTGCCGCCAATATGAAAAGCAAGAAACGCCCCTCTAAGCTGCCCGAAGAATGGGAAGTGATACCCAATACCCATGAGGGAATAGTCACGCAGGAGGAATTTGATATTGTCCAACAGCTTATTACAAGTCGTAGGCTTCCACAGAACAAGGGAGGATTTGTAAATATTTTTGCAGGCGTTATCAAGTGTGTGGACTGCGGATGTGCTCTGCGGGCAATGAACGTACACAGGAGGAAACGCCCAGAGATTATCGACTGTGTACAGTATTCATGTAATAATTATGCAAGAAACGGAAGAAGCGAGTGTAGTGCCCACAATATAGAAGCAAGGGATTTATTCAATGCCGTTCTTGCCGACATCAACTGTTTTGCGGATATGGCAGTGAATGATGAAAAGGCGGTCAGGGCCATAGAAAAGCGGCTCACGGAAACAGACCAGAGCAGGGCGAAAGCATTAGAGAAAGAACGTAAGAAGCTGAACAAACGCCTTGCGGAACTGGACAGGCTGTTTTCCTCTCTCTACGAGGATAAGGTCATGGAGCGTATTACCGAGCGGAATTTTGAGATGATGTCGGGGAAATACCAGAAAGAGCAGCTTGAAATTGAAGCAAGGCTGAAAGAGGTGACGGAAACTCTTAATGAAAGCTACGAGAAATCACGGGGAATCCGTGACTTCCTCGCCCTTATCCGAAATTATCAAGGCTTAAAAGAACTGGATGCAACAGTTATAAACGCACTCATAGACAAGATACTTGTTTCGGAGCGTGAGAAGATGGCAGACGGAACAGTGAAGCAGGAAATCAAGATTTACTATAAATTCATCGGCTTTGTCGATGAATTACATATCATACCTACAAAACGGTGGGCAGCAATGCCCGCTAAAAATTGTACGGTGTGCGGCGTTGAATATGTCCCGGGCTCTGGTGCATCAAGGTATTGTCCTGCTTGTGCCAAGAAGATACGGAGGGAGAAATCAAACGAGAGCAAACGCAGGAGCAGAGAACAGAAAAGGATAGCATGTATGAACTGTCCGCAAAAAATGACCGACTGACATTGAACAGCAGGAGGGGCGTATTTTACGACAGGGGAATCTTAATCCAAAGGTCAAGATATTACGCTATGTGGCGGAAGGAACCTTTGACAGTTATTCGTGGCAGCTCATTGAGACAAGCAGAAATTCATCGGTCAGATCATGACAAGTAAATCTCCGGTACGTTCCTGTGAGTATGTGGATGAAGCGGCACTTACGTATGCGGAGGTCAAGGCTCTGGCAACAGGAAATCCCTACATTAAGGAAAAGATGGCTCTAGATATTCAGGTATC
The DNA here is from genome assembly GCA_022786545.1 of Selenomonadaceae bacterium. Lineage (GTDB taxonomy): Bacteria > Bacillota > Negativicutes > Selenomonadales > Selenomonadaceae > Anaerovibrio. The sequence goes on from JALFXV010000100.1 coordinate 6,850, forward strand.
CAAGTTAAAGCTCATGAAAGCAAACCATACCAGTCAGAAATACCGTCTGGAGGACAACATTGCAAAGTATTATCCACAGCAGATCACGATTTTAAAGGAGCGTATCAGCAGGATGCAGGCGGACATTCAGACTGCGAAAGCAAATCTTCCGGTGGATAAAGAGCAGTTTTCCATGAAAGTAGGGGACAAGCTCTATACAGATAAAAAAGAAGCCGGAACAGCCCTTGTGGAGATGTGCAAAGAAATAAAAACAGTCAATGCCCCTGAGGTCATTGGCGAATATACAGGCTTTAAGATGGCAGTATCCTTTGATGCATTCAACCACAAATTTGTGATGAACCTGAAAGGACAGCTTTCACACAATCTGGAAGTCGGTTCAGCTCCACTCGGTAATATCTCCCGTATCAAACATGCACTGGAGTCCATGCCAAAGCTGCTTATGGAAGCACAGACAAAACTTGAAACGGTGGAGCATCAGCTTGAAACCGCAAAGGTGGAAGTAACCAAATCCTTTGCACAGGAAGCAGAGCTTGCAGAGAAGTTAGAGCGTCTGTCTGCATTAAATGCCCTGCTTAACATGGATGAAAAGGGCAATGATGGGATTGATATGGATGATGAGCCGGAAGCTCCAAAGAGTGAAAAATAGGTTGCAGACCGTCCGGCGAAGAATATTCCTCTTGCAGAAAAAACAGTGGGGACAGAGCAGGATAAGGGCATCAGACAGTATGCAGATGCACCCATAGAAAGAGTGTCCCTGAAAGCGAAGCTGGAAGCGTTGAAAGTAAAGGTTGCTGGAGAAGATTCAGAAAAGCTTATGCTACAAAAAGCAAAGGGAAAGGAAGAAACCTTATAAGAAAATTTGAATTTTTATATTTTTATTCCCAACTTTATTCCCAACATGTTATAATTATTTGGGTTGGGAATAAAAGTTGGGTAAATGTTGTCTATGTTACGAAATCCGTAGGCCATGTAAACGACTAGTTTGATTTTCCGATTGGTCGCCTCCAGTACGGCGTTGGACAGATGATGCTCCATTGTTGCCAGTATGGCATCGTAGTGGCGGCGTATTTTCCGTTGGAGCTCGACAAACACCTTGATGCGGCAGTGCTGGGCCCATTTTATCCATCCGTCCAGTTCTTCCTTGGCGATAGCGACATTCTCGCACTGGAAAAATTCCTGAATCCATTTGGCACCATCCCCAGATACAAGCTGTATACTGGCCAGTTGCTCTTTGCTCAGCAGTTTGAAGAACTTGGTGAAAATTGTCTTGCCATGTCCTTCATGCGCCCAGATAACCTTGCCTGTGTCATGATTGATGACCACTGTTATGTACTTGTGTCCCTTCTTGTAGCTGGTTTCGTCAACGCCTATGCGGACAAGTCCCGCGAAGCGTGCGGCTGGATTGGCATCAAGTTCAGCCCGCATCCTGCTAATGACAGGGCCGATGGTATTCCAGGAAATCCTGAGCAAAGAGGCAACAGCGGTTTTCGTGCAGGACAAGGAGAGCCAAGTGGCCAGCTCCTCAAATTCCTTTGTGAAACGGGACTTATGCCTTGCCCAAGGAACAGATGCCGTAACAACCCCATGCTTGGGACACATGACACGATGTATATCTGCTACAATATAGACCTTGTGGGTATTCCAGTCGCAAGCCCGCCAAGAACGGGTGCCACCACGGCCATTGTCATAGCGGACAGATTTTCTGCCGCATATGCCACAACGGCATTGTTCGCCTTTGGTAGGATGTGCCTTGATGGCAATTGTTCCATCTGGCAAAATTTTCATGTCATCTATAGCGGTATGCTTGACATTTAGGATTGATTTTAGTATCTTTTTGTTGAGCATACATTTCCCCCGTACGTCGTGTTTTTTTTGCAGAAAATATCGTACAGGAAAATGTATGCTTTTTCAATAGCTATAAGGGATGAGGAGAGTTAGTTTCCCACACATTCTGATGGAGTGCCATAAAAAACTGCTGAGTTGTTCTGCTCAGCAGTTTTGGGTCATAATTTAATCCTGTGTGACATGTGGTTTTGCGAAAGAAGATATAAGCAGTACTGATTCATACTGATACCTTCACTCTTGGCTTGCTCGGCCAATGATTTGTGTAAAGACTTAGGAAGTCGCAGTTTGAATTGACCTGAATAATCAGCTTCAGTAGATGGTTCATTTATGGAAATGCCATCTTCCATAGCTGCTTCCAGCCATGCTTTTTTTGCATCAGCAGCATTGAGCATCACAGCTTCTAATGTATCAGCACAAGTAATGCAACCAGGAAGTTCAGGATATCTTGCAGCATATCCGCCTTCTTCAGTGTCTGGTACAATTTCTAATTTATAAGGTAATGAGAGGTAGTACTCTAGAGTTTTCATCTGCTTTCATCCTCCTCAATAGCATCTTTTATTAACCTGATATAAACAATCTTTATAGGTTCATGCTTGGGTATAGTGATAGGAATGTGTCCTTTTTTCCTAAATGTGAAATGGCTACTGCCACCACGAGGTGAATTCATTTTATATCCTAGTGATTCAAGAACTTTTTTTAATTCTTCAAAACGTAATCCATTGTCTAGATTTTTTATCCGCTGTAGTAGTTTTTCAAATTTTGACACTTTGCCACCTTCTTTTAGCATATAATAGCATGGTGTCATATGTGGTGTCAAGTGAAGTGGAGGTAATTCAAGAATGACCTAAAATATGAAATGATTGCTGTCGGCAGGCTGATACCATATATCAATAATGCAAGAACACATTCTGCTGACCAGGCATCTTCTTTTCAGAATATAATGGTAAGGTGGGGATTGCATGATAAATCTGAATAATGGCAGTGTAGAGGAATTTTACAAGGATGAGGCCAAGATGATGGTGCTGGATATTCTAAAGGAATATGTGAAAGCACATCCTAATGAGGTCCGGCGGCTGGATATTATCAATAGTATTTTGGAAGCCAACAAGCTGGACAGGACATCGGCTGATATTAAAGGCAAGGTCAAGAATTTGCTGTAGGGCTACAGCATGATGAATGCCAGTATGCAGTCAGATTTGGAGTCACTAGGCTGTACTGTTATGACAGGGAAGAAGCATTATAAGATACGGCTTTTTGGCGACAGCAGGTATCAGGCTACAATGGCCAAGACTGGCAGCGACAGACGGGGCGGACTAAATCTGGCAGCTGAGATAAATAAGATTATGTTTTGATGTTGCAGGGGGTAGGTTGCACTGTATGGCAGATTTCTTATGAGAAAGAAACATGAACACTAGATTTTTCTGCTTAGTTGAAGATAATTTGACGAGAAATGCTTACGACTATTAATTTAGTCGTAAGATAAATCGTAAGATAATAAGCAAGATAATATGCAAGATGGAGTGGTTAAAATGGATACTTATGTTCTGCTATACAGTATTTCAGATAAAATGCTTGAGTTTGTTGCCGAGATATCCGAAAAGGTTGGCAGAATAAACAGTCACACGGCATTCAAATAGCAGAAATCAAAGGTATGTTAAAATGTAGCTTTGATGAATATTTCATTGTATAAGTATAGTATAAGTATAAGTATAAGTATTAGTGTTTTTCAGAATGGGAGGAATAACTATGTTAGAAGTAGGAACCAAGGCACCTGATTTTGAGTTGCCTGACCAGAATGGCCAGCTGCACAAGCTGAGTGATTATTTGGGCAGGAAGGTTATTTTGTATTTTTATCCGCGGGATAATACGCCGGGATGTTCCAGGCAGGCAAGCGGCTACTCTGAGCTGTATGACCAGTTTGTGGAGCAGGGAGCTGTCATTTTGGGCGTAAGCAAGGATTCAGTGGCTTCTCACAAAAAATTCGAGGAAAAATATGGCCTCAAGTTTACTTTGCTTTCAGATACGGAACGCAAAGTTATTGAAGCCTATGATGTGTGGAAGGAAAAGAAAAACTACGGCAAGGTTTCCATGGGCGTGGTTCGGACCACTTATCTTATTGATGAGCAGGGCATAATAGTTATGGCCAATGGCAAGGTAAAGACGGCTGATGATGCAGAAAAGATGCTGCAGGTGATTGGCTGATGAAGATTATCCTGTCACCTGCCAAGAAAATGAATGTGGATACGGATAGCCTGCTGCCCCTTAGCGTGCCGGTCTTTTTGGAGAGCACAAAGGAAATTGCTGCCTGGCTGAAGGGGAAGTCATATCCTGAGCTGAAGAAGCTTTGGTGCTGCAATGACAAAATAGCCGGGCAGAATTTCCAGCGGCTTGAGACGCTGGATTTGACAAAGAATCTGACACCGGCAGTCCTGGCTTATGAGGGTCTGGCCTATCAGTATATGGCACCAGCGGTGTTTGAGGATGGCCATTTTGAATATGTGCAGGAGCACTTGCGGATTTTGTCGGCTTTTTATGGTGTTCTGAGGGCGATGGACGGGGTGGTTCCCTACCGCTTGGAAATGCAGGCGAAGGCTGCCATAGGAACCGCTAGGGATATGTATGCCTATTGGGGGAGCAGGCTGTATGAAGCTGTGCGGGATGAGAGCGGCATCATCATCAATCTTGCTTCCAAGGAATATGCCAGATGCATTGAGAAATATCTGACGGCAGATGATACTTATATCACTATAGTATTCTGCGAAAAGGCAGGGGATAAGCTGGTGACCAAGGGAACCTATGCCAAGATGGCTCGCGGGGAAATGGTCAGGTATATGGCTGAGAATTGTATTGAAAATCCCATGGAAATAAAGCATTTTAATCGCCTGGGATATATTTTCCGGGATGATTTGTCTTCTGATACTGATTATGTGTTTGAGAGAATACAATGAAGCTGACAACCGGGTATCTGAAATGTACAAATATCCAATCGGGTGCATTGGGGAAGACCCTGGATTTACATATACCAAATCTGGAAATTATGCAGCTGTTTACTCGCGAGATTGCTCAAAATCTCACTGGGTATGGTGGTGTCAGTGATGTTATTAACATGATGGAGGAAATTTAGAGAGGGAATATTGTGTAATTCGCCAAAATTGTTTATACAATTGTTCCTAGGGTTAAGATGTAAGAAGTTTGTATTCTATGAATATGCATTGAATAATAGTTCTAAGGCTTTTGAAATTTGTGCAACATCTTCTGATTTATGATATAATAATCGCATGGGTAGAAGATTTAGTGTTCATTTGTGTGTTGTGGAGAGAAGCGTATGAGTAGATTAAAAGTAGAGACTCCTGACCGGGTGCAGCTGACGGTGGAGAAGCTGTACAAGGATTTGGAGCGGCACATTATTGCCTCGCCCCCTGGCCTGTGCCCGGTGGATTTGCAGCTGTCCTTTTTGAAGGTCTGCCAGGCACAGACCTGCGGCAAGTGCGTGCCATGCCGGGTGGGACTGACCCAGCTGCAGCATCTTTTGGAAGATGTGCTCAGTGGCAAGGCAACCATGAAAACCCTGGCCTTGATTGAGAAGACTGCCAAGAACATCGAGGCCAGTGCTGATTGTGCCATCGGCTACGAGGCTGCCCACATGCTGGTGGCAGGCTTTGATGGCTTCCGGGAGGATTATGAGCACCATGTGAAGGAGGGCTGCTGTTCCGTGCATGCCCAGCATGCTATTCCGTGTGTGGCTCTTTGTCCTGCCAAGGTGGATATTCCTGGCTATATTTCCCTGGTGGGGGAAAAGCGTTATGCTGATGCAGTGCGCCTGATCCGCAAGGATAATCCGTTCCCTACGGCATGCGCCTTGATTTGCGAGCACCCTTGCGAGGCCCGTTGCCGCCGCAGCATGATTGATGTGTCCGTCAATATCCGCGGCCTGAAGCGCATGGCTGTGGACAATGCCCATGCAGATACGGTGCCTGTGCCTGAGAAGTGCGAGAGCACCGGGAAAAAGGTGGCAATTATCGGCGGCGGCCCTTCCGGGCTTTCAGCTGCCTACTATCTTGAGCTGATGGGGCACCATGCGGTGGTCTTCGAGGAAAAGAAGAAGCTGGGCGGCATGCTGAGATATGGTATTCCAAATTACCGCTTCCCACGGGAGAGATTGGACGAGGACTTGCAGGCAATTCTCAGCACTGGTGTAGAGGTGCACTTGAATACAAGGATTGGAGAGGGTGAAGGAGAGATTTCCCTCAAGACCTTGAACAATGAGTACGATGCAATCTATATTGCCATCGGTGCCCATACCGACAAGAAGATTGGCATTGAAGGGGAAAATGCCAAGGGCGTCATCTCCGCGGTAGAGCTTTTGAAGCGGATTGGCGATGACGATATGCCTGACTTTACCGGCAAGGAAGTTGTGGTGGTCGGCGGCGGCAATGTAGCTATGGACTGCACCCGTTCCGCTATCCGCCTGGGTGCCAAGAAGGTGGGCATCGCCTATCGGCGCCGCCAGAAGGATATGACTGCCCTGCCTGAGGAGGTAGAGGGCGCTATTGCCGAGGGTGCGGAGCTCTACGGCCTGAAGGCTCCTCACCACATTGAGGCGGACGAGAATGGCAACGTGACTGCCCTCTGGGTGGAGCCGCAGATTATCGGCCCGATTGATGCCTGGGGCAGGGCCCGCCCTATCCATGCAGATGTGCCTCTGATGAGGATTCCGTGCGATATTATTATAGTGGCTATCGGTCAGGGCATTGACAGCAAGTCCTTTGAGGATGCAGGTATCAGCATCCAGCGGGGGGCCATCGCTGCGGCTATGACCGGCGAGGTGCAGAATGCCGGTGGCATTTTTGCCGGCGGTGACTGCGCTACAGGTCCTGCTACCGTTATCAGGGCGATTGCTGCTGGCAAGGTGGCAGCTGCCAATATTGATGAATATCTGGGCTACAAGCATATTATTTCCTGCGATGTGCAGATTCCTGAGCCTGACCTGGCTGACAAGGTGCCTTGCGGCAAGGTGCAGCTGGCTGAGGAGGAGGCAGGTATCCGCAAGCAGAGCTTTGAGCCGATGGAGCTCTGTATGAGCGAGCAGGAGGCATGCCAGGAGGCTGGCAGGTGCCTGCGCTGTGATAAGTATGGATTCTCTGCCTTGAAGGGAGGCCGCAGACTCAGATGGTAAACTTGAAGATTGATGATATTGAGCTTTCCGTGGAGGAAGGCACCACCATAATGGAAGCAGCCAAGAAGCTGGGGATTTACATTCCTCATCTCTGCTTCCTGAAGGGGATAAATGAGATTTCTGCCTGCAAGGTCTGCGTGGTGGAGATTCAGGGCAAGGACAAGCTGGTTACGGCCTGTTCTACCCCTGTCAGCGAGGGCATGGTGGTGTTCACCAACTCTGCCAAGGCCAGGAGTGTCAGGAAATCCAATGTAGAGCTTATCCTGTCCCAGCATGATTGCCTGTGCGCTACCTGCGTGCGCTCCGGCAACTGTCCGTTGCAGACCCTGGCCGGCCATCTGGGCATTTATGACCTGCCTTTTGAGCGGCAGGTGACGGAGCAGGCATGGGACAAGGATTTTCCGCTGATCCGGGATTCCAAGAAGTGCATCAAGTGCATGCGCTGCCTGCAGATTTGCAGCAAGGTACAGGGCTGTGACATCTGGGATGTGCAGAATACAGGTGCGTATACCAATATCAGCACCGTGGATAACATGCCGATTTCTCAGGCAAAGTGTACTCTTTGCGGCCAGTGCATCACCCACTGCCCGACAGGTGCCCTGAAGGAACGCAATGATTTGCCGGCTATTTATGATATCCTGGCAGACCCGGATAAGGTCACTGTGGTGCAGATTGCTCCGGCAGTGCGTACTGCCTGGCTGGAGCGCAATGATGTGGAGCCGGGGATTGACACCGAGGGCAGGCTGGTGGCAGCCCTGAAGCGCATCGGCTTTGATTATGTGCTGGACACCGTGTTCTCCGCTGATGTGACCATCATGGAGGAGGGCAATGAGCTTTTGGAGCGGCTGCTTTCCAAGAAGCAGATGCCTATGTTCACTTCCTGCTGTCCTGGCTGGGTTTCCTATCTCACCATGTATCATCCGGAGCTTCTGGGGCAGCTGTCCACCACCAAGAGTCCCCAGCAGATTTTCGGCGCCCTGATTAAGACTTATTTTGCGGAAAAGACAGGGGTTGCTCCGGAAAATATCTGCTCTATCGCCATTATGCCATGTGTTTCCAAGAAGCGTGAGGCTGCTTTGGAATCAATGAATGCCAGTGGCTATCAGGATGTGGATTATGTGCTGACTACCCGTGAGATGGTGCGCCTGCTCAGGGCGGAGCATATTGACCCGCGGGGCCTGAAGGAAAAGCCGTTTGATTCACCTATCGGTGATGGCACTGGTGCAGGTGCTATTTTTGGCGTTACCGGCGGCGTGATGGAGGCGGCCCTCCGTACTGCTTACAAGGTGGTCACCGGGGAGGAAGCAGACGAGGATGCCTTCAAGGCGGTGCGGGACACCCGTACTGAGGGGCGTGATAATGCCATCAATCTGGGAGGCATACGCACTGCCGAATTTGAGATTGCCGGCAGGGTGCTGAAGACCTGCGTTGTCAGCGGCCTGAAGAACGCAGAAGAAGTGATTCAGCAGGTCAAGAACGGAGAGGCTCACTATGACTTCGTTGAGGTCATGGCATGCCCGGGGGGCTGCGTAGGCGGCGGCGGCCAGCCTATCCACGAGGAAGCTGAATGGGCGCCTAAGCGCGGTGAACGCCTCTATGAGCTGGACAAGGAGCGCAAGCTGCGCCGTTCCCATGAAAATCCGCAGGTACAGAAGCTGTACAAGGAATTTTTGGAGAAGCCGCTTTCGGAAAAGGCGGAGCATCTGCTGCACACACAGCACATGTGGGAGAAGAATTACCGCTAAGTAATTTGTTATTCAGGTAAATGATAATGTTATAATGTGTCAAAAGCGTCAGCTGTATGGTTGGCGCTTTTTGTTGAAAATTTAGAGGGGCAGGTTTTTTATGAAGGATATTAAGATTGTGTTTTTTGACATTGACGGAACGGTGTTTGACATGGAAACCAAGACTGTGTCTGACAGGATGAAGGAGACTTTTAGAAGGCTGCGTGGAAATGGCATTAAGATTTGCATCGCTACCGGCAGGTCGCCGATTTTGCTGTATGATATTTTCGGTGTGCGGTTTGATGCCTATGTGACCTTCAATGGCTCCTACTGCTTCAATGACGATGAGGTGATTTTCAGCAATCCCCTGTCAACAAAGGACGTGCAGCAGATTATCAAAAATACACAGGAAATCAACCGTCCTGTCGCTTTGGCAACTAAGACGCGGTTTGCTGCCAACGGCCTGGATGATGATTTGCTGGCATTTTTCCAGATTGGCGGTCATAGCATTGAGGAAAGCCCGGATTTTGCTGAAGTGGCACAGCAGGAGGTATTCCAGATTATGTCCGGGGGCTATCTGTCTGAAAGGCCACAGCTGGTAAAGGATACGGACAATGCCAAGGTGGCAGCCTGGTGGGACAGGGCAGTGGATATCGTGCCTGCTGACGGCGGCAAGGGGGTTGGCGTGGCGAAGATGCTGGAGCACTTTGGCATTGACCGCGCCCATGCTATGGCCTTTGGTGATGGCAACAACGATTTAGAGATGTTCCAGGCGGTGGATAACGGCATCGCTATGGGCAACGGCTCTGATGATTTGAAGGCCATAGCCAGGGATGTATGCGGCAAGGTGTCCGAGGATGGCATTTATCATTATTGCCTTGAGCATGGCTTGATTTAGGCCGGCTGCCTTTTGCCATGCTTTAATATGCTGCTTTACACTTGAGGCTTGCTAATTGCACAAAAATTTAGGATTTTTGACACATTTTTTCAGGCATGATAAAATGAAATAAATCTGAAAATAAAGAAGGAGAGTGGTTTTGTGAGACTTGGCAAGCTCAGTTTTGGTATTCTGGTGGGACTGCTGATGGTATTTTTTGCTTCAGCTGCTTCTGCCCAGGGTGCAGTAGTGGAGGCCGGTGATGAAGGCCGGCATGTGGAAGAGGTTCAGACACTGTTAAAGGAAAAGGGTTACTATAAAGCAGAAGTTCATGGCCGCTGCGATGCGGCAACGGTAGAGGCAATCAAGGCGTTCCAGCGTGCCCATCACCTGGAGGCTGATGGGATAGCGGGCCCGCAGACCATGCGGAAGCTGCGTCCTGTTGCCCATAGGCATGATTTGAGCCGTGCCAGGCTGGTGACGGTGAACGCATACGCCTACAGTCCCCAGGACCCTGGCATGGGCAAGTTTACGGCATCCGGCACTCCCCTGAGGCGTGGGGTGATAGCGGTGGACCCGAATTATATCCCGATTGGCACCAATGTCTATATTCCTGATTATGGCGATGCGGTGGCAGAGGATATCGGCTGGAACATTCAGGGCAATACCATTGATATTGCCTTTGATACCCATGAGGAAGCCCTTTATTTTGGCAGGCAGGTAGTGGAGATTTATATTTTAGACTGATTGCGTGTTGAAAGAGGCTTGCAGCAGCGGTAAGGTATATCGTTCTGTAGGTCTTTTTCTTTTAAAGGCAAAAATTTGGAAGAATTGTGATAAAATGATTGACAAACTAGGAAAAATAATTTATATTATATCCAGAAAGTGGTACGTACCACTTTTAAGGGATAGAGGGAGAGAGGCAAGATGAAGGGGATAGACAAGGCAAGCAAGCTGCCGTTTTATTATCAGCTTATGGAACAGATTATTGATGCCATTGAAAGCCACAAGCTGGAGGTGGATGAAAGGCTGCCTTCTGAAAGGGAATTGTGCAACAACTATGGCTTGAGCCGTTCCACTGTCAGGCAGGCATTTCTGGAATTGGAGCAGCAGGGCTACATATATAAGATTCACGGCAAGGGGACTTTTGTTTCTCCTAAAAAGCTCAATCAGGAATTGCTGAAGTTTTACAGCTTTACCTCGGAGATGAAAAAAATGGGCAAGGTGCCTTCCTCCAAGGTACTCAGCTTTGAGGAGCTTGCCTGTGACAGGTGCCTGGCCCAGAAGCTGAGCACGGAAGAGGGAACAAGGGTGTATTGCTTCCAGCGGCTGCGCCTGGCAGATGATAAGCCTGTCATGATAGAGATAAGCTATGTGCCGGTGGCACGTTTTGCCGGGCTTACCCGGGAAATGCTGGAGCAGAATGCCATGTACGATATTTTTTCCCATAAGTATGGCGTGGAGTTTACCTTTGCTGAGGAGAATTTTCAGGCGGTTATGACTGATGACCATACGGCAAAATTTTTAAATATCAAAAAATCCCTGCCCAGCCTCAAGATAGAGAGATTTACTTTTGAGAGGGACAGCGTGATAGAGTACACTGTCAGTATGGCAAGGGGAGACCAGATGATTTATTCAGTCCGGCTGAACAAATAATAGCCGGAGAAAGCAGGATGATTGGCAGCCGGCGCTTCCGGCTGCCGCACAGGGGCAGGAAATGCCGCACTGCGGTGTTTTCATATAAAAACTGGTACGTACATCATTACCAATTTAGGAGGGGTAACATGAATCCGTGGAATTTATCTGATGACGAATTGAAAAAACGAGGAGGCATTTGTACTGCTGAGGAAATCTGCCAGCAGCCTGAGGTCTGGGAGGATGCCTTGTCTGCCGTGCAGCAGCAGGCTGAAAGGATTGAGGCTTTTATCGAGCCGCTTCTGGCAAAGAAGGATTTGCGCATCATCTTTACAGGTGCAGGTACTTCCGCTTATGCAGGAGATATTATTGCGCCATATCTCAGGCAAAAGCTGGGCAGGGATGTGCTTTCCTTTGCTACCACTGATATCGTATCTGCACCTTATCAGTTCTTGCAGCCTGACCTGCCGACAGTGCTGGTATCCTTTGCCCGTAGCGGTGACAGCCCGGAAAGTATCGGGGCGTTTGATTTGGCGGAGCAGCTGGTCAGGGAGGTTTATCAGATAGTGATTACCTGCAACCCGCAGGGGGCGCTTGCCAGGAAATCCGCCGAGCGGCAGGAGCATACGCTGACTCTGCTGATGCCGCCGAGGACAAATGACAGGGGATTCGCCATGACCAGCAGCTTTAGCTGCATGCTGCTGACAGGGCTGCTGATTTTTGACTTGAAAAATTTGCCGGATAATGCCGCCCTGGTGAAAAAAATAGCCGGAGCCGGCAGAAGGGTATTGTCGGCGGGGCATGGCCTGCCGGAACTGGCAACTGCCGGTTTTGAGCGTATTGTCTTTCTCGGTTCCGGAGCCCTTTACGGCCTGGCACGGGAAACCTGCCTGAAGGTGCTGGAACTGACCGGCGGCAGGATTGCGGCTGTTGCGGAGACCATGATGGGCTTCCGGCATGGCCCGAAATCCATTGTCAATGACAGGACATTAATTGTGATGTGGCTATCTTCTGATAGCTATATCCGCCAGTACGATATGGATTTGCTGAGGGAATTTCACCATGATGCAGGGGATTTCAAGGTATTGGCAGTATCAGCGGCCCCTGACGGAGAAGTAGCGGCTCTGGCGGATTATGTGCTCGCTTTGGATGAGGAAGCAGCAGGACAGTGGGGAACGGACAGCTACCTGGCACTGGGTTATGTGCTGTTCGACCATATTTTAGCCCTGGCAGCTTCTATGGGCAAAGGCGTGGCACCTGATACGCCGTGTCCTAGCGGCAGTGTCAACAGGGTTGTTAAGGGAGTTACCCTTCATTCATTGGAGGATAATCATTAATAAATGGCATAGGCAGATTAGGAGGGGTTATTATGCCGGACATTTTACTTACACGTGTGGACAATCGTCTTATTCATGGCCAGGTGGGCATGACCTGGGCAACGCACCTGGGGGCCAACCTGATTGTGGTGGCAAATGATGAGGTAGCAGGTGACGAGGTGCAGCAGAACCTCATGGATATGGCTGTGGCCAGCGCAGCGGAAACAAGGTATTTTACCATTCAGAAGACTATTGATGTCATCAACCTGGCCGGTGACTGGCAGCATATTTTCCTGGTGGTCAAGACGCCGCAGGATGCACTGAAGCTGGTGGAAAACGGCGTTCCTATCAAGGTGCTGAATATTGGCAACATGCATTTTAGCGAGGGGAAAAAGCAGGTTACCAGCACGATTTCCGTAGATGAGGATGACAGGCGGACGATTCGGCGCCTGCTGGATTTGGGTGTGCAGGTTGAGCTCAGGAAGGTGCCATCGGATTCAGTTATTCCGGTGGAAAAGATTTTTGAATAATGTTCCTGCAAGGGGTGCAGGGGCATGCTGGCAAGTGTAAGCTGAAATAGTTTGGGAAAACAGTAAGCAGAAGTATAGGAAAAGAGGGAGTTTATCATGGAAGTAACCTTGACGCAAACCTTATTGGTTACCCTATGGGCATTTATCATAGGCATTGACCAGTTTAATGGCTTGTTTCACATTCATCGTCCTCTGGTGACCGGCCTGGTGGTGGGCTGGATTCTGGGGGATTTGCAGACGGGCCTGATTACCGGTGCCACTCTGGAGCTGGTGGCTATGGGCATGGTGCCCCTGGCAGGGGCACAGCCGCCCAATATGGTTATCGGCGGTGTAATCGGCGTTTCTTTTGCCATTATTTCCAAGCTGCCGCCTGAGGCGGCGGTAGCCATCGCCATTCCTTTTGCCATCGCGGCACAGGGGTGCGTAACGTTGATTTTTACGGCTTTTTCGCCTTTGATGCACAAGGCTGACCGCTGGTGCATGGAGTGCAATACCGGAGCCATCTCTCTGCTGAATTATGCAGGACTGGCTACGCACGGTGCCTTTTTTGCCCTGGTTACCTTTTTGCCGATTTATTTCGGTGCCGCTTCGGCTCAGTCCATTGTGGAAGCCGTACCGGCATGGATATTGGGCGGCCTGGGCGTAGCAGGCGGCATGATGCCTGCTATCGGTTTTGCCATGTTGCTGAAAATCATGCTGAAGAAGGAGTATATTGCTTTTATGCTGGCAGGTTTTATCCTCGTTACGTATTTCAATATTTCCATTCTCGGCCTGGCTGTGCTGGGAGCATGTATTGCTATGTATGATTTTTATGCCAACGGCTCTGATAAGGGCGGCAGGAATGTAAAGCAGGGGGTGCATCCAAATGGCGGAATTTAATGTGAGCAATGCGGCAGCAGGTGCTGAATATGAGGATAAGTCAGTCAGGGCAGTTGTTTCTTCAGGTGATTTGGTAAAAATGGTTTGGCGTTCCCTGCTTTTGCAGGCGTCCTTCAACTATGAGAGAATGCAGGCGTGCGGCTGGCTGTACGGCATCCTGCCGGTCTTGAAGAAAATTCATACCAATAAGAAAGACCTGTCTCGTTCTATGCTGATGCACATGGAATTTTTCAACACCCATCCGTTCCTGGTTAATTTTATCATGGGACTGGTTGTGGCTATGGAGGAAAATAAGAAGGACCAGAATACCATCCGTGCTATCAAGGTGGCCACTATGGGGCCTTTGGGCGGTATAGGTGATGCCCTGTGCTGGCTGACGCTGCTGCCTATTACGGCAGGTCTGGGGGCTTCTATGGCGATGGGAGCGGAACCAAATCCGGCAGGCCCGATTGTATTTCTTGTGCTGTTCAATATCATTCATTTTGCCCTGCGCTTCGGCCTGATGCGCTACGGGTATCACACAGGTGTCAAGGCTATTGCCACCATGAAGGAAAAGACAAAGCAGATTTCCCATGCAGCTTCTATCATCGGCCTGACGGTTGTAGGCGGCCTGATTGCTTCCATGATTAAGCTGAAAATTGCCTGGGTAATTGTGGTGGGGCAGGCCAGCATAGCTTTGCAGGAGAAGGTATTTGACGCAATTATGCCGAATATGCTGCCTCTGGCTTATACGCTGTTCATGTATTATCTGCTCAAGAAGAATTATTCACCTGTAAAGCTGATTTTGTTTACGATTTTGGTCGGTATTGCAGGCAAGGGCATAGGTATTTTCTGATAGGAAGTTGTTGCGGGAGGTATTGTTTATGACAGGCATTATTGTTACGGGGCATGGCAGGTTTGCTGAAGGGCTGTTTTCTGCTGTGCAGCTGATTGCAGGGCCACAGGATAGCTTTGCAGCGGTGAATTTCCTTGAGGGTGAAACCGGGGATGGCTTGCAGGCCAAGCTGCGGCAGGCGGCAGAGCAGCTGGCCTGTGAAGAGCTGGTTTTCTGCACCGATATAGCCGGAGGAACTCCCTTTAACCAGTCAGTGCTGCTGTCCAGCCAGCTGAAAGGAAAATGCCTGGTATTCAGCGGCACCAATATGCCGTTCCTGTTGCAGGCTTTGTTTGACAGGGAGGATACACTGGATGAGCTGGAAGGCCGCTGGCTGTCCGGTCCGGTGCAGGTAGTTCCGTATCATGCCGGGAAGAAAGTACGGCATGTGCAGGAGGGCGGTATCTGATGTCTATGAAGGCGATAAAGGCAAAGGCTGTTTTTACTGAAAGCGGCATAGAGAAGGAAAAGCTGCTACTGCTGGACGGGGACAGGTTCGGGGATTTGCTGGCAGAGAAGGACGTGAGGGAAGCAGGTATTGAGATTGCAGCGTATCCTGACCTGCTGGTGCTGCCAGGGCTGTTTGACAGCCATATTCATGGTGCTTTAGGCTGCGATACTATGGATGCTAATGCTGCGGCACTGGATACTATAGGACGGTATCTGCTGTCGGCAGGAACTACGTCATGGATGCCTACAACTGTGACATCTTCTCTGGAAGCTATTGAAAATGCCCTGGAGGCTCTGGCCGGTTATCATCCCGCAGAAGATGCCGCCCGTGTAACAGGCTGTTTCGTGGAAGGTCCTTATCTGACAGCGGAGCATCGGGGAGCTCATCCTGTTGAATATCTGCGTGAGCTGTCCATAAGCGAATTGGAGGGGCTGCTGGCAAGGGGACCGGTCAAGGCACTGGCAGTGGCACCGGAAAAGGCGGGAGCTGCAGAGTTTATCCGCCATGCCGCTGACAAGGGGGTGCACATTTCCCTGGCACATACCAGTGCCAGTTATGAGGAAGCGGTCAGCGCCATTGAAAATGGTGCTGATGCCTCGGTGCATACCTACTGCGGCATGAGCCCCCTGCATCACAGAAGTCCCGGGCTTCTGGGAGCGGCACTGATACAGGATGATGTCTATGCGGAGCTGATAGCGGACGGTATTCATGTGCAGAAGCCTGCTATGGAGATTTTGCTGCGCTGCAAGCCTGGGGACAAGGTGATTCTGGTCAGTGATGCCATATCCGCTACCGGCCTGCCTGATGGTGATTATGTGCTGGGCGTGGAGCCGGTGCATGTGGAGAAGGGGATTCCACGTACAGGTTCCGGCTCTCTTGCCGGCAGTACGGCAAATCTTCTGGATGAGGTACGGCGGCTGATTGTGGAACTGGGCAGAGAACCTCTGTCCGTGGTGCACATGGCATCGCTCAATCCTTGCCGACGCTTCGGCCTTGAGGATGAACTGGGCAGCATCCGCCGCGGCAAGCGGGCTGATTTCCTGCTGGTAAATGAGCGTTATGAGCTGCAGCAGGTATGGAAGGATGGCTGCCCTGCCATAGTGAAGAGGCCGGAGGCAAAGGAGTGATTGGATGGTACTGGTGATAAATCTGAATGCTTCTATAGATAAGAGGTATCGCATGGCAGACTTTCGCAAGGGGGAGGTCATGCGGGTCAGGGAAGTGGATAATACTCCGGGGGGCAAAGGTATTCATGTGGCGAATGTGCTTGGCATATTGGGAGAGGACTGCCTGGCTACGGGATTTTTAGGCGGCAGAAGCGGTGAGTTCATCAAGGACAGGCTGCAGGAATACGGTATTCGTCATGATTTTGTCGACATTCAGGGTGAAACACGTTCATGTATTGCTGTTGTCGATGACGAAGGCTGCCAGACGGAACTTTTGGAGCCGGGGCCCCTGGTGTCTAATGATGAGCAGGAACGTTTTCTGGGAAAATATGCAGAGCTTTTGGCAGCTGCCCAGGTGGTGGTGGCATCCGGGAGCCTGCCCGGGGGCGTGGATAAGGGATTTTATGGCAGGCTTGTTTCACTGGCAAGGCGTAGCGGCGATAAGCCGGTTCTCCTGGATACCAGCGGTGAGGCACTTTTGCAGGGTATAGAGGAAAAGCCTTATTTTATCAAGCCGAACCAGGATGAGCTGGCCGCCTTGCTGGGGCATGATGTGCAGTCGGAAGGCGAAATAGCTGATGCTGTCAGGGGATTTCTGGCCAAGGGGATTGCCCTGGTAGCGGTATCCCTGGGGGCGGATGGCTGCATGGCAGGCTATGATGGCCGCATCTGCAAGGTATCTGTCCCGAAAATAAAGTGTAAAAATCCGGTAGGCTCAGGGGATTCCTTTGTGGCGGGGATTGCTGCCGGCATGATGCGCGGCATGGGGATAGAAGATACCCTGAAGCTGGCAGCTGCCTGCGGTACAGCTAATGCCCTGGAGGATGAAAGCGGTTTTGTGCGCAGGGAAAATGTGGAAAAGCTCTTCGGCCAGATTGAGGTGGAGTGGGCTTTGTGATTTTGCTTTGCGGCGTTGAAGGATATGAGGCGATTTTTAGAGGGCATGTTGAGGAAAGGAGCGTTTTTATATGCTGGTTACGGCAAAGGAACTGCTGGTGGATGCCATGCAGGGCGGATATGCAGTAGGTGCCTTTAATGTGGAAAATATGGAGATGGTCATGGCAGTGCTGGCAGCGGCAGAAGCCAGGAAAGCACCTGTGATTATGCAGACTACCCCCGGTACTATCAAATATGCAGGCGTTGATTATTATTATGCCAATGTAGCGGCAGCGGCGGCCAGGAGCAGTGTGCCGGTAGTCATGCACCTGGATCACGGCGATAGCTTTGAACGTGCTATGGCTGCCTACCGGGCTGGTTATACATCCATTATGATTGATGGCTCGAAGCTCCCTATGGAGGAAAATATCGAACTGACCAGCCGCGTGGTTCAGGCATGCCATCCGGGCGGCGTGTCTGTGGAAGGCGAGCTGGGCAAGGTCGGCGGCAAGGAAGATGATTTGATTGGCGATGATGATAACCCTTACACCAATCCTGATGAGGCGAAGTTGTTTGTGGAACGGACCGGGGTTGATTATCTTGCTATAGGCGTGGGGACGGCTCATGGTGTGTACAAGGGGGTTCCCTGCGTAAATACCGGCCTGATTGCAGTTATCCGGGATATGGTGCATATTCCGCTGGTACTGCATGGCACTTCCGGCGTGCCTGATGAGCAAGTGGCGATTGCTGTAAGGAATGGCATCTGCAAGGTGAATTATGCCACGGATTTACGTATTGCCTTTACTAAAGGCGTCAAGGATTTTATCAGTGCCAATCCTGAGGCATTTGACCCGAAAAAGTATTGCCGTCAGGGGATGACTGAGGTTCAGAAATACGTAGAACAAAAAATAGAGGTTTGCGGCTCTGCCGGCAAGGCATGATATGATATGGTGCACTCTGCGCGTCATATGCAATAAATGAAAAAAAGAAAAATCCTCCGGCGTTTTCTCGGAAAGCCGGAGGATTTTTGTTGCCTGCACTGCGGCATGGCAAACTTATTTTTTATTTTTCAGCTGATAAATCTGCTTCTGCAAGTCGTTGTACATGCCCATAGGCAGCACTACCAGGTTCTTGTCGTTGCTGCGCTGGACAAAAAGCGCCTGGTTTTCGTCATTTGCCTTGTCGGCGTAGATGGTAAATTCCTTGAGAAACTCAGAAGAGGAAAGGGGTATCATATATAAACAGCTCCTTTTATAAAAAATACACGGGCATCTAGAACATGTCCCTTTTCCAGAGCAGGAGGCCGCAGAGGGCTGCCAGGGAACCTGCCAGCACGCAGATGAAGAAGAAGCCGTTGGAGCTCTCTGCCATAGGCACAGGCACGTTCATGCCGAAAAAGCTGGAGATAACAGTTGGTATAGCCAGCAGGATGGTGACGGCTGCCAGGAATTTCATGACCTGGTTCAGGTTGTTGGACATGATGGAGGAAAAGGTATCTGCCAGCCGGGCCAGAATCTTGCTGTACATCTCTACCATTTCCCGTGCCTGCTTGTTCTCGATGATGACATCTTCCAGCAAATCCTCATCCTCTTCGTAGTATTTCAGCATGGGCTGCATGGAGGTGGTGGTGCGGAGCCGCATGAGCTTTTCCAGCACGGCGCCGTTGGAACGCAGGGAGGCGTTGAAGAATGTTAGTGCCTTTTGCAGTTCCAGAAGCTTCAGGATTTCCCGGTTCTTCATGGAATGGCGCAGCTTGCTCTCTATCTCGTCAGACTGCTTGCTGATCTGGCGCAGGTAGCGGAGGTAGAAGGTGGCACTGCGATACAGTATCTGAAAAAGAAAACGTGTCTTCTTGAAGGTGCGGAAGAAGCGGGCACTTTTCTCATTGAAGTAGGAAAGCACCGGGGTTTCCTCCAGGCAGACGGTGATGATGTATTCCTCGGTGACGATGATGGCCAGCGGCAGGGTATCGTAGCTGCCTTCGTCCCGTACTACTGGCACGTTGGTCAAAATCATCACGCTGTCATCCTCTATGTCAATATGGGAACGCTCCTCATCATCCAGTGCGGAGCGGAGAAAGTCAGGCTCAACCTCGGTCAGGTTGCCTACCACCTTCAGTTCGTAAGGGGTAGGGTCCACGATATTAATCCAGGCACCGCTCTCAAGGGTTTTCAGGCTCAGTTCCTGTAATGGTCCTGTTTCCAAAGATTTGTAAATCTTCAGCATAGTGATGGTTCTCCTTTCGTTACGGAGACTCTATCCATCGCCATGCAGATACCAGCTTTTGGCCAGGTCTACAGCACTGTGCCCGTGTTTTGCGGGACAATGGATACAGTCTCCCTATTTAATTTTGGGGTGTCCTGGGGTTCAGGGCCTGCGTCCATTGTTTTCACCTCGCGATACACATAAACGTACAATAATTTTTGCCATAAAAATATTACTACCACAAACGCATCTTAGTCAATCTTTTTATGAGGTCATTATGTAAATTTTACATAGATTGACAAAAAAATCCCCATAGGCTATTGTGGATATAGAGACCAACGAGTTAAAGACATAATGAGTGTATTGTGCTATAATGTTCTACATGATTATATTTTGTATGGTTGTGTTAGGAGATTGTAGCCTATGAAAATGTCAAAATCTACTTTGCCGATAAAGCTTGGTGCCGTGGCGGCCCTGTGCCTGCTGTTTGGCATCATCTACATGCTGAATCCCGCTTTTTTCGGGGAACTGTGGGATGTGTGCCTCAGCGGCGATATGCACCGGGTGGCGGCATATATCAATTCCTTTGGGGCCTGGGCGATGGTGTTCAGCTTCTTTCTTGTGCTGTGCGTCAATGCCATAGGTTTTCCGCCTGCCATGATTTTTTCCTCTGCTAATGCCTTGATTTTCGGCATCGTGCCGGGAATCTTATTAGCGTGGATTGCGGAGACTGTGGGGGTGGCATTTAGTTTTGTGCTGCTTCGCTTCCTTTTCAGGGATGCGGCGGAGGATGTCATCTCGAAGCACAAGTCCTTGCAGAAGATTGACGAGCTGAGCGGCAGCCAGGGCTTCAAGGTCATGCTGATTGCCCGCATCATTCCTTACCTGCCCTCCGGGCTGCTGAATGCTCTTGGTGCTGTCAGCAAGATGTCCTTCCGGGATTTCACCATCGCTGCCCTGATTGGCAAGCTGCCGTCTACCGCTATTGAGGCGATGATTGGCCATGATGCGGTGACAGCCAGCGAAAATCCCCATCGCCTTGTCTTTTCGCTGGTATTAGCCGTAGTGATGGTGGTCGGCTTCATTATTTACGAAAAACGTCAGAAGCAGAAGAAAATCTGATGCAGTGTTTTTCACTGTGCATACAATACATGCGCAGTGAGGATATGTGGCAGATATTATTAAAAGATGGGTAGGCGGCAGATATATGTTGTTGGCACGAACAAAAGCTGCATGGCATGTACCCAAAGAAAAACCTTGTTGTGCCTCGGTACTTAATGATACACAAGGTGTCAGGCGTAGCGTGAATTTAGTACCGCTAGGCACAATGCGGAGCGAGAGCATGTTTTCGTGGGTACTGCTATGCAGCTGGCGTGTCATATTATAAAATATCATATCACACAAATTTTATTCTAGGGGGTATAACATTGAAAAAGAAAAGGCGTATCTTCTTTCTGGACAATCTCAAGACATTTATCGTCTGCCTGATGATTGTCTTCCACGCAGCCATGTGCTACATGGCTTATGCACCTGAATGGTGGTACACGGTGGACAAGGCTGATCCTAAGTTTTCCTTTACCTTGTTCGTGCTCTGGGCGGACATCTTCATCATGCCGGTGATGTTCTTCATCTCCGGCTATTTCGGCATCATGTCCCTGTCCAGGCAGACCGGGGCACAGTTCTGGAAAAGCAAGCTTCTGCGCATTGTCCTGCCCTGGATAGCAGGCGTTATCCTGCTGGCACCGCCGGTGACCTACATCATGTTTGCCAGCCGCGGCATACCGATGGATTATGTCAATGACTATCTCTTCAAGCTGTTTGTCTTTGGCCCATGCTTCAGCCATGTGCAGTACTGGTTCCTGGGGATGCTGACTTATCTCTACATCGCCCTGTTCCTGTTCTGCAAAATCATGCCCTCCTTCAAGGAGCGCCAGGGTATTTCCCTGCCGGGGCCTAATCTGTTCATAGGCTTTGCTGTCCTCTGCTATATCTGCACGGCGGCTTCTTATTTCTACGTGGAAGGCAATTATGACCTGTGGTTCAATATCTGGCCGGTCCTGGTATATCAGCCTACCCGCATTTCCTTCTATCCGCTGTATTTCTTCTTGGGGGCTTATGCCTGGCGGCATCAGTGGTTTGTGGAGGGGGGCTACAAGGCGGATACTGCCAAGTGGCTGCCTGCCTTCCTTGTTACCGGCATAGCCTACCTGTTCTACACTACGCTGGGAGCGCCTACGGCCGCCAGCCCGGAGCAGTACATGCTGGTCAAGGCCGCCATCCATGTGCTGTTCCTGCTGTCGGCTGTCTTCGGGCTGCTGGCGATTTTCCAGGCAAAGCTGGATTATACCAGCGGCATCCTGGGGGAGCTGGCCGCCAACAGCTACAACATGTACTATACACACATGGGGCTGGTGATGCTGATAGCCTGGGCCTTTTTGCCTGTGGAGCTGCCCACTTATCCCAAGTACATAATTGTTAGTATTTTGTCGCTTTTGGCAAGCTATTTAACGGGAAAAATATTGATGGTGCTGCCATGTTTTTCCGTTGGCAAGAAAGCTAAAAAATAAACATAAATAAACATGAAATTTAGACTCTGGGTGACTTGATTTTTCTCTCAGAGTCTTTTATTATGTTAGGAGGGATTTTGTGTTAGTGTAATGACTTAATCCGAGGAGGCAATTTTTAATGTTTATTCTGGCTTCTGCTTCTCCCAGGCGGAAGGAGCTTTTGGAGCAAATTGGCTGCTGCTTCAGGATAGAGACAGCCGATACCGAGGAAGCCGGCGGTGAGGGCATGGCGCCTTCGGAGCTGGTGATGAAAAATGCGCATTTAAAGGCGGCTGCCGTGGCGGCCCTGCACCCGGATATACCGGTGCTGGGGGCTGATACGGTGGTGAGCCTTGATGGAAATATTTATGGTAAGCCTAGGGACAGGGAGCATGCTATAGAGATGCTGACCAGTTTCTCCGGCAGGGCGCATCAGGTGATGACCGGAATCGCCCTGGCCTGGCAAGGACGCATCTGGCAGGCATACGAAACGACGGAGGTTGTTTTTGCCCCGCTTTCGGCAGCTTCGATTACCCGTTATGTCGATACCGGCGAGCCCGTTGACAAGGCTGGTGCTTATGGTATTCAGGGACGGGCGGCTGTCTTTATTGAACAAATCAGAGGTTCTTATTCCAATGTCGTAGGTTTGCCGCTCCATTGTCTTGATGGCCTTGCCAGGAAGGCGGGGATTGATTTATATGGCAATGGTGAGGGAACTTCCGGCTGATGAGAGGCCAAGGGAAAGGCTTTTGGCTTTGGGTCCGGGTTTTTTGAGTAATGCGGAGCTCTTGGCGATTGTGCTGAGGAATGGCTCAAAGGAGAAATCAGCGCTGCAGCTGGCCCAGGAGATTCTGAGCCTGTACAAGGATGACGGTGTTTCAGCCTTGGGCAGGATGACAGCGGGAGAGCTGATGTGCCTCCAGGGCATAGGCAGTGCCAAGGCTGCCGAGGTGATGGCCGCGGTGGAGCTTGGCAAGAGGCTGAGTGCCCATATTTCCAGGCAGAGGGCGGTGGTCACCTGCCCGGAGGATGCGGCTGATTACGCCATGCCTCGTTTCAGGTACGAGGACAGGGAGCATTTTGCCGTTATTTTATTGAATGTAAAAAATCATATTTTATCCATGCCTGTGGTTTCTGTCGGCAGCCTGACTGCTTCCGTGGTGCATCCCCGGGAGGTGTTCAAGGCGGCAATCCAGCAGACGGCGGCATCCATTATCCTGGTGCATAACCATCCCAGCGGCGACCCTACTCCCAGCAGGGAGGATATTGAGGTTACGGCACGGATGGTGCAGGTAGGCAGGGTGATGGATATTCCTGTGCTGGACCATATTATTTTAGGAAATGATAATTATATTTCCCTTAAAGAAAAAGGTGTGATAAAATAGAGTTTGCTGTATCGGGGCCAGTATGGCAGGGATGCGGCAGTGGTTCTATTTTTGAAGGGAGTAATTTTTAACATGTGGAACATTTTTGGCGGCTTATCCCATGATATGGGGATTGATTTAGGAACAGCAAACACTCTGGTTCATATTAAGGGCAAGGGCATTGTCCTCCGTGAGCCATCTGTTGTAGCAATAAAGAGCGATACCGGTGATGTGCTGGCTGTAGGTGACGAGGCGAAGCGCATGATTGGGCGCACCCCTGGCAGCATTGTGGCTATCCGCCCTATGAAGGACGGCGTCATCGCTGATTTTGATGTGACTCAGGCCATGCTGAAGTATTTTATCAGGAAGGCCATGAATACCAAATCCTTTGTGCGCCCGCGGGTTGTGGTAGGCGTGCCATCCGGCGTTACCGAGGTGGAGAAGCGTGCCGTTATCGATGCAGCCCAGCAGGCAGGTGCCAGGGAGGCATATCTCATTGAGGAGCCTATGGCTGCTGCCATCGGTGCTGGACTTCCTGTGGAGGAGGCTACCGGTTCTATGGTGGTTGATATCGGCGGCGGCACTACTGAGATTGCGGTTATTTCCCTGGGGGGCATTGTTACCAGCTGCTCCATCCGCATCGGCGGTGATGAGATGGATTCCTCCATCATCCAGCATATCAAGCGGGAGTACAATCTCCTGATTGGCGAGCGCACAGCGGAGGAAATCAAGATTAATATCGGTACCGCCATCGTGGAGCCGTCCAAGGAGAAGACTATGGACATCCGCGGGCGGGATTTGGTAAGCGGCCTGCCTAAGACTGTCAAGATTGTGTCCAGTGAAATCTGCTCTGCCCTCAGCGAGCCGGTGCAGAAGATTGTGGATGCAGTCAAGAGCACACTGGAGAAGACTCCGCCTGAGCTGGCTGCTGATGTTATGGACCACGGCATCATGATGACTGGCGGCGGCTCCCTGCTGACCAGCCTTGACAAGCTCCTGAGCCGTGAGACAGGCATGCCTGTGCTGGTTTCCGAGGATGCCCTGTCCTGCGTTGGCGAGGGAACAGGCCGTTCCCTGGAGAATATTGAGCTTTTGAAGCGCGTTGTTATGACTACGAAGAAGTTGAGATAAGATGAACAGGGTACGGCGAGATAAAAATTCACAGCGCACGGTTTGGCTGCTGATTTTTGTGGCGGTCAGTATCTTTGTGATAATATTTTTTGCAGCCAGGGGCAGGTTTTCCGCCCCTGTCAGCAGCCAGGCGGTAACGGGGGCACTGGCCCCCTTTCAGCGGGCGGTGTCCTGGGCAGGCTATCAGGTTAACGGCGTTACTTCGGCAATCTGGGAGCTGGTTTCCGCCTACTACCAGAATGAGCTGCTGAAAAACGAGGTGGTGCAGCTGAGGCAGCAGAACCTCACCGCTGCCGAGTATGCGGCTGAAAATGAACGGCTGCGCAACCTTTTGGGCTACAAGCAGGCGACTTCCCAGTTTGACCTGATGGCAGCCCAGGTGATTGGCAGGGAGCAGGCCACCTGGACCAGCATGATTGTGGTGAACCGGGGCAGCAGTGACGGTATTGCCAGGAATATGCCGGTAGTGACAGAAAAGGGCCTGGTGGGGGTTGTGACTGAGGTGGCGCCCAATGCTGCCAAGGTACAGCTGGTGCTGGACCCCCGCTGTTCCGTGGGAACCCTGATTCAGAGGCCAGAGTCCAGGGTGGCAGGCATCGTGCAGGGCAGCATTGAGGATGCCCTGACGCCCAGCATGATTAACATCCCGAAAAATTCCGATGTGGTGGAGGGGGATACCATCATCACTTCCGGCTTCGGCGGGATTTTCCCCAAGGGAATCATGGTGGGCAAGGTGAAGTCGCTCCATGATGACGGGGGCGGCCTCCTGGAGGTTGCAGTGGTAGAGCCGGCGGTAGATTTCCAGCGGCTGGAGGATGTGCTGATTATTACGGCTTCCCGTGAGGCTCCTCCCGCGGCATTGACGCCACCGCCTCAGACTCCTGGCACGGAGACTGACAAGGACGGCAAGTTTATTAAGGCAGAGGGCAGTGAAAAATGAGGACATTCTTGTACTGGATGGCGCTGGTTGTGACAGCCTATGTATTGCAGACATCATTTTTGCCGCTGATTTTTTATCGTGGCATCGGGCCTGATTTGCTGCTTTTGATTACGATTTCCTTTGCTTTCTTAAAGGGAAGGCGGCTGGGCTGCTTTATGGGCTTTCTGCTGGGGCTTTTCGGGGACCTGGCCTCCGGCGGCTTTTTGGGGATGAATACCTTTGCCAATATGCTGATGGGCTTTTGCTGCGGTGTTTTTTCCAACAGGGTGCTCAGGGACAGCTTTATCCTGCCCATAGCGGCGGCATGGATGAGCACTGTTTCGGTCTTCTGCCTGTTCGAGATTATTTTCCTTCTGCTGGGGTATGGATTCTTTCCGCTGGAACACATCAGGTACAAGCTGCTGCCCATGCTGTGCTACAACATAATTTTTGCCTGGCCTGTGCATGTACTGGTGCACAGGATTGACAAGCGTGTATCTGAAAAAAAATAAATTTGTGGCAGCATGGCCTGCCACATTTTGTTGTTTATTTTGCCGGTGCTGCATCGGCATATAGATGATTGGGAGATTTAAATGTCAGACAAGGATATTTTTAGTGGACGGCTGAAGGTGCTGAGCATCATTATTGTTCTTGTCATTGGTACCCTGATTGCCAGAATGGGCTATTTGCAGGTGTACGATGGTGAGTATTATGCCAATCTGGCAGACGGCAATCGCATCCGTCTGGTTCCTTCAGTTGCTCCCAGGGGGACAATGTACGACAGGAACGGCAATATCCTGGTGACGAACCATCCGGGCTTTACCGTTTCCCTGCTTCCCCTGACGGAGCCTATTTCCGAGGAGGTCATCAGCAGGTTGTCAGTGCTGCTGCAGGTGCCTGTGGAGGAAATCCACAGCAAGATTGCTGCCCATGTGGGCTTTGACCCCATCCGCATCAAGACTGATGTGGGGCCTGAGCTGACTACGATTATTGCGGAGCAGAAGGACCTGTATCCTGGGGTGGTGGTGGAGGTTCTGCCTATCCGTGATTATATCTACAAGACCCAGGGGGCCCATGCCTATGGCTATGTAAGTGAAATCAGTGATGCGGAGCTGGAGAAGAAGAAGGATGAGGGTTACAAGAGCGGTGACATCATCGGCAAGTTCGGCCTGGAAAAGGTCTATGACCAGTACCTGCGGGGCACTAACGGGGGCGAGCAGGTGGAGGTGGACGTTACCGGCAAGCCGGTGCAGGTGCTGGGCAGGAAAAATCCCATCCCCGGCAATGACCTGCACCTGACCATAGATTTGGAAATCCAGGCGGCAGCGGAAAAGGCCATAGACGAGCAGCTGGTGCAGATTGGCGCCCATGCGGCGGCAGCCGTGGCCCTGAATCCCCAGACCGGGGAAGTGCTGGCCATTGTCAGCCGTCCCGCCTTCGACCCAAATCTTTTTGTCAATGGCATTTCCTCCAAGGACTGGGCGGTAATCAACAATAATCCTTATTATCCGATGGATAACAAGGCCATTACTGGCGAGTATCCTCCTGGCTCCACCTTCAAGATTATCACCGGCACGGCGGCTCTTTCAGAGGCCAAGGTGACGCCGGAGGAAAAGATTTTTGACTCCGGCCATCACTGGATTATTCCCAAGGGCAACGCCGGCGGCGAGGCCCTGGGCTGGCTGAATTTTGAGGAAGCTATGGCACATTCTGACAATGTGTACTTTTATGAAATGGGCAACCGCCTGGGCATTGACCAGATTGAGCGATATGCCCGCATGTTCGGCATGGGCAAGCTGACGGGCATTGACCTTCCTTATGAAGCAGAGGGCTTGGTGGCCTGCAAGGCATACAAGCAGCGGGTCTTCGAGGAGGACTGGTATCTGGCGGAAACCTTTGATGCCGCTATCGGCCAGGGCTTCAACCTGGTTACGCCGCTGCAGGCGGCTTCCATCATGGGTGAGGTGGCGGCTGATGGCAAGCGGTTCAAGCCTTATCTGGTGGATAAAATTGTGGATGTGCATGGCAACGTAGTCAAGCAGTTCAAGCCTGAGCTCTTGAGCCAGCTGGATGTGGAGGACAGGTTTATCCGCCTGGTGCAGTCCGGCCTTCATCAGGTAACCAAGTATGGCACGGCGGCATTTATCTTTGGCAAGAATTATCCGGTGGAGATTGCCGGCAAGACAGGTACGGCAGAAAATCCCCACGGCAGGGACCACGGCTGGTTTGTGGCCTATGGGCCTTTTGACAAGCCTACCATTGTGGTGGCGGTGATTGTTGAGCAGGGCGGCTACGGCTCCCAGTCTGCGGTGCCTATAGGCAAGAAAATCCTGGATGCGGCGTTCCATATCCCGGACCCGGCCCAGGTGGCAGCCCAGGCGAAGGCAAAGGCTGAGGCAGAAGCCAAGGCAAGGGCTGCGGCGGCTGCGCAGGTTCAGAAGAAGCAGTGATTGCGAGAGGTGTTCGTATGGCAAGGGAATTAATAAAAATCAAGGGCGGTGCAGGCGGCTTCCAGCTGATGATAGATAGTTCAGCAGAGCTGTCCGATGTGCAGGCGGAGCTGGAGAAAAAGCTTTCCGAGCATCCTGAGTTTTTCCCCAAGGGGACAGAGTTTCAGCTGGTGGTGGCGGATCTCAGCAAATCTGTGCGCAGCGGCCTGCAGGAATTTCTCACTGACAAGGGGCTGTCGGTGACTGCCGGTGCAAGGCAGCCAGTCAGGCGGCAGGCGCAGCAGGGAAAGGGGGCAGGCAGGGGCATGCAGTCAACTGTGCAGGCTGCTCAGTCCTTCCAGTCGGAGGGGGGCAGCCGCCTGGCCGGAGAGCAGCAGGTAATGACCGTCATCAACCGCACTGTCAGGAATGGCGAGGAGATAACTTCCCAGGGCTCGGTGATGATTTGTGGTAATGTGAACCCCGGTGCCAAGATTGTGGCGGCCGGCAGCATTGACGTGCGCGGCAACTGCCGGGGCATAGTCCATGCCGGTGCTATGGGGGATTACCAGGCTTTCGTGGTGGCTGACAGGCTGATGCCCATGCAGATACGTATTGCCAATCTGATAGCCCGCTCGCCGGACAATCCAGAAAAGAGCGATTATGCCGAGAAAGCGTACATCAAGGATGGGCAGATTATCATTGAGCCTATAGAACGATAGAAAGCAGAAAAATAGAAAAATTTTTGCCAGAAAGCTGGTTCCTGTATAATTGCTGCAGAGATAGTTTGGAAGGTAACAGAAAGGTAGGATTTTGTTCTGATGAGTGAGGTTATTGTAATTACATCCGGCAAGGGCGGCGTTGGCAAGACCACCACCACTGCCAATTTGGGCGTTGGGCTGGCACAGCGCGGCAAGAATGTTGTCTTGATTGATACTGATACGGGCCTGCGGAACCTTGATTTGCTGCTGGGGCTGGAGAATCGCATAATGTACGACCTGGTAGATGTGACTGAGGGCCGTGTGCCATATAAAAAGGCATTGGTGCGCCATAAAAAGTACGAAAATCTGTTTTTGCTGCCTACTTCCCAGATCAAGGACAAGTCAGCTGTCAATCCGGCACAGCTGATGGTGCTGTGCGATGAGCTGCGCAAGGAGTATGACTATGTGCTGATTGATTGCCCCGCAGGCATTGAGCAGGGCTTCAAGACGGCCATTGCCGCTGCTGACCGTGCTATAGTTGTTACCATGCCGGAAGTTTCTGCTGTTCGTGATGCAGACAAGATTATCGGCGAGCTGGGCCGTGCCGAAAAGGAAAATATCAACCTGATTGTCAACAGGATTCGTCCGCAGATGGTGGAAAGCGGCGATATGATGGATATGAGCGATATTGATGATATTCTTTCCATCAAGTGCATCGGCCAGATTCCGGATGACGAGATGGTGGTTACTTCTGCCAACCGGGGCGAGCCGCTGGTGGGCAATCCCAAGTCCCAGGCAGGCATGGCCTATGACAATATCGTCCGCCGCCTGCTGGGGGAGGAGGTTCCTTTCATGACCTTTGCCAGGGATGGTTTCTTCGCCCGTCTGAAGAAGGCACTGGGAATATAAGGAGGTCTGGATGATGCTGAATTCACTGTTAAGCATTTTTAGAAAGGAAAAATCCGGCAAGGTTGCCAAGAAACGCTTGCAGATGGTGCTCATTCAGGACCGCGCCAGTGTATCCCCAGAGGTTATGGAGATGCTCAGGGACGATATCATCAAGGTTATTTCCAAGTATATGGTAATTAACCAGAGCGATATGGAGATTTCCCTGGAGAATGTGGAGGATTCCGTGGCTCTGGTGGCAAATATTCCGGTCCAGAATATGCGGCATCACTGATGTATTTTCCAAGAACGCTGATGCGGGGGTGGCATCGGCGTTTTTTGTTGTTATTTTTGGTGGTTCGTGCTATCATTATGGGGTTAAGAAAAAGTTATTTTGCATGGCTGTGACTGGAGGGATTAGCCTTGTTTTTGGATAAAAAGCTGCTGAGGAAGATGGATGTGAAGCTTTTGCTGGCGGTGACGGCGATAATAATCATCAGCCTGATTGTCATCGGCAGCGCAACCCATGTGAATACGCCCAGTGAGGAAAGGTACTGGTTCGTGCAGAGGCAGGGGATGTTTGCCCTGATTAATGCAGGTCTGGCCATCTTCCTGATGAATTTTGATTACAAGATGCTGCAGCGGTACGGGCAGAAGCTGTATATTTTCAACCTGGTGATGCTGCTGGCAGTTATGTTTGTGGGGCAGTCGGCCCTGGGAGCCCAGCGCTGGATTCAGCTGGGGCCTATCACCCTGCAGCCTTCGGAGTTTTCCAAGATTATCATGATTGTTTCCCTGGCAGGCATTTTGCAGGAGAAGGTGGGCAAGCTGAATACCTTGTCTGATTTGCTGCCGGTGGCGGCCTATGTAGGGGTTCCCTTCCTGCTGGTCATGAAGCAGCCGGATCTGGGGACATCGCTGGTGTTCATGGCAATTTTCTTTGGCATGATTTTTGCCTGCGGCATCAACCTGAAGCTGCTGGCCGGGATTTTCGGCACGGGCATCGCCTGTCTGCCCCTGTTGTGGCATGTGCTGAAGGATTACCAGAAGATGCGCATCATGGTTTTCCTTGACCCTAATGTGGACCCCCTGGGGTCGGGCTATCACATTATCCAGTCCAAGATAGCCATCGGTTCCGGCATGCTCTTTGGCAAGGGGCTTTTTGAAGGCACCCAGAGCCAGCTGAACTTTTTGCCTGAGAACCATACGGACTTTATCTTTGCCGTGGTGGGCGAGGAATGGGGCTTTATCGGCACGGTAGTTTTGCTGCTCTTGTATCTGGTGATTTTATGGCGGGGAGTGCAGATTGCCCGTCAGGCACAGGACAGCTTTGGTACTTTGCTGGCGGTGGGGATTACCTCCATGCTGGCGTTCCACGTGCTGGTCAATGTGGGCATGACTGCCGGGATTATGCCGGTAACAGGCATACCGCTGCCTTTTATGAGTTATGGAGTCAGTGCGCTGACCACCAATATCTGGGCGATTACGATTCTGCTGAATATATATCTGCGCAACCAGAAGCTGCAATTTTAGCGTGGAAATGGCAGCTGATTTAATTAGAGAAAGAGGTATGAGCTTTGATTATCAACTTGGAACCGGAGATTTTGCAGGCGGTGGAGAAGCCTGCCCGCTATACGGGGCATGAGCTGAATGCGGTGCATAAGGACTGGGAGGGCGTAGCCTGCCATTTTGCCCTGGCAATGTCGGACATTTATGAGGTGGGCATGTCCAACCTGGGGCTGAAAATCCTCTATGAGGTGCTGAACAGCAGGCAGGACACCGCCTGCGAGCGTGTCTATGCGCCCTGGACAGATATGGAAGCCATCATGCGGGAGAGGCAGATACCGCTGTTTTCCCTGGAGAGCTTCCATGCAGTAAAGGATTTTGATTTTCTGGGGTTTTCCCTGCAATACGAGATGATTTATTCCAATATCCTGAACATGCTGGATTTGGCAGGGATTGCCATCTGGAGCCGTGACAGGGGCGAGGATGAGCCTTTTGTCGTAGGCGGCGGCCCCTGCGTGTACAACACGGAGCCTATTGCTGATTTCTTTGACTTTTTCATTCTGGGAGAGGGGGAGGAAGCCATCGGCGAGGTGGCTGGCCTGTTCAGCCAGTGGAAAAAGGAGGGGCGTCCGGGAGGCAGAAAGGGCTTTTTGAAGCGGGCCGCAGGGCTGGATGGCATCTAT
This sequence comes from Selenomonadaceae bacterium, assembly GCA_022786545.1. Classification (GTDB taxonomy): domain Bacteria; phylum Bacillota; class Negativicutes; order Selenomonadales; family Selenomonadaceae; genus Anaerovibrio. The sequence goes on from JALFXV010000100.1 coordinate 38,568, forward strand.
GTGCCGTCTTTTTATCATGCAGAGTACAATGAGCAGGGGCTCTTTGCTTCCATTGAGCCAACGGAGCCTGAGGCAAGGCCGGTGATTTACAAGCGGCTGGTCAGGGACATGGATGCAGTGGCTTTTGTGGAAAAGCCTGTGCTGCCTTATATTGATATTGTCCATGACCGCATCATGCTGGAACTTTTCCGGGGCTGCACCAGGGGCTGCCGCTTCTGCCAGGCAGGTACTTCCTACCGGCCTGTCCGTGAGCGCAGCCGCAAGAGGCTCCGGGAGCTGGCGCGGCAGCTGATTGACGCCACCGGTTACAACGAGATATCCCTGACTTCCCTGAGCTCGGCGGATTATTCCTGCCTGGGGGAGCTGGTGGATGACCTTTTTGCGGATTTCAAGGATGAAAAGGTGAGCTTTTCCCTGCCATCCCTGCGCATAGACAGCTTTTCCATTGATTTGGCCCACAAGCTGCAGCAGGTCAGGAAAAGCGGCCTGACCTTTGCCCCGGAGGCAGGGACTCAGAGGCTGCGGGACGTCATCAACAAGGGTGTCACCGAGGAAAACCTCATGGGGGCGGTGGAGGCCGCCTTCAGGCAGGGCTGGAAGCAGGTGAAGCTGTATTTCATGATGGGACTGCCAACGGAGACCGATGAGGATATTGTGGGGATTGCCCGCCTGGCGGAGAAGGTGGCGCAGAAATACAAGGAAGTAACCGGCAAATGGGGCGTGACGGTGACCATCAGCGTGTCCTGCTTCGTGCCTAAGCCACATACGCCTTTCCAGTGGTACGGCCAGGTTTCCCGGGAGGAATTTGAGCGGCGCCAGCGGCTGCTGCGGGCCAGCATCAGGGAGCGTGCCGTGAAGTTCAACTACCATGAGGCCAGCGTCAGCGTGCTGGAAGGGGCTATTGCCAGAGGTGACCGCCGCATCAGCCAGGTGATTTATCAGGCATGGCAGGACGGGGCGAAGTTCGATGGCTGGACTGACCATTTCAAGAACGATGTGTGGCTGGCAGCTTTTGAGAAATGCGGCATTGATTTAGAGATGTACAATCAGCGCACCCGTGAGCGGAGCGAGAAGCTGCCCTGGGAGCACACCACGCCGGGAGTCACCAAGGAGTTTTTGCTCCGGGAGTACAAGAAAGCCTTGTCCGAGGAACTGACCGATGACTGCCGCCGGGGCAGATGCTCCGCCTGCGGCGTATGTCCTTCCCTGGAGGCGAGGATTGTAGATGGGAGGCGTGAGCATGTATAAGTATCGGGCAGAGATTACCAAGGGAGAGGAAATCCGCTATATCTCCCACCTGGATTATGCCGGGGTGATGGAGCGTGCCATCCGCCGTGCCAAGCTGCCGGCGGCCTACTCCGAGGGCTTCAATCCCCATATCAAGCTGGCATTTGCCTCGGCTTTGTCCCTGGGTGTAGTCAGCGAGGCGGAGTATATGGATTTTGAGCTTACTAAGCCCCTCTGCCAGCCGGAGGTCTTTGAAAAGCTCAGCCAGGCACTGCCGGAGGGCGTAAAGCTTTTGCGGCTGAAGCCTGTCCGGGAGCCGAAGCCCTGCAAGGGCAGGAAGCACAAGGCACTGATGGCGGAGGTGGAGGAAGCGGAATACGAGCTTCTGCTGCCGCTGGTGGAAGGGGCTGACCCGGACAAGGCAGCCAGTGCCGTCAAGGCGTACAATGAGGCGAAGGAAGCCTTTGTGCATCGCGTTACCCCCAAGACGGACAAGCAGATTGAAACCAAGCAGTACATGCTGCAGCCTGTGAAGCTGTCCCTGGCAGGGGGTATGCTGAAGCTGTACATGGATATTGCCATCACCCAGGCCGGCAGCGTGAAGCCGGGGGAGGTGCTGGAGCTTCTGGTGAAGGAGTACGGCCTGCCTGGGCTGCCGGGCAGGGTGCTCATCAGGCGCACTGCCATGAAGGGGCAGGGCAAGCCGCTGATTGAACTGGTGTGAGGGCAGGAATGTTACAGGTATCCGGGCAGGCGGCTGCCTGATAAGTGATTTTGGAGGGCTTTTTATGCGGTCTATTATCGTGAATGTCATGCCGGAGGAAACCAGGATTGCCGTGACGGAAAACGGCAGGCTGACAGGGCTGGAGCTGGAACGGCCAAGGCATTCCCATCTGGTGGGCAATATTTACAAGGGAATAGTGCAGAACGTATTGCCGGGTATGCAGGCGGCCTTTGTGGATATAGGCTGGAGCAAAAATGCCTTTCTCTATATAGGTGATGGCAAGACGGCAGAGAATCCCGGCGGTGACAGGAAGAAAATCCACATCGGGCAGGTGCTGCCGGTGCAGATTACCAAGGACGAGGTGGGCAGCAAGGGACCTCGTGCCACCTTGCACTTGACCATCCCCGGCAGGAATGTGGTGCTGATGCCCAGGTCCTCCTATATCGGCACTTCCCATCGCATTGAGTCGGAGGCGGAGCGGAAGCGGCTTTATGATATTGTGACGGATGCCTGCCCTGAGGGCATGGGGGTGATTATCCGCACCGCCGCTATGGGACAGAGCGCGGAGAGCATCAGGAGGGATATCCGCTATCTGGCGAAGGTATGGCAGTCCATCGAGGCCAGGGAGAGGATTGCCAAGAACACCGGGCTTTTGTACCGGGATGTGGATCTTGTCATCCGCATTGTCAGGGATATTTTCAATGACGATGTGGCACAGATGGTGATAGATGATGCCTCCGTCTGCCAGCGTGTGAAGGAACTGCTGAAGGACATCGATGCCGGCTGGGCGGACAGGGTGCAGCTGTATGAGGGGCGAAAGATTTTTCGCGAGTACGGCCTTGAGGAGGAAATTGCCAAGCTGGAAAGCCGCTATGTGGAGCTGAAATCCGGGGGCTTTCTGGTGATTGACAAGACCGAGGCCATGACCGTTATTGATGTCAATACAGGCAGCTTCGTGGGGGACTTGAATCTGGCGGAGACGGCCTTCGCCCTCAATAAGGAGGCGGCGGAGGAAATCATGCGCCAGATAAGCCTCAGAGATATCGGCGGCATTATTCTGGTGGATTTTATCGACATGGAAAAGGACAGCCACAACAAGGCGCTTTTGCAGCAGCTGCGCCACCTGGCACAGCTGGACAGGGTAAAGACCAATGTGGTGGATATCACCTCTCTGGGGCTGGTGGAGATTACCCGGAAGAAATCCCGGCACAATATTGAAAACCTTCTGCATACGGCCTGCCCTGTGTGCGAAGGCTCCGGCAAGGTGCTTTCCCCGGAGGCTGTTGCCATCAAAATCTGCCGCGACATCCGGCGCATTGAGGCCAAGAAGCATGTGCCAGAGGGCTATCTGGTGCAGCTGGCGCCGGATACGGCAAACAGCCTGCGGGGCACGGATTACTTTGCCGGCCTGGCAAGGGACTTAGGCGTTTCGGTGGAGATAGAGGCAACCCGCGAGATTTACCCGGGGTGCTACGTGCTTTTGCAGAAGTAAAATATGATATGAAGACGGCAGGTGCCGCATTTGATGCGGTTGCCTGCCGTCTTTTTTGCTGCTTCGATTTAGAAGGAACTAGCTTATCATGCACGTGAAATGCTTACCCGTTTTTCATCAGAGTTAAACACCGCAAGACTGCACGTATTTACAAAATAAAAATAGCCCTAATGTCTTGCGGGGGGGGGACAATTATGGTATGATAGTAGACATAGGAGTTATCAACAGTTGCTTTTACAGTTAAGTTATGGTGGGAAGGCTTGTGAAACAAAAATATATTGCTCAAGGGCGCAGGATTATAGTCGGGTTGCTGATTGCTGCAGATTACCTTGCTCTGCTGGCTGCCGAAATTACGGCACTGTACTTGCAGGGAATTTTCCGGGTGGATGCCAGCAATGTGATGGTGATGCCCTGGGATTATCAGTACATGTATATTCCTGGCATGTTTTTGCTGATTATGCTCTTGGCAGATGGCTACAGGTTTAACCGGCCTTCCCTGGAAATGGCAAGGGATGTGTTCCGGGGGATATGCTTTGGATTTTTGCTTTATATGCTGATGATATTCCTGATGCGGAACAGCATGCAGGTTTCCAGGTATTATGCAGTTTGTTTTTTGGTTTTTACCTTTTTGTATGAGGCCCTGGGAAGGTATCTGGTGGGGAAAATTTTGCTGAAAGCTGGCAGATTGCATGAGCGTGTGCTTTTGATCGGGGCTGGCAAGACGGCAGAGCGGCTGGTATCCGCTTTTTCAGGGGACAGCTGTTATTGCTACAGCATAGTTGGGCTGCTGGATGACCATCCTGTATCGGAAAGCCTGCCCGGGCAGTATCCGCTGCTGGGAGGATTTGATGATGCTGCCAGGGTGATAAGGGAGCAGGAGGTGCAGACTGTCATAGTTGCTGCCCCCGGGCTCTCTGAGTCCGGCATGAAGAAGCTTCTGATGGAGATACAGCATCTGACAGATACAGTTCTGTTTACGCCCAGCCTGGTGGGCTCACCTATGGGCAGCGTGGAAATCAGTACGCTGTTTGTGGAGCAGCTTACCCTCATCAAGAGCAAGAATAATCTGTCACGCTGGTATAATCGCTGGTTCAAGTTTTGTTTTGATATGGTGGTCACCATTTTGGGCACAACAGTTATATTGCCGGTTTTGTTGATTCTATCAGTCATGGTATTTATTGATAATAAGGGGCATGTATTTTTTGCTCATCGCCGTGTGGGAAGAAATGGCAGTTTTTTCCCCTGTTACAAGTTTCAGACAATGGTGTCAAATGCAGATGAGATACTTGCCAGGCATTTGTCAGAAAACGCTGCAGCCCGTGAGGAATGGGAACGCAGCTTCAAGCTGACTGATGACCCCAGAGTGACCAGGCTGGGAGCGTTCCTCAGAAAGACCAGCCTGGATGAACTGCCTCAGGTGTTCAATGTGCTGAAGGGGGAGATGAGCCTGGTGGGGCCCCGTCCTATTGTCAGTGCCGAGGTGGAGAAATATGGTGAAAACATCCGTGAATATTACATGGTACGGCCTGGCATCACCGGCATGTGGCAGACCAGCGGCAGGAGCGATACCACCTATGAGGAACGGGTTGCTATGGATACATGGTATGTCAGGAACTGGTCGGTGTGGATTGATATGAAGTATCTGTTAAAGACTTTTAGTGCTGTGCTGGAGAAAAAGGGAGCGTATTGATGGGGTGTTACTGATTGGAGATTAGGCATAAAGTTGCAATAGTAATACCGACCTACAATGCAGGCAGGGAGTTTGGCTGCCTGCTGGAAGAGTTGGAAGGGCAGAGCCTGCCTGTTGCCTGCAAGCTGGTGATAGATTCCTCCTCAGCAGATGGAACTGCGGAGGTTGCCAGAAAATTTGGCTGGCAGGTAAAGCGCATACAGAAGGCGGAGTTCAGTCATGGCGGTACTCGCCAGATGGCTGTTGAACTGCTACCGGATGATGCCTGGATAGTGGTTTTTCTCACTCAGGATGTGAGGATGCCAGATAGGCATAGCCTTGAAAAGTTAGTAGGTTCATTTGAAGATTTTCATGTAGCAGCAGCCTATGGCAGGCAGCTGCCACATGAGGGTGCAAGCATCTATGCCGCAGTTGACAGGGAGTTTAATTATCCTGCTGCCAGCAGGGTAAAGAGCATGGCAGATAGCAGGGAGCTTGGCATCAAGACAACATTTCTGTCTGACTCATTTGCGGCATACAGGGTGCAGGATTTACGGAAGGCTGGAGGCTTTCCAAAAATCAATATCTGTGAGGATATGTATGTGGCAGGAAAGATGCTGCTGGCAGGAAAGCATATTGCCTATGTAGCTGAAGCGGAGGCAAGGCATTCCCATGAGCCGAAGCTAAAGGATATGTGGAACAGGTACAGAGCGATGGGCAGGTTCCAGCAACAAAATCCGTGGATACGGGCAAGCTTCGGCAGTGCCGGTGGCGAGGGCATGAAGCTGCTCAGGTATCAGATTGGCCGTGTTCATGGAGAAAAAGGAGTATTAGGAATCGCAAAAATTATATCTATGGATTTATTCAGAGTGTTTGCATATAAACTAGGCATGTATATAGCAAAAATTTGATGGAGTAGTTTGGGATGAGGAAAGTATTTAACCAATTAGCTATAAGCTTATATTCTCTTTTTGTAAGAGTATTTCCTGGTACTAATGTACAAAGGGCGGAGTGTAAGAAAATAGTGGTATTTTTTCCTCAGCAGCTGGGTGATGCCTTGTTGTTTTCGGATACTCTGCAACAGTTAAGTATGATATATCCTAAAGATAAGGGGTATTCTATTTACTTTATTGCTGATAGTTCAGTTAATAAGTTTTTAAAAATTGCAGTGGATGTTAGTAGAGAAATTAATTTTGTAGATTTTGATAAAGATAAGCTATTTTCTGAGTTTACCTATTATAAGGCGTTTTACAATCAGTATTTTATGATGGTCCATCATATAGTTGTACCAAATCCAAGCAATAGTGGATTAATTATAGGGATTGTATGCAATTCGCTGCATAAAACTATTGCTATCAATACGCATCAAACTAATATGCTGTATAGAATATTGCTGAGAGGGTTATCTGAGGATGATGTATTGGAACATAATCAGTTAATGGTTTTTGAATTACATAAACTATTATTGAATAAGCTGGGCAACAGAAAGTATAGTTCGCACATGCCGTTTATTAGAAATATGCCACATAAAAGTCATGGGAGGTATTGTGTCTTACATCCGGGAGCTAGTTTAACGTACAAGGTTTGGCCGATAGAAAAATATCTATGTATTGCGGATTATCTGACATCTGTATTAGAGTATGATGTTTTGTTGTGTGGAGATAGTTCTGATGTGAAATATGGGAAATATATAGAAGAACAAGCAAAATTGCCATATAGAATAAAAAACTATATAGGGAAAACCAGTTATGACGAATGGATAGGCGTTATACAAGGAGCAGAATTGGTTGTGGGAAGTGATAGTGCCAGCATACATATTGCAGCAGCTTCAGGCGTTCCAAGCATAGTTATATGTGGCTTATATGATAAGGGAATATTTTTTCCGTATGTTTTAGATGAACATTTGCCAGGGAAGGTAATGCCAAAATGTTTGATCAAAGAAATGAAATGCTGTAGTTGCAGAACTAGAAGTTATACTGGTGCTGGCAATAAGGATTGTTATGATAAGGTAAAGAAAGGTGAGGCGGCCATTTGTGTGTCAGCTATTTCTGAAGAAGATGTCCAAAAGATTATTTATAAAACATTAAATATTTCAGAACGGAGAGATAAAACATGAGAGAAGAATGGGTTAACAATTTATTGAATGTAAAGCATGATTTGCTGAACGAGATAGCCAGAGATGGCGGATATCTTGACCAGGTGCTGGCAGCGGCAGAGGTCATGACTGATGCCATAAAAAGCGGTCACAAGATTTTGCTGGCTGGTAATGGGGGCAGTGCGGCAGATGCCCAGCATTTTGCGGGGGAGATTGTCGGCAGGTTTTTAGTGGAGCGAGAGGCCCTTCCAGCTATTTCCCTTTGCGTTGATCCATCTGTGATGACCTGCATAGGCAATGACTATGGTTATGACGAGGTATTTGCCAGACAGCTGGCAGGCCTGGGAAATGAGGGGGATGTGTTTATTGGCATTTCTACCAGCGGCAATTCTGCCAATATCTATCGGGCGATGGAGATTGCTAAGACGAAAAATATTAAGACGGCAGGACTTTTGGGACGGGACGGCGGAAGGATTAAGGACATAGCTGACATAAGTCTGATTGTGCCATCTGAAAGTACGCCTCGGATACAGGAAATACATGGCTTTACTGTACATTTGCTGTGCGAGATTATTGAAAAAAATATTTTTGCAGGGGAGAAGAAAGTTCATGAGTAATAATTTTTCCAGGCTGGCAGATATAGTAAAAAATAAGTTTTCTCAGCAGAATATACTGGTGATTGGCGATTTGATGGTGGATGAATATGTCACAGGCCAGGTGTCAAGGATTTCCCCGGAAGCCCCGGTGCCGGTTTTGCGGTACAGCAAGAAGTCTATGGAAGCCGGAGGCGCTTCCAATGTTGCTAATAATGTCCATGCTTTGGGGGCTGGTGTAGCAGTTTCCGGCCTGGCAGCGGATGATTTTGCCGGCAGGTGGCTTAGAAAGCACTTGTATGAGATGGGCATCGATGTGTCAGGCATTATTGCAGAGCAAAACAGGGATACCATTGTCAAGACAAGGTTTGCGACAAAAGGGCAGCAGCTGCTGCGCGTTGATAATGAACTTACAGAAGAAATAAATGGTAATTCACGTAATGCTATTCTTACATATTTAAAGGAGCATATCTCAGGATTTTCCGCGGTGATACTTTCAGATTATAAAAAAGGTGTACTTAATTCAGGGGAATTTGTGGCGGAAATTATCAGAATCTGCAATGAAAATAATGTCTTGATTTCTGTGGATTCCAAGAGCCGCAATATTGAGGCATTTAAAGGGGCGGATTTTGTCAAGCCAAATAATTTGGAATTGGCAGAAGCTGTAGGCTTTGCCATCAAGGATGAGGAATCCTTGAACCGGGCCGGAGAGGAATATTTATTGAGGTCAGGTGCCAAGGCATTAGTGGTAACAAAAGGTGCCAAAGGTATTTCGTTGTTCAGGAGGCAGCAGGACAGGCTTGATTTCCCGGCTGCGGAGGTGCAGGTATACGATGTTACCGGTGCCGGTGATACTGTAATCAGTACGATTACGCTGGGATTGGCAAGTGGCTTGGATTTTTCAGATGCCATTTTTCTGGCAAATCTGGCTGCCGGAAAGGTTATCAGTTCAGTGGGGACAGCGGCAATCAGACAGGATGAGTTGATAAAGTCTATCGTGCGCGAAAAGAGGTAATAGGGATGGTTATTGTAACTGGCGGGGCTGGTTTTATAGGCAGCTGCGTGGTACGCATGCTGAATGAGATGGGGATAAGTGATATTGTAATAGTTGACCATATTTCAGCAACTGATAAATGGAAAAATATGTGCAATAAATCTTATTTGGAATATATAAACAGGGATGAATTTTTGGGCAGGCTGGATGAATTTTCAGGCAAGGTTTCTCATGTTATACACATGGGTGCATGCTCTGCTACTACTGAGCGAGATTTTGATTTTCTGTATAAGAATAATTTTGAATACAGCAAAAAACTGTGGCATTTTTGTGCGGAAAATGAGATAAGCTTCATTTATGCCAGCAGTGCAGCAACTTATGGTGACGGCAGTCATGGGTTTGATGATAAAGATGATATAAAGGCTTTGTTGCCATTGAATGGATATGGTTACTCCAAGCAGTTATTTGATTTGTGGGTGGAAAAACAGCAGTCTGCACCTAAGCAGCATGTCGGCTTTAAGTTTTTTAATGTTTATGGCCCTAATGAGTATTTTAAGGGGAGCATGGCAAGTGTAATTTTCCATACCTTCAACAGCATAAGGAAGACTGGAAAGATGGGCTTGTTCAAATCCTATAAAGAGGGCGTTGCGGATGGACAGCAGCTGCGTGATTTTGTCTATGTAAAGGATATTTGCAGTGTAATCAAATATATGCTGGAGCATCCTGAGATTAACGGTTTGTTTAATTTGGGAACTGGTGTGGCACGAAGCTTTTATGACCTGGCAACGGCTACTTTTGCAGCGATGGGGCTGGAGCCAGAGATAGAATTTATTGATATGCCTGAGCATTTGAGGGGCAAGTATCAATATTTTACCCAGGCAAATATGGAAAAGCTTCGTAGTGTTGGATATGATGTTCCTTTTTATACGCTGGAAGCAGGTGCTGAGGATTATGTGCAAAATTATCTGCTGAAGGATTATGCTGTATATTGAGGCATAATAATTTTTGATACATGGAGGTTTGTCTGCGTTGTTAATGGGGATGATGAATAATTTTTATAGGTATAAGTATTTATTATGGGTGCTTGTAGTGAGAGATATAAAGAAAAAATATCGGAGAAGTGTTCTAGGAATATTATGGAGCATGTTAAATCCTTTGCTAATGATGATTGTCACAGCAATGGTATTTTCAACTTTATTTCGTTTCGATATTCCGAATTATATTCTTTATTTATTGATAGGGCAGGTATTTTTTTCTTTTTTCTCAGAATCTACTAATTTTGCAATGAATGCTATTTTGGATAATGCTTCGCTATTAAAAAAAGTATATGTTCCTAAATATTTATTTCCTGTATCAAGGGTATTATCCAGTTGCGTGAATTTACTGTTTACTTTGCCACCAGTGTTGTTCATGATGTATTACACAGAACAATATCCTACGTTTGATGTAGTAAGTATTTTTATACCTCTGGTGGCATTGTTGATATTTTGTACTGGAATAGGGTTGGCATTGTCGGCAGCTGCAGTTTATTTCAGAGACATTTTGCACCTATATGGAGTGATATTGACAGCACTCCAATATTCGATACCTATTATTTACCCTGAAAAAATTATTCCGCTGCAGTACAAGTTTTTATTGTTGTATAATCCGCTGTATTATTATTTGTCAGCTTTTCGCCAAGTAGTTTATATGTGTAAAGTGCCGGATATTCATACGATTGTTGCTTGTTATGTATTTGCTATTATATCCCTGTTTTTAGGTGTTGTGGTTTTTAAAAAAGCGCAAAATCAGTTTATTTTGTATATATGAGGTATGTAGCGATGAACGAAAATGCAATAGAAGTTAGAAATGTCACGATGAAATTTAATCTGATGGAGGAAAAGGTAGATTCTATCAAGGAGTATGCTGTGAAGTTTCTTCAGAGAAAATTGTTATTTAATGAGTTTATCGCCTTGGATGATGTTTCATTTGATATAAAAAAAGGAGATGTCTTTGCGCTAATCGGATTTAATGGTGCGGGCAAGTCTACCATGCTGAAGATATTGGCAGGGGTATTAAAGCCAACTAGCGGACATGTATGTATTAACGGTAACATCGCACCATTGATAGAGGTCGGTGCAGGTTTTGACCAGGATTTAACGGCAAGAGAGAATATTTTTTTGAATGGGGCAATACTGGGGTATAGCAAGGACTTTTTAGAAGCACATTTTGAAAATATAATCAGATTTGCAGAGTTAGAAGAGTTTGTCAATGTACCTGTGAAGAATTTTTCAAGCGGTATGTATGCAAGACTTGGCTTTGCGATTGCTACAGAAGTTCGACCTGATATTTTGATAGTGGACGAAGTTCTTTCTGTAGGTGATTTTAAGTTTCAACAAAAGTGTGAAAAGCGTATAAGGGAGATGATAAGCAAGGGGACGACTGTAGTAATAGTATCCCATACCATAGATTTAATAAAGAATATCTGTAATAGGGTGTTATGGCTTGACCACGGCAAAGTAAAAGAGTATGGCAGTGCTGAAACTGTATGTGAAAAATATGAGCCTTCTAAAATGCGTGGGAAGACTACTAGAAATTTATTTTCTAATGGGAGAGATGTAACACAACGAGTTATTTTGCAAAAAAATAGCATTAGGCAGGTCGTTATCCATCCTATAACGTGGAAAAGAAGCTATTTAGATACGGATGAACTTGTAATGAGTGTAAGGAGTTTGTCAGGAGAGAATTTATACACCACAAAGGTATTGTTAAATTGTTTTAGCGATAATAGAGAATATTCTGTAGATGTAAACATGGATGGTCTGAATGAATATTCTGCTTATGATATTGTATTCAGCTTGTCAAGATATGGTGAATGGGAGGAAGAATTCCAGCTTCTTACGACACTTAAATATGATAGTTCTATGGGACGGGCTATTGTGGATGGCAAAGAACAAGATTGGTCTATTTGCATGAAGCTGATATAGAAATGGTAATTTTTCCAGAAATACCTTTAGATAAGTTTAAATTGATTTCCATAAGGGATTATAAGCATCCATCAAATTTGGAGTATTTGCCTTGCCCATCGGTTTTTGCACTGCCGTCTCCAGATAATGTTTCTTTTGACATAAAAAGAAAATTTGGGTTAATTGGGCACAAGGATTTACCAGTTAGTCTTGGCAATTTATCTATAGAGGCTATTAATAACAGTAGCAGTATAAATGAGATAGCAGAGTTTATTTTGTCCTCAGAAGCTGTAATTACTAATTCGTATCATTTTGCATTCTGGACTATGTTACTTAGGCGCAAGGCGATAGTGATAAATAAATTCAGTACGAAATTTGATTATTATAAATATCGACCGGAATTTGTTACTGTTAGTAAAAATGATGACGCAGCAACTATAAAAGAAGTTTTAGAAGCAGCCTATGGAAGGGCAAAAATATATGATACTGCTTATGATGAAGCTGTAAATTTGAACAATGGTTTTTGGGAAAAAGTAAAAGAGATTATACTTGAAAAGGGCATAAAAGAAGGGAATGATTATCAGCATTTATATGAATTAAATAATTCAAGTTTGTGGAATACCCAGAATGAACTTAATAAAATTGGTCGTATTTGTATTATATTGGAGGAGTTGCAGAATAATATCAATAATTTACATGATGAGCTTTACGATGTGATAAATAATCTGCATGACGAATTATATGGAGTAAATGCACAATTAAGAGAAGAAATTTCAAGTGGTCGTTTTATAAAAAAAGCATTGGCCAAGAAGATTTTAGGCAAAGGTGATTAATAAGATGGAGTTTATACAAAAATTAAGTATGTGGGATATCGTTTTTATCACATTAGCTATGGTTATAGCAGAAGCGGTTGTTCTAGTGATTTTAGCAAGGCATATAAAAAGTCCGTTGAAGAAGTTAATCAAAGCATATAGAGAGCAAGGCGCAGCCTTTGTTGTATCAAAATTGAGAGAAAAAGGTAATGTTTTTTTTATAAAACATGGATTTAAGCACGTGGAGACGGGAAAAAAGTATTCAAAAAAAGTTATTAACTTTAACTTTTTTTCAAGACGGCTTGATGTGTATGAAGAATATGAGAATAATTTTGTAACGATAGCATTTTATCCTACAGGTGGGATGGGAGATTATATTATTTCAGCAAAAATACTGGAAGAAATTCAGGAATGTTGTGATTGTCAAATTGATGTTTTTGTTGAGAAAAAGGTGTTTGGGGAGGCTGTTTATGGGGGAAGACAAAAAGTTAAAGTCGTTAGTGCAGAGGACTTCTATATTGAAGAAATAAAATATGATTTAGCAGTGCTAGTAGAGCATTTTGTTCATGTTATTGGAAAAAAAGATGATAGATTGCTGCAATTTGCCCCTAACTTATACGATAAGGTGAAATACATCGAAAATAACTGGAATAAATTGTATGTGGATATCTCGAAGCAGTGCTGGCGCGAAAGAATACAGTTTGAGCGATGTAAAGTTTTAGGCTTGAACAGATGGACTGAGCTTCGTATGGGGAAAGCGTTTAATGTAGAGAATATGCAAGTAACAATACCATTTAATTCCTTATATGAAAAAGACTTCATGGCGGCTGAATTCTACGGAACCAGATATGTAACCATTAATTATGGAGCAGATGCGATGAAAATTGGGCTCAAGCAGCTAAAGTTATGGCCAAAAGAGCATATAGAGGCATTTGTGAAATCATTTAAGCAAAGATTTGAAAATGTAAATGTTATACAATTAGGTGGTGCAGATGCGGAAAAGCTGGCTGGTGTGGATTTTTATATATTAGGTGAAAGTATAGAACTGACCAAGTATATATTGAGAGATTCATTGTGTCATGTTGATTGTGAGGGAGGATTGGTTCATTTAGCAACGCAGTTGGATACTAAATGTGTTGTTGTTTTTGGTCCTACCCCTGTTCATATGTATGGCTATCCTCAAAATGTAAATTTATATAGTTCTGTATGCAATAACTGCATGGGATTGCATGAGGATTGGGCGTATACATGCTATAGAGGTGATGAGGTTCCGTGTATGAGGAAAATAGACAGCGATACTGTGCTGAAAAGTGTGACACAGGTAATTGATGATAGCAAGTGAACGGATCTATCTTTATTAAAATACAAAATAATATATTTTTTTCTATATTATGTCACAATAATAGAAATAAGAATGCCTGTTATATTATCTTTGAGAAAATAAATATCACAGGTATGCAGAGTGAGAAATGTTGATTATTATGACCCAGCGATGGTATCTAATTGTTCTGTGGTGTGGTATTTGGAGGTCTTTAACGCTTCGGTAATTATGATGGATTGGTGATGGAAGCTAGTTCACTATGTGAATAACATCCGGATGATTTCAGTGCTTGCAAGGTGACAATACCTTTGGTAAGTAACTCGCGTGCAGATTCGATTCGTCCATTGGTTCTGCTGATGGCTCTGCCAATTTCTGTACTGCGGGCCTTACCAGCTTCCAGCAGAGCATCCCGTTCTTCTTTTTCGTTCCATTCAAGGCCAAACATATTAATTACTTCGCTTTCGTTGTGCTGAAGATAGTCCGTCATGCCATTATTTAATGCAATATCTAATGGTGTTCTTGGCAGTCATCAATGGACAATTCCTGCTTTCTGAGCAGCTTGTAATGATTGGAAAAGATACTGTATTCCTTTAGTGGATTGCAGAGTATCTTTTAATCTTCATTCTTGCCGGTTGCCAGGTTGTAGACCTGGACACTCAGCTCCAGCTTGTCGGAGGGGGCTTGAAGGCATCGCTTAATTTAAGCACTTTGCGGTAAAAGCTGGTATAATTGCCATCGTAAAATACATAGACTTCTGGAGTGGGTAGCTGGATTGACTCTTTATTGTATATTTTTGCGAAGATATGGTCTATATGACTTAAACGAAAAGTTAGGGAAAACTTTGCTTAAAATATAATTTACTAACAATTTTAGTTTTATTGGTTTATTGGTTTTGGCAGGTGAGTTGTTATGACGAAATTCAGGGATTTGCGAGTGCAACATGGTTATTCGCAGGAAGATTTCAAAAAGATGTATAATGAACGGTACAATAGAAATTACACTTCTGCGGCAATTTCCATGATTGAGCGGGGAAAGCGGATGCCTGAGCTTGGTGCGTTGGTGGATTTTGCAGATTTTTATGATGTCAGCCTTGATTACCTGCTGGGCAGGACCACAGCGCATGAAGAGAATCTTATTTCAGTCCAGCTCAAAAGTATAGTAGAAACTCTTGAAATACGTGAGGATGCGGAAACAGCTGATATTCCAGCTGCAGAAAATGAAGCTGAGTGCAGGGAGACTAAGGAAATGCTAAGATGCCTGCTGAAGCAGTCTGTGGTACTGGCGAAGCGCATGGAAAAAATGGAGCAAGAAAATACTTGCGCAAACGCAAGAAATATGGTATAGTAGCAAGCGGTGTAATTAGCAAAACGCACGTCGGCTGATATTTGTACTGTGCCTATATGGTTTAACAAAGGATGAGGCTGGCGGAGGAAAGAAAAACAGGAGGTGCACCACTATGGCAGTTGTTTCTATGAAACAGTTATTGGAGGCTGGTGTTCATTTCGGGCATCAGACCAGGAGATGGAACCCGAAGATGGCAAAGTACATCTTCACCGAGCGCAATGGTATCTACATCATTGACCTGCAGAAGACCGTGAAGAAGGCTGAGGAGGCTTACAACTTCGTACGCAGCGTAGCAGAGGAAGGCAAGACCGTTCTGTTCGTTGGCACCAAGAAGCAGGCTCCGGAGGCTATCAAGGAAGAGGCTCTGAAGGCTGATATGTACTTCGTAAACGAGCGCTGGCTGGGCGGCATGCTCACCAACTTCCAGACCATTCAGAAGCGCGTAAACCGCCTGAAGGAGCTGGAGGCTATGGAGGCTGACGGCACTTTCGAGGTTCTCACCAAGAAAGAGGTTCAGGGCCTGAAGCATGAGATGGAGAAGCTGGAGAAGTATCTCGGCGGCATCAAGGAAATGGACAAGCTTCCTGGTGCTCTGTTCATCGTTGACCCTCGCAAGGAGCGCATCGCTGTTGCAGAGGCTCACAAGCTGAACATTCCTATCGTTGCTATCATCGATACTAACTGTGATCCGGATGAGATTGATTATCCAATCCCTGGCAACGATGATGCTATCCGCGCTGTACGCCTTTTGACCGGCAAGATTGCTGATGCAATCATCGAGGGCCGTCAGGGCGAGGCTGCAGAGGCTCCTGCCGAGGATGCTGAATAATCGTATTTCTCAGCATAAATTCTCAACATAAGAATTAATTGGGGTAAAGGGAGAGTTTTTATCCCTTTGCCCTTTTTTGTTAGAAAATTGAAAATATCGCAGATAAGCGATAATTGAGGAGGAAACATATAATGGCACAGATTACTGCTGCATTAGTAAAAGAGCTGCGCGAGATTACCGGCGCAGGCATGATGGACTGCAAGAAGGCCCTGGTGGAGTGCGAGGGCGACAAGGACAAGGCTATTGACTACCTCCGGGAGAAGGGGATTGCCAAGGCTGCCAAGAAGGCCGGCCGCATCGCTTCCGAGGGTGTTGTTGCAGCAGCTGCTGACGGCAGCACTGCCTGCATCGTTGAGGTAAACTCCGAGACTGACTTCGTAGCAAAGAACGAGAATTTCCAGAACCTGGTAAAGAAGATTGCCGAGCATATCGTTGCTACCAAGCCTGCTGACATGGATGCCCTGAATGCATCTGAGCTGGATGGCAAGACTGTTGCCGATGTTATGACCGAGGCTGTTGCTTCCATCGGTGAGAAGCTGTCCCTCCGCCGTTTTGAGGTTTATACCTCCGAGGATGGCAAGCTGGCTACCTACATCCACATGGGCGGCAAGATCGGTGTTATCGTTGAGCTGTCCGGCGGTGAGGATGAGCTGGGCAAGGATGTTGCTATGCAGATTGCTGCTGCAAAGCCTCAGTGCATCAGCCGTGCTGATGTTGATGCTGATGCTCTTGCTCATGAGCGTGAGGTTCTCCGCAAGCAGGCTCTGGAGGAAGGCAAGCCTGAGAAGATTGTTGAGAAGATGGTTGATGGCCGTATCAACAAGTATTACAAGGAAGTATGCCTGGTTGAGCAGGAGTTCGTCAAGGATTCCGACAAGAGCATTAAGGATATCCTGGGCGGCGTAGAGGTTCGTCGTTTTGCACGCTTCGAGATGGGCGAGGGCCTGGAGAAGAAGAACGAGGACTTCGCAGCAGAGGTTGCAGCTCAGATTAAGTAAGAAATTTTACATGTTTTTCATAAAGAAGAGGACAAGTTATTGTTCTCTTCTTTTTAAAAGCGTATAATTGGAGTAGCGTGATATTTTGATAACTAGGAGGGGTTCGAGTGGGAGCAGCTAAATACAAGCGTGTTGTCCTGAAGCTGAGCGGTGAGTCCCTGGCAGGTGACCAGGGCTTTGGCATTAATCCTGCCGTGGTGGAGACTATTGCCAAGCAGATTAAGCGTGTACATGAGGAAGGCGTTGATGTGGCCATCGTTGTAGGCGGCGGCAATATCTGGCGCGGCCTGTCCGGCAGTGCCAAGGGCATGGACAGGGCTCAGGCTGACTATATGGGCATGCTGGCAACCTGCATGAATGCACTTGCCATGCAGGACGGATTGCAGCAGGTGGGCGTACCATCCCGTGTGCAGACTGCCATTGAGATGCGCCAGGTGGCAGAGCCGTATATCCGCGGCAAGGCCATCCGTCACATGGAGAAGGGGCGCGTGGTGATTTTTGGTGCCGGTACCGGCAATCCTTATTTTTCCACTGATACGACTGCTGCCCTGCGGGCGGCGGAGATCAAGGCGGATGTGATTCTCATGGGCAAGAAGGGCACTGACGGCATCTACGATTCCGACCCGAATAAAAATCCTGATGCCAAGAAGTTTGACGAGCTGAGCTATTCGGAGATTCTGGCCCGCCGTCTTGCCATCATGGACAGCACTGCCACCAGCCTGTGCATGGACAACGACATTCCGCTGGTTGTGTTTAACATCGAAGATTATGAGAATATTTACCGGGCAGCTATCGGTGAGGTCATCGGTACTACCGTAGGAGGTAACTGATTTTGGTCAAAGAAATTATTGCTAACAACGAAGAACGTCTGGATAAGTCTATTGCGGCACTGAAGAGGGAGTTCGGCTCCCTGCGGGCAGGCCGTGCTACTCCGTCCCTTCTGGACAAGGTAATGGTGGATTATTATGGCACCCCTACCCCTGTGAACCAGGTGGCAAAGGTTTCTGTGCCGGAGCCTCGCATGATCATGATCACCCCTTGGGAAAAGGGCCTGATGCACGATATTGAGAAGGCCATCATGAAGTCTGATCTGGGGCTTTCCCCTAACTCTGATGGTACTGCTATCCGCCTGTCCATTCCGCAGCTGACCCAGGAGCGGCGCCAGGAGCTGGTGAAGACCGTGGGCAAGAAGGCTGAGGAGGCAAAGGTTGCCATCCGCAATATCCGCCGTGACGGCAACGATGCCATCAAGAAGCTGGAGAAGGCAAAGGAGATTACCGAGGACGAGTCCAAGAAGGGGCAGGAGTCCGTTCAGAAGCTGGTTGACAAGTACATCAAGACTGTTGATACCCTGAGGGAAGCTAAAGAAAAGGAAATCATGGAGGTCTGATGGCGGGCTTTTGCAGCCAGTATTGGAAGGAATGTGTGCTATGAGTGAGGGCAGCTTGGTGCCTGATGTGGTTGGCCTGCCCTGGGATTTGGCGAAAGGCTTGCTAAATGAGGCACATATAATGTATAATTCAGTTATCACTTATCCAACAAAGAGTTTTTTTCCTCTGGAGGATAATGGATATTATGTCATCAGGCAGAAAAAGCCTGTTGATGGTGTTTTGGAGATTACACTGGCAGCTCGGCTGCTGAAGGAGGTGTCTGGTAATGGCTTACAAGATTGGTGATGAGTGTATTTCTTGCGGTTCCTGTGCAGGTACTTGCCCTGTAGAGGCTATCAGCGAGGGCGAGTCTCATTATGAGATCAGCGAGGATACTTGCGTTGAGTGCGGTGCCTGCGCAGCAGGTTGCCCTGTAGGTGCTATCGTAGCTCCTTGATGAATTTTTGTGTGGCTGGCCGGTGCTTGTGCTGTTCAGGCCCGGCTGTGCCGCGGAGAAACACACGCCCCTCTGAATTTCTTTGGAGGGGCTTATTTTCTTAATACGGGAGGGTATCATCGTGTGGAAAAAATTGTTTTCTAGCGTGCAGAAGAATGATGATGCTTCGGACAAATCTTATCTTGAGGGATTGACTGAGGATCAGCTGCCACAGCATGTGGCTATTATTATGGACGGCAATGGCAGATGGGCTACTGGCCAGGGGCTGATTCGTACTGCCGGTCACAGGGCCGGCGTGAAAACATTGAAAAAAATTGTTAAGGCATGCACCGCCCTGGGACTCAATGCCCTGACGGTATATGCGTTTTCTACTGAAAATTGGAAACGGCCTCACGCAGAGGTTGATTTTTTGATGGATCTTTTCTCTGAGTATCTGGCCAAAGAGATTGACGAGATGGATGAGGATAATGTAAGGATTGACTTTATCGGGCGTACCTGGGAATTGTCCAAGGGGTTGCAGAAGCAGATTGCAGATGCCAGGCAGCAGACAAAGGACAATACAGGGGTAAAGTTCACTGTCGCCGTGAATTATGGCGGGCAGGATGAGCTGGTGCGTGCCGTGCAGGAACTGTCTGCCCAGTCTGCCAAAGGGATGATCAAGGCGGATGAGATCACGGCAGAGGATATTGAGCGGCAGCTGGATACCTGCGGCTTGCCGCCGGTGGACCTGGTTATCCGCACCAGTGGCGATATGCGCCTCAGCAATTTCCTGCTGTGGCAGACGGCATACGCGGAGTTCTGGTTTACGGACACCAACTGGCCTGATTTTACGCCGGAGGAGTTTGGCAAAGCATTGTCTGAATATGCTCATCGTGACAGGCGTTTTGGCGGCTTGTCGAAGAAATAATGATGCCCTGCTGCCTGGAGGAGAGGTGTGCCGTACAGGTGCCGTGCTTTTGGCTGGCAGCGGGCAAGGCTGTATAATGAGAGGTTATTTGCATGTTAGTTAGGATAATTACCGGCATCGTGGGTATCGGCCTGGCTGCTTTTGTCATTCAGGCAGGCGGCACGCTGTTTGCTGTCTGCGGCTTGGTGCTGGCATTGGGTGCCTGGTTTGAGTATTGTAATGCCTTTGACAAGAAGGGCTATCGCCCTGCCCTGCTGACAGGCGGCTTGTTTGTGGCTGCCATGTGCTATGCTGCCTATGGCGGCCTTGATACAGGGCTTCTGACCATGCTGTCCCTGGGGACGGTCTTGACCATGTTTTTGATGACTGTGCTGCTGCATGGCTCCTTTAGCGTGCCTTCGGCAGCCGTTTCGGCAGCCGGTGTGCTTTATCTGGGCATGTCCTTTGCCCACCTGATCGGGCTCCGGGTGATGGAGCACGGCATGGCGCCGGTGGAGACGCAGCTGGGGGTGCTGGAGCCGGGCTGTGCCCTGATCTGGACGGCACTGATCGGTACCTGGGCCAGTGATACCTTTGCCTATTTTGCCGGTTCTTTTTTAGGTAGGCACAAGCTTTGCCCGTCCATCAGCCCCGGCAAGACCGTGGAGGGATTCATAGGCGGCCTCATCGGCACTACTGCCTCCGTGGCAGGGCTGGGGGTGCTGTTCGGCTTTGATGTGCAGGTGATGGCCGTGCTGGGGCTGTGCATCTGCCTGATTGCCACCCTGGGGGATCTGGTGGAGTCCGTAATGAAGCGCTATGCGGGCATCAAGGACTCCGGGCATATCATCCCTGGGCATGGCGGTATCTGGGACAGGTTTGACAGCGTTATTTATACTGTGCCTTTTGTATATTATTTTGTGCAGTTTGTAGCTTTGAGGTAAGGGCTTATGAAAAATTTAATTATTTTGGGCTCCACTGGTTCTATTGGTACCCAGACCCTGGATGTGGTACGGGAGCATCCTGATTTGTTCCATGTGTCCGTGCTGGTGGCGAACCGCAGTGATGAGCTGCTGGAAAAGCAGATAGAGGAATTTCAGCCGGAACTGGCTGTCTTGTCGGATGAGGTGGCCTATGGGAGGCTGAAGGAACGTTATCAGGGCAGGACTGAGCTGGCCGGTGGCCGCAGGGCAGTGATTGAGGCGGCGGCTTATCCTGCCGGGGATGTGGTAGTGACTTCTCTCATGGGCTTTGCCGGGCTGGAGCCTACTATGGCGGCCCTGGAGGCTGGCAAGGATATTGCCCTGGCCAACAAGGAGACGCTGGTGGTGGCAGGGGAGCTGGTCATGGCCAAGGCCAGGGAACTGGGGCGGGCTATCCTGCCTGTGGACAGCGAGCATTGTGCTCTTTTCCAGTGCCTGCAGGGACAGGATGTCTCCGCTGTGGAAAAGCTGATTCTGACTGCTTCCGGGGGGCCTTTCCGGGGCAGGAAGGCGGCAGAGTTGACTGAAGTTACTAAAAAGGATGTGCTGGCGCATCCTACCTGGAATATGGGCCAGAAGATTACGGTAGATTCAGCTTCCTTGGTGAATAAGGGGCTGGAGGTTATTGAGGCACGCTGGCTGTATGATGTGGATTATGACAGGATTCAGGTGGTGGTGCATCCTCAGAGCATCGTTCACTCTATGGTGCAGTACCACGATGGCACTGTCATGGCACAGCTGGGCTGTACGGATATGCGATTGCCAATCCAGTATGCCCTTACTTATCCTGACAGGGTGGCTTCCGGCTTTCCCCGGGTGGATTTTTATGAGCTGGCAAAGCTGACCTTTGAGAAGCCGGATATGGATACCTTCCGCGGCCTGAAGCTGGCCTTTGAGGCAGGCCGTACAGGGGGGACTATGCCCTGTATCATGAATGGGGCCAACGAGGTGGCTGTTGAGGCATTTTTGCAGGGCCGGGCAGGCTTTTTGGATATTTACGCCCTGATTGAAAGGGCTATGGCAGCCGGTAATGTTGAGTACCAGCCTGACCTGGAACAGCTTTTAGCGGCTGATCAATGGGCCAGGAGTTTTACCCTTAGACAGCTGGAAAAGATGAGGTGAATTTATGACGACAATTTTGGCGGCGATTTTTGTTTTCGGCCTTTTGGTGCTGGTGCATGAGCTGGGTCATTTTATGGTGGCAAAGCTGACCGGCATGCGGGTGGATGAGTTCGCTATCGGCTTCGGGCCGAAGCTGTGGAGCCGCAAATACGGTGAAACTCTGTATGCTATTCGTGCCGTGCCCCTGGGAGGCTTTAACAGGATTGCCGGTATGGATTATGAAATCATTGAGCGCATGGGGAATGAGTCTGCGGCAGATGCAGAAGATAGCAGCAGGGACAGCGGCTGGAAGCGCTATGTGCCGTCAGTGGGCAGGGACAATGTGGTAATGGTGCCTGATGAGGAAGGGGCCGGTGAACGGGCTTATTTCCGCCGTCCTGTCTGGGCCAGGATGATGATGGTTCTGGCGGGTTCCTTCATGAATTTTATTCTGCCGCTGTTTATCTTTTTCGGGATTTTTTATTTTTCCGGGGTGGCAACTCCGTCACCGGAGCCGGTCATCGGGGCTGTGATGGCGGAAAAGCCGGCAGCTATGGCCGGCCTTCGGCAGGGGGACAGGATTCTGACCATTGATGGCAGGGAGGTCACCAAATGGGAAGATATTTCCCAATATATTCAGGGGGCGGAGGGCAAGCCCTTCAAGCTGACCTATCAGCGGGAAGAAGAGGTGCTGTCCACTACTTTGATACCTGAGGAGGAGCCAAATAGCAAGCGCGTCATTATCGGCATTACCAGCAGTGCGGATATTTATCAGCCGGGTATTCTGGAAGCGGCAGGACTGGCTGTTCAGAAGGTGGCTTTCGTGCTGATGGCCATGCTGGGTGCCCTGGCGCAGCTGATACAGGGCACCGGCGCTGCGGAGCTGTCCGGCCCCGTTGGGGTAGCCCAGATGGCTGGCCAGGTGGCCCATCAGGGGATTTTGCCGCTGCTGAATTTTGCAGCCTTCCTTAGCCTGAACCTGGGGCTCATTAACCTTCTGCCTGTACCGGCCCTGGATGGCGGCCATTTTGTGATGCTGGTGCTGGAAGGACTCAGGGGCAAGCCATTGGGGCCGAAGGCCATGTATTATATTCAGGCGGCAGGCGTTACCCTGCTGGTATCCCTGATGATATTTACGACATTTAATGACCTGATGAAGTAAGTGAGGTTTGGGGACATGATAGAACGTAAGAAGACTCGCAGGATTTATATTGGCGATGTGGCTATCGGGGATGGCGCGCCGGTTTCGGTGCAGTCCATGACCAATACTAAGACTACGGATACAGAGGCCACTGTGGCGCAGGTCAATGCCTTGCAGGCGGCAGGCTGCGATATTGTGCGGCTGGCGGTGCCGGATATGGATGCGGCCATGAATCTTGGCAATATTATCAGGAAGGTGAATGTGCCCCTGGTGGCGGATATTCACTTTGATTACCGCCTGGCGCTGGAGGCCATCAGGCAGGGAATTTCCGCCCTGCGCCTGAACCCGGGCAATATTGGCGGCGAAGATAATGTAAGGGCTGTGGTGAAAGCAGCCAAGGAGCGGCACATTCCTATCCGCATCGGCGTCAATGCTGGTTCTCTGGACAAGGTGCTTCTGGCAAAGTACGGTGGCGTAACGGCGGAGGCTCTGGTGGAGTCTGCCCTGCAGCATGTGAGGATTTTGGAGGCTCAGGAGTTTTATGATCTGAAGATTTCCCTGAAGGCTCATGATGTTCCTTTGACGCTGGAGGCATACAAGCTCATGTCGGAAAAGGTGGATTATCCGTTGCATCTGGGCATTACCGAGGCTGGTACGGCACGTACCGGCATGATTAAGTCCGCGGTAGGCATTGGCGCCCTTTTGGCACAGGGGATTGGCGATACCTTCCGTATTTCCCTCACCGGAGACCCGGTGGTGGAGGTGAAGGTGGCCAACGAGATTTTGAAGTCCCTTGGCATGAAGGAATACGGCCCTACGCTGATTTCCTGCCCTACCTGCGGCAGGACCTGCATTGATCTGGCCGGTATTGCCGACCAGGTGGAGGAGCGGCTGGCGGACATCAAGGAACCGATTTCCGTGGCTGTCATGGGATGCGTGGTGAATGGCCCCGGGGAAGCCCGTGGTGCAGATGTGGGCATCGCAGGCGGCAAGGGCGAGGGACTGGTGTTCCGCAAGGGCGAGATTGTCCGCAAGGTGGCGGAGACCGAGCTGGTAGATGAATTGTTCAAGGAAATAACATCCATTCTGGAGGAGGAAAAATAAAATTGCGTACTACTAATCTTTATGCACCTACATTACGGGAGACTCCGGCTGAAGCGGAGGTCAGGAGCCATCAGCTCATGCTGCGTGCCGGCATGATCAGGAAGGCTGCCGGCGGCCTTTATACCTATCTGCCTCTGGCGTGGCGTACTATCAAGAAGATTGAGCAGATTATCCGGGAGGAAATGGACGAGGCTGGCGGCCAGGAGATTTCCATGCCGATTGTGCAGCCGGCGGAAATCTGGCAGGAAAGCGGCCGCTGGAGCGTGTATGGTGATGAGATGTTCCGGGTGCGTGACCGTCATGGCCGCCAGTTCTGCCTGGGGCCTACCCATGAGGAAATGGTGACTACCCTGGTGCGTGACGAAGTGCGTTCTTACAAGCAGCTGCCTTTGATGCTGTATCAGATTCAGAATAAGTATCGTGATGAAATCCGTCCCCGCTTTGGCCTGATGCGTGGCCGTGAGTTTATCATGAAGGACTTGTATTCCTTTGACAAGGACGAGGAAGGCATGAATCTCTCTTATAAGAAGATGTATGATGCCTACACCCGCATCTATACCCGCATGGGGCTGGATTTCCGCCCTGTAGAGGCTGATAACGGTGCTATCGGCGGCGGCCATTCCCATGAGTTCACTGTGCTGGCAGCAGCCGGTGAGTCCAACATCGCTTACTGTGACAGCTGTGACTATGCAGCCAGCGATGAAAAGGCGGAGCTGAATGTCATCAAGGCAGCAGAGGAAGAAATTAAGCCCCTTGAGAAAGTGGCAACCCCTGAGGCCCACACCATTGAGCTGGTGGCAGAGTGCCTGAACCTGCCGCTGGAAAAGTGCATCAAGGCAGTGGCCTTCCAGACGGATACTGATGAGCTGGTGCTGGCATTTGTCCGCGGTGACCATGAGGTAAATGATGTAAAGGTCATTAACCTTATCGAAGGCGCTATCGAGCTCAGGATGGCTGACGAGGCCGTAATTGAGGCGGCTGGCGGCTGCCCTGGCTTCATGAGCCCTATGGGCATCAAGGAGGGCACCAGGATTATTGTGGACCAGACTGTCATGGAGATGTATAACGCCTGTGCTGGTGCCAACGAAAAGGATATGCACTACATCAACGTAAATCCTAGACGCGATTTCCAGGATGTAGTTGTGGCTGATATCCGCATGGTAAAAGCAGGGGACATCTGCCCTCGCTGCGGCGGCACCATCAAGATGACCAGGGGCATCGAGGCTGGACAGGTCTTTACCCTGGGCACCAAGTATTCCAAGGCCCTGGGAGCCACCTTCCTGGACGAGAATGGCAGGGAGCAGCCGATGGTCATGGGCTGCTACGGCATCGGCGTAGGGCGTACTATGGCGGCTGCCGTGGAGCAGAACAATGATGAGAACGGCATCATCTGGCCGAAGGCTATTGCACCGTTTGAGGCGGTTGTGGTGCCGGTCAATGCCAAGAACGAGGAGCAGCTGCAGCTGGCTGAGTCCATCTATGCAGACCTGAAAAAGGCAGGGGTGGATGTGCTTCTTGATGACCGCAAGGACCGTGCCGGTGTCAAGTTCAAGGATGCAGACCTGATTGGCTATCCGCTGCGCATCACTGTAGGCCCGAAGGCCGTGGCAGAGGATGTGGTGGAGCTGAAAATCCGCCGCAGCGGCGAGACAGTCACCGCTGGCAAGGCCGATGCTGTGCAGAAGGCCCTTGAGCTTCTTGAGGGATTATAATACTTTTATAGTATACAAATATTGTAAGTGGTAATCTGCCTTCACAAACGCCTAAGGGTTATGTGAGAGTAGTTCACTCTGTATCTTTGTCGTATCGTAGCAGCTGTGTGTATGTGGACAGCGGCATGGCGGTGTCAGGTACAGGCATTGAGACGCGCCTCGGTACTTAGCGATTCGCAAGCGTTAGCGCAGCGAGAGCTTAGTACCGCTAGGCGTGGATAATAGCGAGAGCGTGCCTGACCTGACATTGTCATGCCGCCATAATGCCACAATAAAAAATATCCTGTCAAGAACTTTTACTTGACAAAGCATTTTTCTGTAGCTATAATTATTGAGGTTGACATTTCTATGATGAAAATCAATGTAGCAAACTTAGCTGACCGTCCCGGTGAGGAAATTCCCTTTGAATTTATCACCAATGCCGGGGAAATAGATGCCATTTCTGATACTTATTCCTTTGAGGGGGATATATCTGTCAGTGGCAGCTATGTGTACACCGGTCGCTGTTACCGCTTTGCGGGGCAGATAAGCTGTACCAAGTCCTTTGTCTGCGACCGTTGCCTGGAGCCGTCCTCCTTGCAGCAGGTGCACGACTTCAACGAGGAGTTCCAGAAGGGCAGCGAGCCTGCATCCGGCGGTGAGAAGGAAAGAATAGTGAATTATTTTGACGGCGATGTGATAGACCTGTCCCCTGTTATCAGGGATGTGCTTCTGTCCGACCAGCCGCTGAATAATATATGCAACGCTGATTGTCGCGGTCTGTGCCTGAAGTGCGGCGCAAACCTCAATCATGGCGATTGTGGCTGTGACCGTACTGTTATTGACCCAAGACTTGCGGCATTGCAGCAATTATTGAAGAAAAATAATTCGAGTATCGAATAATTTCTAAGGAGGTGTATCCTGAAATGGCAGTACCTAAGCGTAAGATGTCCAAGGCTCGTCGCGATTCCCGCCGTGCTAACTGGAAGTTGGAAGTTCCTGGCTATGTTGAGTGCCCTCAGTGCCACGAGCCGAAGTTGCCTCATCATGTTTGCACAGAGTGTGGTTACTATGATGGCAAGGAAGTAATTTCCGCAGCTGAATAATGAGTAATATGAGCAGAGTTTCGTTCCTGTGTTTTCATGAGGATTGAAATTCTGCTCATTTTACTTTGTGCATATATGATGTTTTATGATATTGTAGCAATATTGTAAAAAATACTGTACTAAAAGCCCGAAATTTATTATACTGAACATGGGCGTATTTTGTCCTGATTTGCACTTCATATCAAATTTTATAATTTTTGCTTGCCTTTTTGTATATAACCATGTATAATTGCAATCAAGTTATATGAGCTGGTACTAATTTTGTAAATGGGCATCCTGGTGCAAGCAGTCCGCTGCACTGTGCCTTGTTTTTATGTACAGGTGATAGAGATGGCAAGATTGAAGAAAAAGGAAAGACACGAAATCCTCTTGCGGCAGGTCAGGGAAAAGCCCTTCCTGACGGATGAGGAGCTGGCGGGCCTTTTTGAGGTCAGCATTCAGACCATCCGCCTGGACCGGATGGAGCTGGGCATACCTGAGGTGCGTGAGCGCATACGGCAGGTGGCTGAGAAGGCTCAGGACAACATAACCACTTTGGAAAAGAACGAGGTTGTAGGTGACGTTATTGATTTGGAGAGAGGTCACTCAGGTATATCGCTGCTGAAGATTACCGAGGATATGGTTTTTGCCAGGAATAAGATTGCCAAGGGGCATTTTATTTTCTCACAGGCAAATTCCCTTGCCCTGGCCCTGATTGATGCGCCGCTGGCTGTGACCGGCGTGGCCAACATCAAGTACAAGGTGCCGGTGAAGGTTGGGGAAATGCTGATAGCCAAGGCAGAAGTCATCAAGCAGAGGAGCAACAAGTTTTTCGTCTGGGTGAAGACCAGAAACGAAAAGCAGGAGGTGTTCCGGGCTAAGTTTATCATGGTGTCCTTGGCAGAAGTGAATTAGGAGGCTTTTTTGTGAGAATTGCAGTTGATGCGATGGGGGGCGATTACGCACCGGCACAGATTGTGCTGGGTGCGGTAGAGGCTGTCCGTAAGTATAAATGCGATATAGTTCTGGTAGGTGATGAGGCAAAGATCAAGGCTGAGCTGGCAAAGACCGGCATGGCCAATAATCCGCATCTGATCATCCACCATGCCAGCGAGTCCATTGAGATGGGGGAGCATCCGGTAGAGGCCATCCGCCACAAGAAGGATGCCAGCCTGGTAGTTGCCACGAAGCTGGTCAAGAGCGGTGAGTGTGACGGAGTGCTGTCAGCCGGCAGCACCGGGGCAGCTACGGTGGCTGCCAAGATGTTCCTGAAGATGATCAAGGGGATTGACCGGCCCTCGATTGCCACGCCTCTGCCTACTACCCACGGCATCGCCCTGCTCCTTGACTCCGGTGCCATCGTGGATTCCAAGCCACGGGACCTGACGGAGATGGCGATGATGGGTTCCATATTCAGCAAGTATGTTTATGGCGTAGATAATCCCAAGGTAGGGCTTCTGAATATCGGCGAGGAAGAAACCAAGGGAAACAAGAAGGTTCAGGCCACTTATCCCATGCTGAAGCAGGCCAAGGACGTGAATTTCATCGGCAACATTGAGGGCCGTGATATTCCTAGCGGCAAGGCGGATGTTGTAATTTGTGATGGATTTGTTGGCAATATTGTGTTAAAATTTGCAGAAGGGCTGGCTTTGACATTGTTCCAGCTGATCAAGGATGCGATCAAGAATGGCGGTGTCCT
This sequence comes from Selenomonadaceae bacterium, assembly GCA_022786545.1. Classification (GTDB taxonomy): domain Bacteria; phylum Bacillota; class Negativicutes; order Selenomonadales; family Selenomonadaceae; genus Anaerovibrio. The sequence continues at coordinate 67,128 of JALFXV010000100.1, forward strand.
GGCGAAGCTTGGCGCGGTGCTGGTCATGCCGGCCCTGAAGAAGCTGGGGCGGCGGCTGGATGTTTCCGAGTACGGCGGTGCGCCTCTTTTGGGAGTAAACGGCTGCTGTATTATATGCCACGGGTCTTCCAACGCTAAAGCAATTTGCAGTGCTATTGGCGTAGCCATAGAGTGTGTGAAGAATGATGTTACGGGACATATCCGTGACAGTATTGCAGAGGAGGAGTTGCTAGCGAATGACAGCGAAACTATATAGTGCAGGTATTCTGGGAACTGGCTATTATGTCCCGGAAAAAATATTGACTAATGCTGATCTTGAGAAGATCGTTGATACCAGTGATGAATGGATAGTTGAGAGAACGGGTATCAGGGAGCGCCGTATTGCTGAAGACGGGGTTCCTATGTCCGAGTTGGCTATGAAGGCCGCCGAGAGTGCGCTGACTGATGCCGGCACGGCTGCGGAGGAGCTGGATTTGATAATAGTTGCTACCCTGACGTCTGACAGGATTATTCCTTCTACAGCCTGCATGCTGCAGAATCGTCTGGGGGCGAAGCATGCTGCTGCCTTTGACTTGTCGGCAGCTTGCTCCGGGTTTGCCTATGCAGCCAGCGTGGCGGCTCAGTTCATTGAGACCGGCGTCTACAGGAAGGCACTGGTGATTGGTGCAGAAACTCTTTCCAAGTACATCAACTGGGAAGATCGTAATACATGTGTGTTGTTTGGTGACGGTGCCGGTGCCGCTGTGCTGGGGCAGGTTGAGGATGGCTATGGCATACTCAGCTTTGACCTGGGCAGCGATGGCTCCGGCGGCGATGCGATACAGATTCCTTCCAGCGGCAGCCTGATGCCTGTCAGCAAGGAATCCATAGACCAGCGTCTCAATCTCATTCATATGAATGGCAAGGAAGTCTTCAAGTTTGCTGTCAAGGCTATGGGCAAGACTGTCAAGAACTCACTGGAGAAGATTGGCATGCCTCAGGAAAAGATTGACTGGCTGGTGCCGCATCAGGCCAATATCCGTATCATAGAGTCTGCCGCAAAGCGTTTGTCCATGCCGATGGACAAGGTGATTGTCAACATTGAGAAGTACGGCAACATGTCTGCTGCCTGTATTCCAATCGCCCTGGCTGAGGCATCCGCTGCCAAGCGGTTCAAAAAGGGAGACATTATAGCACTGTCTGGTTTTGGTGCAGGGCTTACATGGGCATCCTGCATTATCAGATGGTCTAAGGAGGATTAACATGTTTGAGGAAAATCCAATTTGTAAGTTATTAAATATCAAGTATCCGATATTCCAGGGCGGTATGGCGTGGATTGGCACGGCGGAGCTGGCATCTGCCGTATCCAACGCAGGCGGCCTGGGCATTATTGGTGCCGGTCACATGCCGCCGGATCTGCTCCGGGCAGAAATCCAGAAGGCAAAGCGCTGGACCGACAAGCCTTTTGGCGTAAACATCATGCTGATGTCTCCTTTCGTGAAAGAGGTTATGCAGGTTGTGGTTGAGGAGCGCGTGCCTGTTGTTACCACGGGCGCAGGCAATCCTGCCGAATATCTGCCGGCTTTGAAGGAAGTGGGCACCAAGGTTATTCCTGTGGTGGCTTCTGTGGCACTGGCCAAGCGCCTGGTGCGTTCCGGTGTTGATGCCGTTATTGCCGAGGGTACCGAGTCCGGCGGCCATATCGGCGATATTACTACTATGGCACTGGTGCCGCAGGTGGTGGATGCTGTTGATGTGCCGGTGATTGCTGCCGGCGGCATCGGTGATTCCCGTGGCATCCTGGCTGCCTTCGCCCTGGGGGCTTCCGGCGTGCAGATGGGCTCCCGCTTCGTGGTTTCTGAGGAGTGCATCGCTCATCCGAACTACAAGAATCTGGTGCTGAAGGCAAAGGACCGCTCCACTGTGGTTACCGGCCGCTCCACCGGCCATCCTGTCCGCGTCATCGGCAACAAGATGACCCGCGAGTACGCGGAGCTGGAGGCCAATCGGGCTTCTGTGGAAGAATTGGAGAAGTTCGGTGCAGGCCGCCTGAATATGGCAACCCACAAGGGCGATGTGGAAAATGGTTCCGTCATGATAGGGCAGATTTGCGGCATGTTCAATGAAATCAAGCCTGTGGCAACTATTATTGAGGAGCTGGTAGGCGGGATTGCTGCCGTAGGCGAGCGCGTTCATAATACTCTGAAATGATCTATCTGTATTTTAAGCAATACTTTGACTGAATAACTGCCATTTGGTTGCAGGAACATAGAGATTGTGTTTTAAAAGAAAGAGGTAAAAATGAGTAAATTAGCTTTTGTATTCCCGGGACAGGGTGCTCAGAAGGTGGGCATGGGCAAGGATTTTTTTGACAACTACGATGTTGCCAAGAAGATGTTCAAGGAAGCCGATGAGGCCCTTGGCTATTCCATCATGAAGATGTGCTTTGAGGGGCCTGAGGAGGACTTAAAGCTGACTGCCAATACCCAGCCGGCGATCCTGACCATCAGCTGCATTGCCAATGAAATCTTGAAAGAAAATGGCGTGCAGCCGGAGATTACCGGCGGCCATAGCCTGGGTGAATACTCCGCACTGGTGGCGGCAGGCGTGCTGCAATTCCAGGATGCTGTTGCACTGGTACATAAGCGCGGTGCCTACATGCAGGAAGCCGTGCCTGTAGGCGAGGGCGGTATGGCTGCTATTATAGGGGTAGACCGTGAAAAGATTGTGGAGATCTGCCAGTCTGTTTCCGCTGAGAGCCCTGTACAGGCCGTAAACTTCAACTGCCCTGGGCAGATTGTTATCGCAGGTGCTACCCGTGGCGTAGAGCTGGCTGTGGAGGAGCTGAAGGCAGCCGGTGCCAAGAAGGCCGTTATCCTGCCGGTGAGCGCACCATTCCACAGCACCCTGATGCAGCCTGCAGCAGAAAAGCTGGCTGTGGAACTGGACAAGGTTACCTTGTCTGATGCCAAGATCCCTGTTGTAGCCAATGTCAATGCCCAGATATTGACCAAGGCGGAGGACATCAAGGCCAGCCTGGTAGCTCAGGCAGCAAGCCCTGTGCTCTGGGAGGACTGCGTGGCCAAGATGAAGGAGTTCGGTGCCGACGTGCTGCTGGAGGCAGGTCCTGGCAAGACACTGTGCGGCTTCAACCGCAGGATTGACAAGTCTATTAAGAGCCTGAATGTAGAGGATGTAGAATCTTTAGAAAAATCTCTTGACTATTTCAAGGAGGTTCGTTAATATGCTTTTAGAGGGAAAAACTGCGCTTGTTACAGGCGCGTCCCGCGGCATAGGCAGGGCGATTGCCCTGAGGCTGGCTCAGGAAGGGGCTGCCGTGGCTATTAACTACGCAGGCAATACTGCTGCTGCAGAGGAAGTAAAGTCCATGATTGAAGCGGCCGGCGGCAAGGCGATTATCGTCCAGGCTGATGTTTCTGACGGCGGGGCGGTTGATGAGATGGTCAAGACCGTTGTGGATACCTTCGGTGGCATTGACATCCTCGTAAACAACGCCGGCATTACCAGGGATAACCTGCTGATGCGCATGAAGGAAGAGGATTGGGACGCTGTTATCAACACCAATCTCAAGAGTGCGTATTACTGCACCAAGGCTGTGACCAAGCCTATGATGAAAAAGCGCTTCGGGCGCATTGTAAATATGACTTCCGTAGTCGGCCTGACAGGCAATATCAGCCAGGCCAACTATGCGGCTGCCAAGGCGGGCCTTTTGGGCTTTTCCAAGTCTATGGCCAAGGAACTGGCAAGCCGCGGCATTACCGTGAACATGGTAGCACCGGGCTTTATTGAAACAGATATGACGGCTGTGCTTTCTGACAAGGTCAAGGAGGCAATGATGACCGGCATCCCTATGGGCAGGGCCGGACAGCCTGATGATGTTGCCAATGCGGTGCTGTTCCTTGTTTCTGATTGTGCGTCTTATGTTACCGGCCAGGTCATCAATGTTGATGGCGGTATGGTCATGTAACATGGATATATAGAGAACCGTAAGAGGAGGTGAAACATACATGTCTACCTTTGAGAAAGTAAGAGATATCGTAGTTGATCAGTTGGGTGTTGAGGCGGATGAGGTTTCCATCGAGTCCACTTTTATCGATGACCTGGGTGCTGACTCCCTGGATATCGTAGAGCTCATCATGGCCTTTGAGGAGGAGTTCGGCATCGAAATTCCTGATGAGGCTGCAGAGAAGATTAAGACCGTTCAGGACGTTGTTTCCTACATTGACCAGAACAAGTAATTAGTGTCTTACCTTTAGGAAAGTCCCGTGAATGTATTTCGCGGGATTTTCTGACAAGGGTAGGGCGGGCCTATGAATGGAGGAGTAAATTTGAAGCTTCCTGAACTGAAGATTGGTACTAAAGTTGCGAAGGTTCCAATTATGCAAGGTGGAATGGCTATTCGCTTGTCTACTGGTGCTTTGGCAGCAGCTGTGGCAAATCAGGGCGGTATCGGCCTGATTGCGGCATCCGGCATGTCTCCGGAGGAGCTGCGTTATGAAATCAGGATGGCCCGGGCACTTTCCAAGGGCATTATTGGCATCAATATCATGTTTGCGGCGAAGAAGTTTGCCGAGATGGTAAACACTGCTATTGATGAGGGTATTGACCTGGTAGTTGCAGGTGCAGGCTTTTCCCGTGACATCTTTGCCTTGGGCAAGGAATCAGGGACTCCGGTGGTTCCGATTGTATCATCTGTAAAATTAGCGAAAATTTCTCAGCGTCTTGGTGCTGCTGCCATTGTGGTAGAGGGCAAGGAAGCTGGCGGCCATCTGGGAACTGACCAGTCCATCAGGGACATCATCCCTGACATTGTGGCTGCCGTGGACATTCCTGTGATTGCTGCCGGTGGCGTACTGCGCGGCCAGGATATTGCTGATTTAATAAACATGGGGGTAAGCGGCGTCCAGATGGGCTCCCGCTTTGCTGCCAGCGCAGAGGCAAACAGTGCCCCTGCCCTGAAAGAGTTCTACCTGAAGGCGAAGCCGGAAGATGTGGTTGTCATCCACAGTCCGGTAGGGCTGCCGGGACGTGCCGTCCGAAATCCGTGGGCAGAGCGTGTCATGGAAGGTCCTGTGCCGCCTAAGAAGTGTGATAACTGCCTGAAGGCATGCAAGCATAATTTCTGCATTATCCGTGCACTGAGCCGTGCGCAGCAGGGTGACGTGGAGACCGGCCTGGTATTTACCGGCGAGTATCTGCCTACCATCGATAAGATTTTGACCGTAGAGGAAATATTCCGGCAGATTGAAGCAGAGGTTGCTGCTATTTAAAGAAATTGTGAGGTGTTATTTTTGTCTAATCGTGTTGTGATTACCGGTTTGGGCGTAGTGAGCCCGGTAGGCATCGGCAAGGATGCTTTTTGGGACGCTATGATGACCGGCAAAAATGGTATTGATAAAATTACCCGCTTTGATGCAACTGAGTACAAGGCGCAGGTAGCCGGTGAGGTAAAGGATTTTGAGCCGGCTGACTATATGGACAAGAAGGAGTCCAAGCGCATTGACCGTTATGCCCAGTTTGCCGTGGCAGCTGCCAGGATGGCCATCGAGGATGCCAAGCTGGATCTGGAGGCAGAGGACCTTGAGCGCATCGGCACTTACGTAGGCAGCGGCATCGGCGGCATTGAGACCATGCACGGCCAGTACGAGAAGCTCTTTGACAAGGGGCCTTCCCGCATCAGCCCGTTCTTCATCCCGATGATGATCGGCAACATGGCCGCCGGCCATGTGTCTATTGCTTTCGGCCTGAAGGGACCTAGCAGCTGCGTTGTTACTGCCTGTGCTACAGGTACCAACAACATCGGTGATGCTTTCCGCGTGCTGCAGCGCGGTGATGCTGATGTTATGCTGGCTGGCGGCACCGAGGCCAGCATTTCCCCGGCTGCTGTAGCAGGCTTCTGTGCCATGAAGGCACTTTGCAGCGACAGTAATGACAATCCTCAGAAGGCTTCCCGTCCGTTTGATGCAACCCGTAGCGGCTTTGTTATGGGCGAGGGTGCCGGTATCGTGGTGCTGGAGACACTGGAGCACGCTGAGAAGCGCGGTGCCCACATCTATGCAGAGGTTGCAGGCTATGGCACCAATTCTGATGCTTATCATATCACCAGCCCGGCTCCTCATGGCGAGCTGCAGGCAAAGTGCATGGCACTGGCCTTGAAGGATGCTGGCCTGGCTCCTGACCAGGTAGATTATGTAAATGCCCACGGCACTTCTACCCATCTGAATGACCTGGGCGAGACTGAGGCCATCAAGGCTGTCTGGGGCGATGAGGCAAAGAATGTTTCTGTTAGTTCCATCAAGTCCATGACCGGCCATCTGCTGGGTGCTGCCGGCGGTGTCGAGGCGATTGCCACTGCCCTGGCCGTGGAGAATGATATGTTGCCGCCTACCATCAATTATGAGCACCCTGAGGAAGGGCTGGATCTTGATTATGTGCCGAACAAGGCAAAGGCGAAGACTGTCCGGGCAGCTATTTCCAACAACTTTGGCTTTGGCGGCCACAATGCCTGCCTGGTACTGAAGAAGTACGCCAGGTAAGCTGTCCGGTCAGACGGTTTTAAATTTAATATGTATTGAGGAAATGAACTAGAGTTGAAGTGTTTTGTTATGAATGATCGTGTGAGTGATCGTGTTACGGCTGAGCGCCGCCGCAGGCTGGAGGAGCTTTCCAGGAGGCTGGGGGTTTCTTTCCGCCATATTGGCTGGCTGCATCAGGCACTGACGCATACCTCCTATGCCAATGAGTCGCGGATGAAGGTAGAGCATAATGAGCGCTTGGAATTCTTGGGAGATGCGGTGCTGGAGCTTGCTATCAGCACCTACCTCTTTAATCATTTTCCTGGACTTCCTGAGGGTGATCTGACAAAGGCAAGGGCAGCGGTGGTCTGTGAGGCTAGTCTTTCCAGCCGGGCCGCGGAGCTGCATTTGGGAGATTACCTGTTGTTAGGACATGGAGAGCAGACATCAGGCGGGCGCAGGCGTTCCTCCATTCTTGAGGATGCCTTTGAATCCGTGATTGGCGCCATCTACATGGACCAGGGCTGGGAAAAAGCCCAGAGTTATGTACTCAGGCAGCTGGAGGAGCATCTGCACAGAGTTGAGGATGGCAGCACCCGGGTAAGGGACTACAAGACCATGCTGCAGGAGCTGGTGCAGAGGCGGGCTGATAGCCATGTCAGCTATGAGCTCCTAAGCGCCACAGGGCCGGATCATGCCAAGGTGTTTGAGTTTGCTGTTAAGCTTAATGACGAAGTTTTAGGAACAGGTAAGGGTCCAAGTAAAAAGGCGGCTGAACAGCAGGCAGCACGCCAAGCTTTAGAGATTTTGAATAATCGCAGTAAAAAAGAGGCATAACCGCCTCTTTTTTTGTTATAATGGAGAGGCAGGGCCGGCTGCATGACGAGCAAAGCCTGCCTTGCCTGAAAGCATCTGATGTGAGAGAATATGGATAAACAGAGGAAATGGGAGATGAGCGCTATGAAAAAGCTGATCATGCTGGGCACAGGCAATGCAATGGTAACCAAAGTATTCAATACTTGTTTTTTGATTGAACATTCGGACGGGGAACTTTTTATGACGGATGCCGGTGGTGGCAACGGCATATTGAGGCAGATGGAGCTGGCAGGGGCGGACTACAGGAGGCTTCATCACATGTTTGTGACCCACGGCCATACAGACCATATCCTGGGGGTAATCTGGATGATCAGAAAGATTGCCTCCCTGATGAATACGGGCAAGTATCAGGGGCAGCTGCACATTTACTGCCACGATGTGGTGAAGGATATGCTGGAGAAGATGTGCGCCATGATGTTGAAAAAGAAGGATTTGGCCAATGTAGGCAGGGATATTCTCATCCATGAAGTCAGGGATGGGGAAAAGGTGGAGCTGCCGGAGCTTACCCTGACGGCATTTGATATTTTCTCCACCAAGGCAAAGCAGTTTGGCTATCGGATGGTGTTCAAGGATGATGGCTTGGTGCTGACCTGCCTGGGGGATGAGCCATACAATCCTCAGTGCCGTCAGTACGTTGAGGGAGCGGACTGGCTGATGTCTGAGGCATTCTGCAAGTACGATGACAGGGATGAGTTCAAGCCTTATGAAAAAAATCACAGTACTGTCAAGGAGGCAGGGGAGCTGGCGCAGCAGCTGGGGGTTGCCAATGTAGTGCTTTATCATACCGAGGACAAGACCATCGCCACCCGCAAGGAAGATTATGGAGCAGAATGTAGAAAGTATTTCAGCGGCCATGTTTTTGTGCCTGATGATTTGGATGTAATTGAGCTGGCCAAATAAGGGCCTGGCACATGCAAGCTGTCTGGCAGGTAATGATAGTTGAGTTTTTAGGTATTTTTCATAATAAGGGATTATACTGTACAGTGGCTGGAATAATGCCTGTATATGTTGACTTTTGGAGAGAGTGAATGTATCATGTACAGAGCGTGTTGTTCGTGTTCGAACCGATTTATGCTTATAGCGGGAATAATAGGAGGTAGGTAGATTTGTCTAAAAAAGCTATTATAGCAATAGCTGTCGTGGTGGTGGTTATTGCTGGAACACTTTTGATGGGAGTTTTTGGCGGTGGCGGCGGCCAGCAGAGGGCTATGGGGGCCGTGCAGGTCAAGGCCATGAACGTGCTGGTGCAGGATACGCCTCTGACTCTTGAGTATGCAGGCTCCGTCAAGGGCAAGGATGAAGTAAAGGTGCAGGCCAGGGTATCCGGCAATGTGATGGATAAGTACATCAAAGGCGGACAGTATGTGTCTGCCGGCCAGGCCCTGTACAAGATTGATGACCGAAATTATCGGGCTGCCCTGCTGCAGGCTCAGGCCAACCTGGCCCAGGCCCAGGCAACCTATAACAACGCACTGATTGATTTGCAGCGCAATGAGCAGCTGCTGGCTGCAGCGGCTGTTTCCGAGCAGGTAGTTACTACCCTTAGGGCGCAGGTGGCTGCCTATCAGGCAAATGTAAATGCTATGGAAGCACTTGTGCAGCAGGCTCAGCAGAACCTGGATGATACTGTTGTCTATGCACCGATGAGCGGCAAGCTGGCGGTGGATGATGTGGCAGTGGGTACTTATGCCGCCGCAGGCAATACTACGCTGGTAACCATCGGTTCCAGCAATCCGATTTTTGTGCAGTTCAGCATCAGTGAGGGCGAGTATCTGAAGTATGTGGGAGCCTCCGTGGTTCCTGGCCAGGCTCTGCCTAGTAAGACCGTGCAGATTGCCCTGAGCGATGGTTCCGTTTATCCTATTGATGGCAGCATAGTAGAGGTTGACCGTGCCATGCAGGATAATTCAGGTTCTTTGATTGTCAAGGCGCAGTTCGACAATCCTGACGGTATCCTGGTACCTGGCATGTTTGCCCGTGCCAAGCTCACCGGCGATACACTGAAGGGGGCCGTTCTGGTGCCGGAGCGTGCCGTACAGCAGCTTTTGGGCAAGTCCTTCGTGATGATTGTGGGCGAGGACGGCAAGTCCAAGGCTCAGAATGTGGAGCTGGGCACCAAGGTAGGCAGCTACTGCATTGTTGAAAAGGGACTGACCGGCAAGGAGCAGGTTATTGTAGAGGGGCTTACCTCCCTGACCGAGGGCATGGATCTGGCTATCACCGAGGTAAAGCCGGAGGATATGGGCTTCTCCCTCACAGCAAACAATTTATAAGGGGGCGTCCACTTGGCTAAGTTTTTTATACATAGACCGATATTTGCAATCGTAATATCCTTGCTGATTGTAATCATCGGTGTGCTGGCAGCTTTTCAGCTGCCGATTGCCCAGTATCCGCAGATTTCGCCGCCGACGATTTCCGTCAGCACCACCTATGTAGGTGCCAACGCGAAAACTGTTAATGATACGGTGGCACAGGTTATTGAGCAGCAGGTAAACGGTACCCAGGGCATGGACTACATGTCCTCTACTGCTGCTGACAGCGGCTGGTACAGCCTGAGCGTAGTGTTCAATCTGGGCACCGATGGCGACATGGATGCGGTAAAGGTGCAGAACAATGTGGCAATTGCCAACTCCAGCCTGCCTGAATCCGTAAAGTCTATGGGCGTAACTACCAGCAAATCATCCAATGATATGGCACTGATGATGGCAATGTATTCCCCGAACAAGACCTATGACCGCCCGTGGATGAAGAACTATGCGGATATTTATCTGCTGGATCAGATCAAGCGCGTAAATGGCGTAGGTGACGTAATGGTATTTGGTGCTGACCATGCCATGCGTATCTGGGTAAACCCTGCCAAGATGGCAGAAATGAATATTACGGCTGCTGATATCATGGCAGCCATCAATGAGCAGAACGTGCAGGCTCCGGCAGGTACGGTAGGTGCCGCACCTGTGGCTGACAGTCAGGAAAAGCAGGCCACCGGCAAGATTGATGGCCGTCTGACCAGTGCCGAGGAGTTTGGCAACATCATCCTGAAGGCTACCACTGACGGACAGTATGTGCGCATCAAGGATATTGCCAGGGTAGAAACTGGTGCTGAGGACTATAACTTCATACCTAGCTACAACGGCATGGATGCGGTGGGTTTCGGTATCCAGCTTACCAGTGATGCTAATGCCATGACCACCGTGGCTGAGGTAAAGAAGATTTTGGAGAATGCCCAGAAGGACTTCCCGCCTGATTTGGAAATCAAGGAGATTGTAGACAGCACCAAGTTTATCGGTGCCTCTATCAATGAGGTTGTGCATACATTTATCGAGGCACTGGTGCTGGTTGTGCTGGTAGTATTTGTTTTCCTGCAGAACTGGCGGGCAACCCTCATTCCTCTTTTGGCAGTGCCTGTATCTTTGATAGGTACATTTATTGCCTTTACTTTCCTGGGGTTCTCCATCAACACCCTGACCTTGTTTGCCATGGTGCTGGCAATCGGCCTGGTAGTAGATGATGCGATCGTTGTTATCGAGAACGTTGAGGCGCACATGGAGAAGGGCCTGAATCCTGTGGACGCTACTGAGCGGGCCATGGACGAGGTACAGGGCCCTGTTGTGGCTATTGCCTTCGTGCTGGCGGCAGTGTTTGTGCCGGTGGCATTCCTGGGGGGCATGATGGGTGTTCTGTATCGCCAGTTTGCCCTGACCATCGCTATTTCCATGGCCTTGTCGGCTTTTGTGGCACTGACACTGACACCGGCTCTCTGTGCCACTATCTTGAAGCCTCATGAGAAGAATGAAAATGAGGGCGTACTGGGACGGTTCTTTGATAAATTCAACGAGGCCTTTAACAGAATGCGCCTCAGCTATCAGGGCGTGGTGGGCTGGTTTATTGGCCACATCAAGGTTGCCCTGGTGTTTGTGGTGATTGTCTGCGGCCTGACAGGGCTCTTGTACAAGATTGTGCCGTCCACCTTCGTGCCGGATGAGGATCAGGGCTACTATGCTGTAGCAGTAAACCTGCCGGAGGGAGCTTCCCTGAACCAGACGACGAAGGTTATCGACAAGCTGATACCTGCCTTGTTGCAGGTAGAGGGTATTGACGGTGTCATGGGTATTCCTGGCTTTGACATCATGGCCTTCAGCGACAAATCCAGTGCTGGTGCCATGTTCGTTGGCTTGAAGCCTTGGGCTGATAGGACTACTGCGGAAACACAGATTAATGCCATCGTTATGAAAACCTTTGGTGTAGGTGCCATGGTTGCGCCGGAGGCGCGGGTTATAGCCTTTAACATGCCTGCTTTGCCAGGCCTTGGTACTGTTGGCGGCTGGCAGATGGAGCTGCAGGATTTGTCCGGGCATACCGATGAGGAACTGGATCAGATTACCAAGAAGATTCTGGCTGCGGCAAATCAGCGTCCTGAGCTGCAGGGTGTGCGCTCCACTTATTCCATCAATTCACCTATTTATCAGTATGATATTGACAGGGAAAAGGTTAAGGCTATGGGCGTCAGCCTTTCTGATGTGTTCACTGCCATGCAGGTATTTTATGGCGGTAATCAGGTCAATGACTTCAATGAGTTTGGCCGTACCTACAAGGTAGTTGTGCAGGCAGATGAAACTTTCCGCAGTGATGTGGAAAATATGCGCTTTATGTATGTGCGCAGCAATACAGGTGCCAAGGTGCCTCTGGATTCTTTGCTGAAGCCGCGTGAAACTACTGGTGCCAGCAATATCAGCCGCTTTAATGCAGCCCGTTCTGTTGGTATTCAGGGCAACGCAGGCAACGGCTATTCTTCTGGTGAGGCCATGGCTGCCATTGAGGAAATCGTCAAGGAGGTTGCTCCTGATGGCTTCGGCATTGAGTGGTCCGGTCAGGCCCGTGAGGAGCAGAAGACTAGCAGCTCCACCAGCCAGGTGCTGGCTCTGGCATTTGTCTTCGTATTCCTGTGCCTTGCCGCTCTCTATGAGAGCTGGAGCGTGCCGTTTGCGGTGCTGCTGTCTGTACCGGTAGGTATCTTTGGTGCGTTGTTCTCCGAGTATTTCCTGTCCATTGTACAGGCTCTTGACGGTACGCCGAATGCCGGATTGCAGAACAGCGTATATATGCAGATTGGTGTTATCATGATTATTGGTCTGGCAGCCAAGAACGCCATACTGATTGTAGAGTTTGCCAAGATTCGTGTAGATGCCGGCATGAATCCTTTAAAGGCAGCTATTGAGGCGGCAGGACTGCGCTTGCGTCCTATTCTCATGACCTCCTTTGCTTTCATCATAGGCTGTCTGCCGCTGGCTATGGCAACGGGTGCCGGTGCGGCTGCCCGTAACGGCATGGGTGTGGCGGTAGTTGGCGGTATGCTCTTTGCAACTGGCATCGCTATCTTCATCATCCCTGCCTTCTATGTGATGACTGAGTATATTTCCAAGACTCTGGGCATCAGGAAGACGGAGAAGAAAAAGACTTCTACCGATTACATGTAATGGTGCGTAATTGCAAATTTGCTTGAAATATCAAGCTCGGATTTTACAATCTGTGTATTGTTTTGACGGGGCGGCGTAAGCCGCCCTGTTTTTTTGGCAAAATGCCAGGTATAAATGCCATTGAATATAAATATATATCTATATCTATATTTATATATATATCTATATTTATATATACAGAACAAAAAGTTAAAAATATTCTATTTACCTATTGCGCAAAAAACCCGTGTTTGTTATAATAGGTATAGAATTTCATTGAGATTAAGGAGTTTTGAAATATGGATCAGGAAAAAGAAGAATCTTTAAAAAATGCCATGAAGCAGATTGAGAAGGACTATGGCAAGGGTGCCATTATGCGCCTGGGTGATGCGGCAGCCAATATGAACGTAGAAGTTATTTCTACAGGTATCCTGCCCCTTGATATCGCCTTGGGCGTAGGGGGTATTCCTAGGGGGCGTATCATTGAGATTTACGGCCCTGAGTCCTCTGGTAAGACTACTGTAACCCTGCACATGATTGCCGAGGCGCAGCGGCAGGGGGGCGTGGCAGCCTTTATCGATGCGGAGCATGCGCTGGACCCTGTTTATGCCAAGAATTTGGGGGTGGATATTGACAACCTGCTGATTTCCCAGCCTGATACCGGCGAGCAGGCGCTGGAGATTGTGGAGGCCCTGGTGCGCAGCGGCGCCATCGATATTATCGTGGTGGACTCTGTAGCGGCTCTGGTGCCTCGTGCGGAGATTGAGGGCGATATGGGTGATGCCCATGTGGGCCTCCTGGCGCGCCTCATGAGCCAGGCCATGCGCAAGCTGACGGGTATCATCAGCAAGTCCCAGACTACTGCCATCTTCATCAATCAGATTCGCGAGAAGGTGGGCACCATGTATGGTAACCCTGAGACCACCACCGGCGGCCGTGCCCTGAAGTTCTATTCCTCAGTGCGTCTGGATGTAAGGAAGTTTGATGTGGTGAAGCAGGGTACCACTATCCTGGGCAACCGCACCAAGGTAAAGGTAGTGAAGAACAAGGTGGCTCCGCCATTCAAGGTAGCTGAGTTTGATATTATGTACGGGGAGGGTGTTTCCAAGGAAAGCAGCGTGATTGACATTGCCGCTGACCTGGATATCCTCAACAAGAGCGGTTCCTGGTATTCCTACAACGGCAACCGTCTGGGACAGGGCAAGGACACTGTCAAGGAAATTCTCAGAAACCAGCCTGAGCTGATGGCAGAGATAGAGGCGAAGCTGTATGAGATGCTGAAGGATGCGGATGTCATCCAGAGGCTGACTTCTCCGGCCAAGAAGGGCAAGGCTTCCGATGAGTAAGGAGCGGTCAGCTGCAAAATCATCTGGTTCTCGCGAGGGACAGCCTTCCTGCAAGGCAAAGGCTGTAGAGTTTTTGGCGCGCAGTGACCAGAGCATACGCAGGCTTTCAGATAAGCTGTCCAGGAAGGGCTACAGAGAGGATGAGATAGAGGAAACTATTCAGTGGCTGCAGTCTAAAAGGTTTATCCAGGAGGAGGAGGGCTGCCGGAGGCGGTTTGAGTTTCTCTACCATGACAGCAGCTACAGTGTGCGGCAGATTGTGGCGAAGCTGCAGCAGCAGGGATATGACCGGGATATGATCAGGGAGTGCATTCCGGATGATACTGATGAGCGGGAGTATGCCGTGGCCATGAAGGTGGTGCGGCGCAGGTTCAAGGCAGGTGCGGAGCAGCAGAAAATGCTTCAGCATCTGTACATGAAGGGCTTTGACTACGATACGGCCAGGAACGCAGTGGAGGATTTGCGGCTGGAATGGGACGAGGATATATGATATAATGGATTGGTGTTTCAGGCTTTGCCTGTGCGGTTTTGGGGCGTATACGAAAACGCTGCATGATTTGCGCAGGCAGTCAGCCCATGAGTGATTTGTGTGGATTGAGGAGGAGCATAAATAGTGACAAATGAAATGATTATTGTCCTGGACTTTGGCGGCCAGTACAACCAGCTGATTGCCCGCCGTGTGCGTGAGTGCAATGTTTATTGCGAGGTGCATCCCAATACTCTCAGCCTTGAGAAAATCAAGGCTATGAAAAACCTGAAGGGCATCATCTTTACCGGCGGCCCTAACAGCGTGTATACATCTGACTCTGCAACCATCAGCACAGAGGTATTCAAGCTTGGCGTGCCTGTGCTGGGCATCTGCTACGGCTCCCAGCTGATGGCGCATCTTTTGGGCGGCAAGGTGGAGACTGCTCCTGTCAGCGAGTACGGCAAGACAGAGGTCAGCATCAAGGCAGCTGGTTCCAAGCTGTTTGAGGGCGTATCTGCCAATACCGTCTGCTGGATGAGCCACACGGACTATATTTCCAAGGCTCCTGAGGGCTTCACCATTACGGCTGATACCCCTGTATGCCCTGTAGCGGCTATGGAGAACGAGGCAGAGGGCCTGTATGCCGTACAGTTCCACCCTGAGGTGCTGCATACTGTAGAGGGCACGAAGATGCTCAGCAACTTTGTGTACAATGTCTGCCAGTGCGCCGGTGACTGGCGCATGGATTCCTTTGTGGAGACTACCATCCAGCAGCTGAAGGAAAAGATAGGCAACGGCAAGGCACTCTGCGCCCTGTCCGGCGGCGTTGATTCCTCCGTGGCGGCTGTGCTCATGTCCAAGGCCATCGGCAAGCAGCTGACCTGCGTATTCGTGGACCATGGCCTTTTACGCAAGGATGAGGGGGATCAGGTTGAGGCAGTATTCGGTCCTGATGGCCCATATGATTTGAATTTTATCCGGGTCAATGTGCAGGAGCGTTTCTATGAGAAGCTAAAGGGCGTAACCGAGCCGGAGCAGAAGCGCAAGATTATCGGCGAGGAGTTCATCCGGGTATTTGAGGAGGAAGCCAAGAAGATTGGTGCCGTGGATTTCCTGGTACAGGGAACTATCTATCCGGATGTTATCGAGAGCGGCCTGGGCAAGTCCGCGGTTATCAAGTCCCATCACAACGTAGGCGGTCTGCCTGACTATGTGGATTTCAAGGAGATTGTGGAGCCGCTGCGCCTTTTGTTCAAGGATGAGGTGAGGAAGGCCGGCCGCGAGCTGGGCATTCCTGATTATCTGGTGAACCGCCAGCCGTTCCCTGGCCCTGGCCTGGGCATCCGCATTATCGGCGAGGTAACTGCCGAAAAGGTAAAAATTGTGCAGGAGGCGGATGCCATCTACCGGGAAGAAGTGGCTGCCGCCGGTGTGGACAAGAATCTGGGACAGTATTTCGCTGCCCTTACCAATATGCGCTCCGTAGGTGTTATGGGTGATTTCCGCACCTATGATTATGCTATTGCCCTGCGTGCCGTCATGACCAGCGACTTCATGACTGCTGAGAGTGCCCAGCTGCCGTGGGAAGTGCTGCACAAGGTGACCAACCGTATTGTAAATGAGGTCAAGGGCGTAAACCGTGTAATGTATGATTGCACCAGCAAGCCGCCTGCCACCATTGAGTTTGAATAAGAAGTGATATTGGATGCGGCAGATAGTCTTTTGGGGGATTATCTGTCGCATTTATGATTTGTGTTATGAGAAAATAGGTAAGAACTGTGCTGAGGCAAAGGATAGGCGGGAATATAAGAAGGTAACGAAGCAGATTGCACAGCTTATAAAATGGAAGGGGAATGATACGGCCAAGGCACTAATTGATGAACTGAAACAGACATATCCAAGGAGACCAGCACTGCTGGATGAGCTGGGAAAGGTGGAGAAGAGGCTGAAAAGCTGATGAGCAGGGCCTATGAGTGTTTAAAAGGCATATTTGTTAAAACTTTAAATCTTTGTAGGCTTTGTTGCTGTGAGCATGCCGCATGGCTGCTATGTAAATTACAGCAGGAATTATGACCCGGTAAGCAGGCCCGGCAATATCAACGATTGTCCAGAGCGCTGTGATAGCTATGCCGACAGGACCGGCGAAGACGGATAATACTCTGGTCAATGCAGCGTTGGCAGCCAGGCTGAGGCCACGGTTAAGAACCATCTTTGCTATGATATTGGCAATCACCACTGCAAGCTGGTAAGAAGCAAAACCGCCTGCACGGAAAACCTGCAGAAGTACGAGAGAGCTTGCTCCCTTCATGGAACCGGTCTGTCCTGTCTGCTGAAGAATATTTTCCTTGTCGGCATTGGACATTTTTTCCCAGGAATCAGCGAGTACTTTTTCAAGGAGATTATGTTCGATATGTTCAATACTTTGCTGGCTGTTAAAATTAACCTTCATTTTTTCGCAAACCTTAATGAGGATTTCTTTGTAGGAGTTGCAGCCGAAGGAAAAGGTATTGGAGCCGTATTCTTTTAGTTCACGGCGCAGGAGATGCGTATAAGTGCTAGGCCGGTCGGGATTGGCACGATAATCGCTATAAGAATCAAGATTACAGGTGATACCGCCCTTTTTCAGGTAAATGTCCCGTAGCACAAGCAGTTCTTCGTCCGTCATTTCATCCAGGATTTCCAGACCATCAATGCAACAGTTTTTTGTATTAGACATAAAGAGTTCATCCTTTCTCATTAAATAATCGTTTTTAAATGTAAATCTTTTTTTATTCCCACAATGTCAAAGTCATCCGGATTTTCCTTGTAGCTGTAAATAAGGTATTCAATTAATTCTCCAGGTGACAAAAGTGAGATTAGCTCCTCAGCCGATAGCCTGCCGTATTCTTGCATTTCCTCTGCTGTCATAAAGGCAAACCTCCTTTCAATTATTTGCTTCAGCTGATAAGTGTATGATATACTAAAAAAGCAGCTGATAGGTCAATTTAAGATTAACGTTTATTCGGACTTCAAAAGGGGATGTTGTTGTGGATGAGAAAAAAGATGGCAAAGAGTATTTGCTGAATAATTTTGAGCGTATAGAGGGAAGTTATAAGATACCGATTATGATGACATCTGCAGCAGTTGGGGCTGTTGCTGCTGGTTTGCTGGGGGCGGCAGGGGGAATTATTGGCGGTATTATTGGTAGTGTTTTCCTGGAAAATGTCTTTTGCGGGGCTGATAAGGACAAAGAAAAATCCCTGGAAGAAAAGCGTGAAGAAGTAGCAGCTTCATCGCCAGCCGGTAAGGAAAAAGCCAGAAATTTGACTGCCGGGGATATTCCGGAGGAGTTATTTGATGATAAAACACTTGCCAGGCGCAAGCTGTTTTGCCAGAAGCTTTTTCAATATGAAAATGAAATGGGCTTAACAGATGTAGAACTTTATACTAAGGCACATATTTCCAAAGCTGTCTTTTCTCACATACGGGGTATGATGAGAGATGGCACTTATCGTCCTAGCAAGGTCAATGTGATATGTTTGTGTATTGCATTGAATTTAACTGCTGGGCAGGCTGAAGAAATGTTAGGTCTATTGGAGTATTCTTTTTCGAATGCAGATAAGCTGGATCGGATAGTTCATTGGTGTTTGAGCAACACGGAATTTTATTTTACAGTGGATTCATTAAATGAAATTTTTTACGATAAGCTAGGCGAAACCCTGCTCCCTGTGTAACAAAATCGTTTTACCCGCTCCCTGGCTGTAGTAAGGCTGGGAGTTTTTTGTTAATCATGGATTTACCTCTAAAAGATTGCCAGGAGCTATAATTATCATTGAAAAGAGGAGATGTTCTCAGGACGGCTGCTAAGGCAAGTTTTTTAGGAGGTAAAAATTATGAAAACGAATAAGATTACTATTGTTAAAAGGAACAATGTTATTGATTTTTATTATCATGTAAAAGAGGGAAAGAAGTACCTGTTTTCCCAGAAATTTTCCAAGGGGGTATATGAGTATTTCCAGAATGGACGCCTGGAATTAGAGATTTTGGCGTTCAAGAAGTGGAACCACAATCCAAGGCTGGATAAAACCATTAGCAAGCTTCCCATGTACATCCGTTATGTATTGAAGGAATGTGCATGATGGTGCGGTGAAAGAATCAAGGTATGACTGGCTGCCCTATTGCTGCTGCGGCATGGCACTGAAGATGTAGTACATGCCGCATCTCCTCTTTTTCTTTGTAAATTATCAAAAATATGCAGGATTTTTTCTACAGATGTAGAATTAATACATTGGTAAGGAGTTGGATTTGTTTCTGGCCAGGACGTAGAGGCAAAGATTATTTATGTCAGAATGGTAAAAGATAAAGTACGGCTGAGAGGTTTTATGGGAAAAAAGCAAATCAGATTTATGGCACTGGGAGGTGCCCAGCGTGTAGGCGCAAGCTGTTATTACCTGGGCCTGGGGGATAGCCACATTCTGTTGGATTGCGGGATAGGACAGTTATCAGGCATGCGGCTGAATCCGGTAATTAATTCGTTGCTGGGGATACCAGGGATATACAGCTTTAGGCAGATTATGGAGGTATACATTTCTCATGCCCATTTAGATCATAGCGGCTATTTGCCTGAGCTTTTTAAGCAATCGACTGAATGTAGGGCGTATATGACTGAGATAACCAGAAGGCTGCTGCATCATCAGTACTCAACTGAAGGTTATGCAAAAATGATGCATTATAAGCGTTCATATACCTCAAGTATGTTGGAAAATGTATTCTTGCGCAGTGCGAGTGTAAGCTATTGCAATAAGATGCCCTTTAATGAATACAGTGTGGAATTTTTGCAGGCAGGGCATATTCCAGGGGCTATGATGATGTTATTTTCATATGCCGGCAAGAATATTTTGTATACAGGAGATTTTTCCATCAATGGGAGTATTTTAACAGAGGGCTGCATGTTGCCTGACAAGGAGATTGATCTTATGATCATGTGCGGCTTGCATGCCAAGCACCCGCTGAAGCACAAAAGCGTTGATGTGTTTGAAGTTTTTTGTGCCGAAGTGAGTGATTATTTGAGCATGGAGGAGAATGTCTATTGCCAGACTGCCCAGCTTAGCAAGGGGGTAGAGCTGCTCAAGTTTTTAAATTCATTTGTACCGCCATTCATCAAGATATATGTGGACCCATATATTTATGGCGTGGTCAGGGAATTGGAGCGTTTGAATGTGCAGATTTTTCAACGTAACAATTATCTTTTGTCTGAAAACTCAGATTTGTCCGCCCAGCATATTATTTTGTCAACACGCCGCCAGTCAGGGTATTTTTCTCAATATGCTCATGTAGATGGGAATTTTTCCCTGCATGATTCCTTTGAGGAGACCTTGCATTTTATCAAGCAGATTAACTCGCGGGATGCTGTGATCGTACACAGTCCTGGGAATTTAGATGGGTCTGTTGAAACAGTGGAGCAGAGACTGGTTTTTGATCCTGATTGCAGGACACAGTTTTTGTTTCCGGAAGAACAGGAATTGTATGTGTTTTAGGGAATTATCCAAGGCAGAGGAGGAGTCTTTATGATTAATACTAAGAGTGAAAAGTTTCAGGAATTTTTGAAGTATGTTCACAATGAATACGAAAACAAGAAGCGGAGAACTAGTGAAAATGCGGAGTACATCGTTGAGAGCAAGATTCTCAAGCAGATATTGCATGAGCCTGAAAGAGGACCTAAGTATTGGAGCGATGTTGTCAGCCGTGAGCTTTATACAAATATCAGCGATGATGAGGTCATCCGCGTTTTGCGCAATACTGTACCAAGGCTGAACAGCCCCTTAGACAGAAAAAAGATTATCCCATCCGTATTGAAAACAGCAGAGGCATTCAGGTCGGCCTTAGAAAAGGGGACGCCTGAGGCTTATGAAGGATTTATTGCCATGCGGGATGAAACAGCAGGTAATCATCGCTCTGTGCCTCGTCTTCTGTGTTTCGCTATTTTCCATGTCTGTCCGGAAATAAATTATTATAATGATTTAGATACCCAGGAAACTTTTCGGGATACTATTTCCAAATATGTCATGTATGGCATTTCTGATGCTCTGGCAGGTTATTGCAATGCAAGATATAAAAAGAGTAATGACCGAAAGGACAGCAATAGCAGGAACAATGGCAGGGGCAGCAGGAAGGAAGCTGACAATAAAATCAGCCAGATGGAAGAAGCGATGGAACGCAATCGGATGATGTTGCAGGATTTGCAGGATGAGTTTGACGAGCAGCTGCAGGAGACAAAAGTGCAGGAGCTGACAGCTTTTTTTGCCAAGCTTAATTCTGACAAATACGGCAGCATCCTGGACTCCCTTTTGCAGGTGCGCAGGGGCATAGCCCAGCTGAAGAAGGAGCATTTTGTTTTGCCGCCGGAAGTAAGTGGCCTGTTCATCCTGATTCAGAAAATGACACAGTTTGTTATGGACAATCACATAAATCCCATCATGAAGCCTGACTCAATTCTGGAACTGACTGCACAGGAAGCGGAAAGGTGCGATTATACAGGTTCAGCTTTTATGGACAAGGATAAGCCAAAACGTGTGCGTGTGGTTTCACCTGGCTGGTTTTACATGGATAAGGATATCGTGATTGCCAAACCAAAAATCAAGGAGGTAGAAGAAAATGAGTAACGATGCGATTCATGATTTATGTATAGGTATTGATTTGGGCACTACAAATTCCGTTTTGGCCACTGTCAATCAGAGGCCAAATGGAGAGTTAAAAAGTACGGTCATAGATTTGAAAAGAGCCGTTGATGTTTATACGTTTAATGGCAAGGCCAAGCCGCAAATGGAAAAAAAGCCTACGCTGCCATCATGTGTATACTACAATGAAGATAATAATTATCGGCCTATCGTGGGAAACTTTGCTAAAAACAGGTATGCTGTACGTCCTCATTTAGTAGCAAAGTCCATTAAGAGCCACATGGGTGAGAAGGATGTCAGCAATCTGGGCTTTGCTGATGAAATACCTGATAAGACGCCGGCACAGATTGCCTCGCGGATTTTGCAGCACATGCTGCGAGAGGCGGGGGCAATTTTTCATAAGGTGATTGAGGAAGCTGTAATCACTGTTCCGGCTAATTTTGATTCTATTATGGTCAAGGCAACACGTGATGCTGCAGCCTTGGCAGGTATCAAGGTATTTAATAATGATGGTTCAGAACGGCCTATCATCCTGGAGGAGCCAAAGGCTGTGCTGTATGATTTTATCAATAAAGCCGCCAATGGAGAAATTTCTGAGCACATTATCGATTTAAGTACCAAAAAGAATATCATGGTTTTTGATCTTGGTGGCGGCACCCTCGATATTACCTTGCACGAAGTCAAGAGACGTGAGGATTGCCAGGATATTATCAAGGTTGATGATATAGCCATCAACCGGTATACGCTTTTGGGCGGTGACAATTTTGATCAGGCACTGGCCGAAGAGATGTACAGGAGGTTTTTGCAGAAATATGCTAATCGTGAAGACGTGGTCCGCCAGCTGAAAAAAGATGAAAAAGCGATTATGTCACAGCTGCTGACATACGCTGAAGATTTGAAGCTGGATTTAAGCGTCAGCATCGAAAATGAGGCTGGCGGTTCTGACAGTGAAAACTGGTGGGGAGATGAGGATGAAGACGAAGGCTTTAATGTTGGCGGCAATGTAGGCAGTACAGGTTTTAGCTATGATGATGTATTTACCAAGGAAGAAATAGAGGCTGTCTATGAAGAATTTATGGGCAGGGATCTTTCTGTGAATGATTATAAGAAGATTGATCAGCTGGGTGTTTTGACCAATACAAACAACATAGTGTACCCTATCCTGGATGTGCTGAATAAAGCCGCTAAGAAACTCGGTACTGATGAGGTCAAGGTTGATGCTGTTATATTAAATGGCGGCATGTCCAAATTCTATATGATCAAGGACCGCCTGAGGGAACTGTTTGGCTTTGAGCCTATTGAAGCGATGGATCCCGACCAGGCTGTTGCGAGAGGTGCAGCCGTTTACCATTATTATTTAAAGAAAACCGAGTTTGCCATCAGTGATGATATGCGCACGGTGGGAGATAATGCTTCCGAGGTGGCCGAAGCAGTAGCAGAACATGTTAAAAAACAGCAGAGCAGCATGCTTGCCGTGAAGCAGGAAGCCGCAGCGAAGAAAAACGTTGTGCCTTTGCAAAGAGTTGAGTGGGGCAGGAATATAATTAATGACAGCCTGTATCTTGGCACGTCTAACAATACAAGGGTCAAGATTATTGCTACAGGCACGGAACTGCCGTATACTTCCGAGATATTAAAAGGCTTTCAGCTGATGCCTAATAATGGTAACGGCAGGATAGATATACCTATTCAGCTGAAAAATATTGATGGCAAGACATATCGTACTATTGCAAAGGGACAGATCAACTTTAACAAAAAGTATGCGTCAGGAGCGTATGTGGTACTTAAAGTGGAGGTCAGCCGCAGCAAGATCATCACCATGTATGCCTGGACCTGCAGCGATGTAGAGGGACAGAATATTCTGGAAAATGGTGTGTGCAGAATTGAAATTTCTGACAATGATGCCCAGCGGCAGAAGCAAAAGCTGGTATCCATGACCAGCAATAAGCTGGAGCCTAACAGCATCCTTAATTCCTTGTCAAATATTTTTAATGTCAAGAAAAAGCAGAGATGGCAAAAGCATAAGATCAAGGAATGTTCAGCCAAGGCCGCTATCCTGGTGAACCAGATTATTTCGGCGTCAAATCTGGAGGATTTTGCGAAGCCTGTCATCAAAGCTTTTTCCAGTAATTCCTCCTGTGAGGAATATAAATGCAGATTGGCGATTATTGGCAGAAAAATTTGCCATCGTTGGACAGAAAGAGAACGCCAGCAATTTGCGGATGCATGCATCGGTAATTTCCTGACAGATATGTATTCGCTGGAATGGAATACATCAGCGGGCGGTGAGATTGTAAACACAAGAATACAATCTATTTATGCACTGTCTGTTTGTGGTACAGAAGGTGATGTGCTTAATCTGAAAAAGCTGAGGCAGCAGAACAGGTATTATTTGGCCTGCCTATATACTTTTGGCAAGCGTCATCTTGATATTCCGTGGCTGTACGAATGTCTGGTTAAAGACTGTGATCTCCTGATCAGGAAGAATGGCAACGGAAAATCCTATTTGCAAAATACTTCTCATGCCATCGGCCTGGCTTTTAATAGTTATGTCTGCAAGGATGAGAATGAGCAGAAGTTGCGCAATAATGCTGCCATACGTCTGACCAAGGTGCTTCAGACGGATACTATAACAGGCGCCGAATCAATTTGCTCTATTATTGCGCTGGGATTGGTATGCGACCAGCGTAATCTTAATGAGATCAGGAGCGATGTGCTGCGGGAGGCAGAAAATGTATTGACGTATATCAGCAAGTATGTTTATCTTGAAGATCTTCCAGCCAGTGAAAAGTCGGCGGCTATAGCATTGAAGCTGATGAAAGGTGATAACCTCACTGAGGATGAAGAGAAATACTTACTGAAAAAATTGGAACTGGATTAATTCCTCGGAAGATATCTGCCGGGAGGCCAGGTAAATGTTTTTGCCGGTGCAGGTTAAGTAAAGACTTCCTGGGGAGGGTAAAGGAGAAAAATTATGCGCAGGCTATTTTAAATATTTCTCAAATATTTTCCCCAGGTGGTTATAAATTTCCCTTTACTATGCTATAATGTAAAAATATCGGGGATTTTGTATCCTGTTCACTTGAATTATGATAGGAGAGAATAGCATGAAATTGGTTGTTACTACTGTTGGTAAGGATAGAGTGGGTATTATTGCAATGGTCAGCAACATTCTGGCGGAGAACAATATCAATATCCTCAGCGTAAATCAGAACATTATGGATGGTTTTTTCAACATGATTATGATGGCTGAGACTGTGGGTGACAATGTAAAGCTGCCTGAGATGCAGAAGCTGCTCAGGGAGAAGGGGCAGGAGCTGGATTTGGAGATCAAGGTACAGAATCAGGAAATCTTCAACATTATGCACAATATCTAATCACTCTGCATTATGCACAATATCTGACCACTCGGCGCGATATTTGTCGTATCAGGGTTGTTGTCATAATAGAATTGTTGTCGTAGTATAGTTGTATGGAGGATTTTTTGTGATTACTATAGATAATATTTTGGAAACAAATCGCATGATCACGGAGAATAAGCTGGATGTGCGCACCATTACTATGGGCATTTCCCTGCGTGATTGTGCTCATCCGAACATTGACCAGTTCTGCCGTAATGTGTATGATAAGATTACCAAGTCTGCCGAATTTCTTGTAAAGACCGGTGAGGATATCGAGGCTCAGTATGGTATTCCTATTATTCACAAGCGCATTTCCGTAACCCCTATTGCCATCGCTGCCGAGGCCTGCAAGACTGATTCCTATGTGCCGGTGGCTGAGACCTTGGACAAGGCTGCCAAGGCTGTGGGCGTAAACTTCATCGGCGGTTTTTCTGCCCTGGTGGAAAAGGGCTTTACCAATGGCGATAAAATCCTGCTGGATTCTATTCCCCAGGCACTGGCTACCACTGATGTGGTATGCTCCTCTGTAAATCTGGGTTCCACCAAGGCAGGCATCAACATGGACTGCGTGCGCCAGATGGGTGAGATTATCAAGCGTACTGCCGAGCTTACCCGTGACCAGGATGCCCTGGGCTGTGCCAAGCTGGTAGTATTTGCCAATGCCCCTGGGGACAATCCTTTCATGGCAGGTGCTTTCCACGGCGTCAGCGAGGCGGAGAAGGTGGTCAGCGTAGGTGTCAGCGGCCCTGGCGTTGTCAAGCATGCCCTTGAGGATTTGAAGGGCGCCGACTTTACTGAGATTGCTGAGACCATCAAGAAGACTGCTTTCAAGATTACCCGTGTAGGCCAGCTGGTTGCCCGTGAGGCTTCCCGCCGCCTGGGCGTGCCATTTGGCATTATCGACCTTTCCCTTGCTCCGACTCCGGCAGTGGGTGACTCTGTTGCCAACGTATTGGAGGAAATGGGCCTGGAGCGCTGCGGTGCACCGGGTACAACTGCGGCGCTGGCACTTCTGAACGATGCTGTGAAGAAGGGCGGCCTGATGGCTTCCTCCCACGTAGGCGGCCTGAGCGGTGCATTTATTCCTGTCAGCGAGGACCAGGGCATGATTGAGGCTATCGAGTGCGGTTCCCTGTCCATTGAGAAGCTGGAGGCCATGACCTGCGTATGCTCCGTAGGTCTTGACATGATTGCTGTAGAAGGCGATACCACCGCGGCCACTATTTCCGGCATTATTGCTGATGAGGCTGCTATCGGCATGATTAACAACAAGACCACTGCTGTCCGCGTTATTCCTGTGCCAGGCAAGAAGGTTGGCGATAGCGTGGAGTTTGGCGGCCTCTTGGGACGCTGCCCTATTGTCAAGGTTCGCAACAACTGGAGCTCTGAGGCGTTTATTGCCCGTGGCGGACGTATTCCGGCACCGATCAGGAGCCTGACAAACTAATAAGTCTGGCTGATTATTTATATTCATGTTATTCATGTGGTGGTGATGCTATGCGTGTTACCAAGAAAATAAAGGCTGAACAAGTTGCCATTTTGGGTGAGGTGTACAAGGATACCAAGCCTGCCCTGAAGTTCCGCAATCCCTTTGAGCTTTTGATTGCGGTGATTTTGTCTGCCCAGTGTACGGATGTAAGGGTGAATATCACCACGGAAAGGCTCTTTGCCAAGGCTCCATGTCCGCAGGATATTGTGGACATGGGGCTGCCGGCCCTGGAGCAGGAAATCAAGGACTGCGGCCTGTTTCGCAATAAGGCAAAGAATATCATGGCTACCTGCGAGATTTTGGTGCGGGAGTTTGACGGACAGGTGCCGGAGGATTTTGATACCCTGCTGAAGCTGCCGGGGGTGGGCAGGAAGACTGCCAACGTGGTTACCAGCATTGCCTTTGACCGCCCGGCTATCGCGGTGGATACTCATGTTTTCCGGGTGGCCAACAGGCTGAAGCTGGCTGTGGGGGAGACTCCTCTTGAGGTGGAGGAGGGGCTGATGAAGGCTATTCCCAAGGAATTGTGGAGCCAGGCTCATCATTGGCTTATCTGGCATGGCCGCAGGGTGTGCAAGGCTCGCAGGCCCCTGTGCAGTGAATGCCCGCTGGGAGAAGTGTGCCCAAGCATGGGCAAGGAATAAGAGATTTTGAAGTTTTAGGAGTGGGCAGCAATGATTTTTAGGAAGGCTCGCTTTGGCGATACAGAAACGATTTTTCACCTGATAGCGGTTTATGCGAAAAATGGTGAGATGCTGGCGCGTTCCCGCAATACCCTCTACGAAAATCTGCGTGACCTGGTGGTGGCAGAGGACGAGGATGGCGAGGTTGTGGGGGTAGGCGGCCTGCATATTACCTGGGATTCTATGGCGGAAATCTGCGCTATGGCAGTGGCACCGGAGGTGGTGCGCCAGGGCATCGGCAGCGGCATTGTGAACATGCTGATCGAGGAAGGCAGGGAGCTGGGGGTAAAGACCTTTTTTACCCTGACCTACAAGCCCAAGTTCTTTGAAAGCCTTGGCTTTACGGTGGTTTCCCGGGATGATTTGCCTCACAAGATATGGAAGGACTGCATTGACTGCCCTAAGTTCCCGGACTGTGATGAGATTGCCCTGATACGCAGGGAATAGCATGGCAGGGGGCGTACACAAAGCAGATAGCGGATGGTACATCATAATTGGTAATTACTGATGGTGAACAGTAGTAAATAATAATTTTTTAATATTGTTCTTGACAAATCCGTTTTTAGTGTTTAAAATAGGGCTTGTAAGTTGTAAAAAGTTGTTAAACAAATTCTGAGTGCAGAGTTTTATATGCTAATGGCTATGAGCGAGAGAAATCCAGTGGGCACTTTGCAGAGAGCTGTGGGTTGCTGCGACACAGCAGGAGAAGCTGGGAATATACACTCGTGAGCTGCAGGCTGAAGTCACTTGGGGCAGGTTGCCGTACTGTGCGGCAGGGGAAGACGTTCCTGGTCTGCTTTCGTGATGGTGATGGTAGGTTTCGCCGGATTGCTTCCGTTATCATGGGCTAGGATATGTTAGTATCCGAAAAGAGTGCTTGCGAAAGCGAGCAGGGTGGTACCACGGTCAATAGCCGTCCCTGTATTTGGGGGCGGTTTTTTTGTATTCAGATTTAGATTTTATTCATTTCAGCTTAAATTTATCATGCAAATTTTTACTTAATTTTAGTTAATTAATTTTATGTTATACTAGGGGGAATTATCATGATTATCGTAATGGCACCAAATTCAACTCAGGCAGACCTGGACAATGTTATCAGCAAGGTAAAGTCCCAGGGGCTGGATGTGCATCTTTCCCAGGGTACCAGCCGCACCATTGTAGGCGTAATCGGTGACAAGGCAGCTATCGGCCAGCTGGAGATGCAGCACCTCAGCGGCGTGGAGAAGACCGTGCGCATCACCGAGAAGTACAAGCTGGTAAGCCGGGAGTTCAAGAAGAACAACACCATTATCAACATCGATGGTGTGGAAATCGGCGGCAGCAAGCCTATTGTCATGGCGGGCCCTTGTGCAGTGGAGAGCATGGAGCAGCTGATGGAGTCGGCTACTGCCGTGGCCAAGGCTGGTGCACAGTTCCTGCGGGGCGGTGCCTTCAAGCCTCGTACATCCCCATACGATTTCCAGGGGCTGGCAGAGCAGGGGCTGAAAATGCTCAGGGAGGCAGCGGATGCCAACGGCCTGAAGGTTGTCACCGAGGTTGTGGACCAGCGCTCCATTGAGACTGTGGCAAGCTATGCAGATGTGCTGCAGATTGGCGCCAGGAACATGCAGAACTTCCAGCTGTTGAAGGAAGTGGGCAGGGCAGGCAAGCCTGTCATGCTGAAGCGCGGCCTCTGCGCCACCATCAAGGAGTGGCTCAATGCGGCTGAGTACATCATGAGCGAGGGCTGTGATGATGTAATCTTCTGTGAGCGTGGTATCCGCACCTACGAGACTTACACCAGGAATACCCTTGACCTGAGTGCCGTAGCTGCTATCAAGGAGCTGTCCCATCTGCCTATTGTGGTGGACCCTAGCCACGGCACGGGACGCCGCAGCATGGTGCGCCCTATGGCCATTGCCGCTATCGCTGCCGGGGCGGACGGCCTGATTATCGAGGTGCATCCGCATCCTGAGGTGGCTCTCTCCGATGGCGAGCAGTCCCTGACTCCTGCTGATTTTGAGGAAGTTATGGCAGATATCAAGCGTGTCGCTTCCCTTTTAAGAGGTGAGGACTGATGTCACAGCTGAAGCTTGCTATTATCGGCGTGGGGCTGATCGGCGGTTCCCTGGGCCTGTGCCTGAAGGACAAGCTGGGGGATGAGATTTACATTACCGGCATGTGCCGTACCCGGGAGTCTATGGAGAGGGCTGTGGCCCTGGGGGCTGTGGATTTTGCCTCCGACAATCCGGCAGAGGTGGTCACGGGGGCAGATATTGTTTTCCTCAGCACCCCTGTATTGCAGATGGTGCCTATGGTGGAGAAGCTGCTTCCCTTTATGAAGCCGGGAACGGTCATTACAGATGCAGGCAGTACCAAGCAGTATGTCTGGAACGGCCTGAAAAAGATTTTGCCGCCGGATATTTATTATGTGCCGGGGCATCCTATGACAGGCAGGGAAAAAAGCGGTGTTGATGCTGCCCAGAAGGATTTGTTTGTCAATAAGTGCTATGTTATCGTGGAGAACGATGGAGTGCCCCAGCAGGTGCATGAGAAAATCTGCGACCTGGTGCGCCTGACAGGGGCAAACCTGACTACGCTGGATATTGCCAAGCATGACCGCTGTGCTTCCGTCATAAGCCATATTCCCCATGTGGCGGCTGCCGCCCTGGTAACACTTTTGAACAGGAGCCACGGTGATAAGGAGGCCTGCCTGAAGCTGGCCGGGGGCGGCTTCAAGGATACCACCCGCATCGCTTCTTCCAACGCTGACATGTGGGCGGATATCTGCATGACCAACGGGGAGGCAATCGTCAACCACATCAGGATTTTGCAGGGTATCCTGGGGGAGGTGGCAGGTGCCATTGAAAACAATGACAGGCAGGCCCTGCATGATTACTTCGCTGAGTCCAAGAAGCGCCGGGACAGCATTCTGGAGCAGACTAGGAACATGTATGAATTGATTTAAAAAATATACTAAAAAAGAGTTATGGCTCACGGTGCAGTGATTCCATAACTCTTTTTCTTTGCCAGGGCTTTATGCCTCCTGCAAAAGCACAGGCTGCAATACCTCTGCTTCTGGCGTGACATAAAGGGTTGTCTGATTGGTGAAGATTACGAAGCCAGGCTTGGCCCCGGATGGCTTCTTGACGAAGCGGGCTCGGGTGTAGTCCACAGGCACCTTTGAGGAGTCCTGGGCCTTGGAGAAATGCACAGCCAGGTAGCTGGCCAGGAGCAGCGTGTCCTCTGATGGTTCGGCGCCGTCACAGCGGAGGATGACATGGGAGCCGGGGATGTTCTGGGTATGGAGCCAGATATCCCCGGGATTGGCGGTCTTGAAGGTGAGCCGGTCATTTTGATAGTTGTTTTTGCCCACCAGTATCTGAGTGCCATCAGGGGCGGTAAACTTGAAAGGCTGGGACTGCTTCTCCATGGCATGTTTTTTCGGCTTTTCTCTGAGGATGCCGCTGGCAATCAGCTCTGCCTTGATATCGTTGATTTCGGCCAGGCGGGTGGAGGACTCCAGGGAGGCTTCGATGGAGGACATGTACCTGATGTCCTCCAGGCAGTGCTGCATCTGCTGCTCCAGAAGCTCCTTGCCGCGTTTCAGCTTATCGTATTTCTTGTAGTATGCCTGCACGTTTTCCACCACGGAGAGCCGCTGGTCCATCTTTATGGTGATGGCTTCCCCTGCCTCGCTGTAGATGTTGGGAACAGTGACCTCCGCATCCACCCGGTCCTGGAACTGGTACTTGTAGGTCATGAGATTGTCCGCCTTGATGCGGTATTCCTCGGCATTGTCAGCGGCAGCTATGTCGTCACGTAGCTTCTGTACCTTGTTTTCAGCCCGGTTCAGCTCGTTTTTCATCAGCTTCCTGAACCTGTCCTTGTCAGGTATCTGGTAGCTGCCTGTGAGGCTGGATGCCCGGCTCAGCATTTCGCTGATGGTAGGGAAGGTCAGGATGGTTTCATTGGTAAAATAATGGAGTGGGAAGGAGGCAGTGGCCAGGGGCTTATTGTTCTTGTCGATGACGATGGCGGCAGTGCCGCATGGCTCCCGGAAGCTGTCCGTGATTTCACAGAGGGCGTTTTCCAGTGAGGCAAAATCCCCCTCATTTAGCTGGCTGACGGCCATGCTGGCAGGCAGCCCTGCTCCGTATGCTGCTTCTTTTGCCGTCACGGGGCCGAAGCCCAGGCAGGTATCCAGGATTGCCTTGGAGAGCTTCATGTCCTCTTTTGTCCTGATGGCAGCTATGGTCTCGCCGATAGGCGTTTCCAGCAGGTTCAGCTTCTCCTGCTGGGGAGGCAGGACATAGGCATCTCCCGGCAGGACTGTTCTGACGCGGCTGGAATTGGTGCCAACCTTTCTGAGGGCGTCGATGATGATGCCATCCTGCACAAGGATGATGTTGCTGTATTTGCCCATCAGCTCCACTACCAAAGTCTTGGTGATAATCCTGCCACCGGCAGACAGAAAATCAATGTCCAGCATCAGCAGCCTGTCCAGCCCGTACTGGCGCACACCGGCAATCCTGCCCGTTTCCAGGTGCTTTCTCAGCACCATGCAGAACATGGGCGGCTCCGGCGGATTTTCCGGTGCCTTGTCAATCAGGTGCATGGCAGGGTTCTGGGGATTGATGGTGATGTGGAGCAGCACGTTTTTGCCCGGCAGCCGCAGGGACATGACGATGGACTGCTTGCTGGGCTGATTTATCCTGTCAATGCGCCCCCCTGCCACTGCCCTGTCCAGCTCGATGGCCAGGGGGTGCATTGAAATGCCGTCTAAACTCATAGCTAAAGGTTCCTCCTCAAAAATCAGGCTCTGATGCAGCCTGTGTAATGTATCCATATATCATGGTATCGTACAGCTTTCATTCAGATATTTATTTATGATAAAGCCGTGTATAAGCATAACATTATACTATGGGATTGGTCAATTGTATTTGACCGCTATTAGTGGTAAAATGGGGAGGTAAATTCGGACAGGCTGCTGCCTTGTGGGCAGTGCCTGCAAAATCATGGAAAATGAGGTGCAGATATTGAGTGGATTGAGAAAATTTGCTTCTTCCAGGGGCTGCAGGGATTTGATTGTGATGGCAGTGGTGGCGGAGGCATTTTTTGTGGCGCTGTCGCCTGTGGTGGCGGAAATCGCCCTGCTGCTGGGCTTTGCTGTGTATTTATTCCGCTGGAAATTTGACAGCAGCTATCATTACCGCAAAAGCCCGGTTTTTGGTGCCATATTGGTGTTCATGCTGTGCAGCGGGGCATCGGTGCTGGTATCACCTGACATGGCTTTTAGCTTTTACAACTGGTACAATCTGGCGGTGGTGTGCTGTATGACCTTTGTGCTGGTGACGCAGAACGTGACCACCAAGGGAGAGGTGAAATATATTGCCTATGCCCTGGGGCTGTCCGCTGCCATTGTGGTGGCGTACGGATTTTTTCAGTACATCTTCGGCATCGATACCAGCGAGATGAAGTGGGTGGACGGGGAAGCCTTCCCGGAGCTGAGGAAGAGGGTTTTTTCCACCTGGGAGAATCCCAATATCCTGGCAGCATACCTTGATATTGTCATCTGCGTCCTTTTGGGGCTTTTGGCGAAGCTGGAGGATAGAAGTTTGCGGCTCTGGCTGGGGGGCGCTATGGTGGCCTGCCTTGCCTGCCTTGCCATGACTTATGCCCGGGGGGCGTTCCTGACCATCGTGGTTATCCTGGCCGGCTACGGCATCCTCAGGGATAAGCGCATCCTGCTGGCGGTGGTTGTGGTGATTGCGGGGATTTTGCTTCTGGACCCGGTGCTTTTGGAGCGCATGAAGACGGCTTTTTCCGTGGCAGATACTTCCTCCGAGATGCGCATCGCCATGTGGGAAAGCACGGTGCAGATGATTATGGACCATCCTGTGCTGGGCATCGGCTGGGGTGCCTACTGGATGGTGTATCCGCTGTATGATACGTATATCGTGGATGGCAGCGTGACCTTGGTGCATGCCCACAATATCTATCTGAATTATCCGGCGGAAATCGGCCTTCTGGGCGGTGCGGCGTTTTTTGTCTATTTCTTCAAATCTATGGGCATGGCGCTGTTCAATCGGCGTGTATTGCCTAATAAAATCATGGAGGGGCTGCTGCTGGGGCTGGGGCTGGCCCTGGTTTCTGTTGCCCTCAATGGTGTGACGGATGATGTGCTGTTTAATATACCGTCTTCCATGCTTTTGTGGCTGATGTGCGGCCTGGTATTTGTCATCAGGCGTCTGTAATTAGTTCTTATGGTGCTGGTAGCGGTGAAACGTTATAGTTATGAAAAATTGTTGTACTTGTTGGCAGGAGTTGGAATAGTGTATGGAAATCAGGCTGGATTGTGATGCGCCGATAGGCGTCATGGATAGCGGCATGGGGGGCATCAGCGTGCTCAGGGAGATGGCAGGGCTGCTGCCCCATGAGAATTTTGTTTTTTATGGCGATTCTGCCAATGCGCCCTATGGCAGCCGCAGCACGGAGGAAATCTACCAGCTGACGGAGCAGGTGGTGCAGAAGCTTTTAAAGCGTGGCGTCAAGGCTGTGGTTATCGCCTGCAATACGGCCAGCAGTGCAGCAGGGGCAAGGCTCAGGGCTGAGTATCCTGAGCTGCCTATCGTGGCTATTGAACCGGCACTGAAACCGGCTGTGATTGCCTGTCCCGGGGGCAGGGTGGTGGTGCTGGCAACGGAAGCAACCCTGCGGGAGCGGAAGTTTGCCGGGCTTTTGACGGAGTGGCAGGGAAAGGCGGAGATTATCAAGCTGCCGTTGCCGGGACTGCCGGAGTTTGTGGAGAGGGGAGAGCTTGATTCGCCGCAGCTGCGTGAGTTTCTGCAGGGATATTTTGCTCAGCTGGCAGACAGGCCGGTGGATGGCGTGGTGCTGGGCTGCACCCATTATCCTTTTGTCAGGAAGGTGATTGCGGAGCTTCTGGGGCCCCAGGTGAAGGTGTTTGATGGGGCGGCAGGCACGGCACGGCAGCTGCGCCGCCGCCTGTACAGCCGCCGCCTGCTGACAGCTAGCCAGCAGCCAGGCAGCGTCCAGTGGCTGAACAGCAGCCCTGAGCCTGAAATGATAGAGCTGTCAAAAAAGCTATTCGCCATCAAAATATAAATTTCAGTTTGTCGTAGTGCTTGATCGTTACTTCGTGCATATACTGATAGAAATAGTTTGATACTTCGTGGACTCTGTTCAGGCATTTCAAAGGGACAGGTAGCGGCAGTACCCATAGAAAACTCGCTCTCGCTC
Organism: Selenomonadaceae bacterium; assembly: GCA_022786545.1. Taxonomy (GTDB): domain Bacteria; phylum Bacillota; class Negativicutes; order Selenomonadales; family Selenomonadaceae; genus Anaerovibrio. The sequence goes on from JALFXV010000100.1 coordinate 101,258, forward strand.
TTAGCACAGCCTCGCGCTTCTAAGCTCCTGCGTCGCTTACGCTCGCACTCGCTAAGAAGCGAGGCTGCACTCAAGGTTTTCTTTGGGTACATGCC
>JALFXV010000070.1 GCA_022786545.1 Selenomonadaceae bacterium
AGCGCGAGCGTGCCTGCGATGGTACTGCCCTGGTGCTCTATAAAAAGGTCTGACTGTAATTTTATGCACAGCAATGCAAAAAAGTGACCGCCCATTGGAATATTTACTGATGTTTTTCTGACAGCTCCCCTGCACTAATCAATAAAACTTACATACATCGCCAAAGTAACGATCAAGCACTACGACAAACTGAAATTTATCATAATTTTGGGAGGAAATATGAAAAAGATACAAATCACTGTTATGCGTATTGCCTGTTATCAGGACCTGATGGAGCAATATGAGAATCCCATGCAGGATGCCTGTGCTATGCAGGTGGGGCAGGTGTTTGTTGCAGATGGCTGGCGCAAGCCGGAGGGCTTCTGCGATAGTGCCTGGGAGACGATTTCCCCCTTTGTGATGACCTTGGCCCACGGCGGTCAGGACATATACGAGGGCTGGATGAAAAATCCCCGGTCTGCCATGCTGTCCTGTAATGACGGCTTCCGTCCGGTCAGCTTTTATATTGAGGTTATAGAGGAGGAATAGGGATGGCAGTCAGGCCGGGTTTTGCGGAGTGCTTCAGAAGCAGTCAGGGGATTTTAATGGAAGGGGCGCTGGGGGAACGACTGAAAAATGAATACGGCATCGCCTTGCATGAACAGCTGGCGATGGCTCCCCTGGTGGAATCACAGCAGGGAAGGGCGGCGCTGAAGGAGCTGTGGCAGGAGTATGGCAGGATAGCCATCAGGTACCGGCTGCCCTTTATTGCCACCACCCCTACCCGCAGGCTGAATGTAGAAAGGCTGTCAGGCAGCGGCTATGATGCTTCCCTGGCGGAGAAAAATACAGCACTGCTCCGGGAGGTCAAGGAGCAGCTTCAGGCTGAGGGCTTGCAGGAAATGTATATTGGCGGCATGGTGGGGTGCCGCGGTGATGCTTATACCGGGGCGGGGGCAATAGAGGATATAGGGGAAGCGGAGGCTTTTCATGCCTTTGAGGCGGAGCTTTTTGCAGCAGCAGGGGTGGATTTTCTTTATGCTGCCCTGCAACCGTGCCTTCCTGAGGCAGCAGGCATGGCACGGGCGCTGGCAAGGACAGGGCTTCCCTATATCATCAGCTTTACCCTGCAGCGTGACGGCAGGCTGGCAGACGGCCGTTTTTTGTCCGAGGCGATAGACTATATTGATGGTGCAGTTATCGATGCGGGCAGGGTGCCTCTCTGCTATATGGCAAACTGTATTCACCCGGATTTTGCCTATGAGGCACTCCGGCAGCCTATCAATCAGTTTGATGTGGTGCGGGAGAGGTTCTGCGGCATACAGGCAAACGCCTCGGCAGCAGGCTATGACATGCTGGAGCATGGACTGAAACTGCCGCATTCCGGGGCTGATGAGCTGGCAGAGGGCATGCTCCGCCTGAGGAAGCTGTGCGATTGCAGGATATTTGGCGGCTGCTGCGGTACGGATGGAAGCCATGTTAGAGCAGTTGCCAGGAGATTGGCAGAGGTGAAATTTTAGCAGGATTTTTTAGCGCTTTACCCTGAGCTGCTTTATGCTGGGGGAAAGGGCCTCCGGGGTGTACAGCCGCTTTTCCCCGGAGGAAATTGCAGGCACGGAGGCATATTGGGCGCCAATCTACGTAAAATAAGGCGAAAAAATACTGTTCACATGGGCATGGGTGCGTTCCCCGGGGGAGGCAGCTGCCTGTGAACAGTATTTTGCTGTTTTATGGTAATTGATGTCGCTTGGCGTAATTCAGCTTACCAGACGGCTACGGAGTCGCTGAAGAACTGGTCCAGTTCCTCCTTGGTGGAGAAGGTGGCAAGGTACATGTAGTTGGCCATCGCCTCTGCCAGGGCGTCCGGGATAGGGCAGTGCATCCTGATGGCGGAGCCGTACTTGGCCAGCAGCTCCTCGTGGGACAGCTTGAAATTCTTGCCGTTGCGGCGGCCGGAGAAGATGCAGTAGTAGTCCGGGCCGGTGGACTTCAGGGTGCTGTCGTAGGCAATCATGTCAGCCCAGATTTTGTACACGTTGGTGCTGTGGGCAAAGTTGATCATATCCGGGGTAAAGCCGCCGCACGGGCGCATATTTACCTCCAGGCCGATGATGTCGCCTTTTCTGCCCAGGCCCTCCATATCCTCTGTCAGGCGGAAGAACTCAAAATGCACGAAGCGGCTCTTTACGCCGAAAGCCTTGATGGCGGCGCGGCCTGCCCGGCGGGTTTCCTCCGGCAGGTCCTTCAGGATGTAGAAGACGCTGTTGTCCCCCTGGTTTACGATGTCCATAATGCTCATAGGGGTCACGTTGCCCGTCTCAAAGATAGGCTCCCCCTGGGAATTGATGATGGCGTCATAGCTGTTGACCTCGGCGCGGACAAACTCCTCCATGATGTACTGGGTGGTATCGTGGTTTTCGTAGCGCAGCTGGAAGAAGCGGCCCAGCTCCACATCGTTGTTGATTTTGAAGGTGTTGCTGGCACCTACGCCGTTGTCAGGCTTGACCACCACTGGATAGCCTACCATGTCCACAAATGCCTTGGTATCATCCCACTCCTGCACCAGGTGGTAGCGGGCGGCAGGGATGCCGGCCTTGGCGTAGTATTCCTTCATCTTGGATTTGTACTTGATGCGTGGGATGTCCTCGTCATGGAAGCCGCTGGTGATGTTGAAGTCGGTGCGCAGGTGGGCATCCCGCTCCAGCCAGTATTCGTTGTTGGACTCCAGCCAGTCGATGCGGCCATATTTGCTGATGAAGAAAGCAACCGCTTTGTACACCTCATCGTAGTTTTCCAGGCTGCTGACCTTGTAATACTCGTCCAGGCTGTCCCTCAGCTCCTGCCGGAGATTGTCATAAGGGCAGTCGCCGATGCCCAGCACCCGGAGGCCGTTGTTCTTCAGCTCGCGGCAGAAATTCCAGTAGTTTTCCGGGAAATTAGGGGAAAGAAATACCACATTTTTCATTATATATCACCTCATAAAAAATATATATCGTATATAAGTTGGTTTAAATGCCATACATGATGGTGGGGATGGCAAAGGGCAGCTGGCGCTCCCAGCTGGCCTCGCTGTGGTCGCCGTTTGGCACCAGGCGGGTGCTGAGGATAACCCCCTTCTGCATCAGGGCGTTGGCAACCCGGGTAAAATTAGCCGGGGACCAGGGCTCATACTCGAACTCCTTCATGCCGTAATCCATGTAAACCACCGTATCAGGTGCCGGGGAGGATGCCTCAATCAGCGCTACCAGGGCATCGGCATCCACGTCCATCGTGGGGGAAAAGGAAGCTGCCCGGGAGAAGACCTCGTTGTGGCACAGCACCCCGTAGAGGCTCATCAGCCCGCCCATAGAGCTGCCTCCGATAAAGGTGTGCTCCCTGTCTGTCAGGGTGCGGAACCGCTTGTCGATGTAGGGCTTCAGGTTCTTGATGTACCACTGCATGGTTTCCTCCGCCCTGGCCTCGTAGGGGCCGCCCCAGTCGCCGCCTGGATTGTAGTAAAAGGGCGAATATTCGGAGAGCCTGCCGTTGTCGGCGTGGGTGTTACATTCCAGCGCCACCACAATCAGCGGCGTCTTTGTATAGTTCAAGTATCTGCCCACGCCCCAGCTTTTGCCGTAGGTGGCATTGTCATCAAAAAAGACATTCTGCCCGTCAAACATGTAGAGCACGGGATAGCGCCTGGACGGCTGGGCATCGTAGCCCCGGGGCAGGTATATGTAAACTCTGCGCTTTTCCTGCCCTGTGTAGCAGGGATAGGTGAGGGTTCGCTTTTTAATCATAGGCAGTCCTCCTGCTTTTAATTTAGTACCAAAGTCTGTTATTAGTTTAACATAGCGGTGCTGAAAATACAAATGCTTGCATTAAACTAAATATGGGTATTTGGTAAAATGTTAATAGTGTAAATAATCTTGGTTAGCAGGTGACTTTTTAGGAAAGATTGTGATATAATTTGAGACATAATAGCTCTTTTGGAGGTGCGAGATTTGGCTGATAAATTAAAGATTCTTATAACTGATGATTCCAAGCTGCTGCGCAAGAAGCTGCGTGCGGAGCTGGAGAAGCTGGATTGCGAGGTGCTGGAGGCGGAAAATGGCAAGGAAGCCATTATGAAGGACCTGAAGGAGCAGCCTGACGGCGTTATCCTCGACATTGTCATGCCGGAGGTAGGCGGCATAGAGACCTTGCAGGTCATCAAGGAAATCAATCCTGACCTTCCTGTTATCATGCTTTCCTCGGCAGGTACATCACAGAAGCTGAAGGAGACCCTGGAGCTGGGGGCGCTGGATTTCATTCAGAAGCCGTATACCAGCGAGCAGATTAAGCAGGCGGTGGAGCGAATCCGCAGAAAGGTTGAGGAGAACAATGGCAAATAGGTATTTTTCGCAATATCTCCTCAATAAAGGCGTTCTGACGCCTGAAAATGCAGGTGAGATGTTGGCAAAATCCCTCAATGTCATTCCGGAGCTTTCCGTGCTTGCCCTGGAGAAGGGGCTGATCAACTCGGAGCAGGCGCTGGAACTGGCAGTCTCCGATGGCTTTATCAGGGCCGCCCTGGGCAAGAACTACCTGACGGCATTACAGCTTGACGACCTGAAGAAATCGGTGCCGGAACGCAGTGCCTGCCTCGGGCAGGTGCTGCTGGATGAGGGGGTCGTGGAGCTGTCAGAGCTGGCCAGGCTGTTCGAGGAGAGTGCTGCGCCCGGGTGCCATCCTGTGGAGGCAGCAGTGCATGATATGCTGGTGTCCTGGAACGTAGATGAAAATGATTACGGGTATATCAAGGATTACGTTGAGCTGTTCCTTGGTGCCCTGCAGCGCTTTATGAACACGGATGCCCTGATTATCCAGGGGGGCAATAGCAATGGCGTGGATACCACCTATCTGACCTATCAGAGCATGGGTGGGGCGCTGCAGCTCACTGTGGGCTGCCGTATGACAGGCGATGTGATGCTGTCTATGGCAAGGCGTTTCAGCGGCGAGCCGCTGGCCTGCGTGGATGAGATGGCTATTGACTGCATTGAGGAGTTCTGCAACGTGCTGAACGGCCTGTATATTGTCAATATGTCCGGCAAGAGCCAGGATATGGACCTGGATATGCCAAATACGGTGGAGAACGGGGAGCCGGATGGCGACAATGTTTTCCAGCTGCGGGTTGAGACGGAATTTGGCGGCTTTACGCTTTATTGGTCTATGGACGGCTTTGTTTTTGAGGACAGCAAGCCGTTGCGCTGGTGATTTGGGGCAGGGCGGTATGAGGCGTGTGTGCTGCCCTGCAAAAAAATATTTATTTTTTGCTTGACATGCTGCAGAAAAGATGGTATTATTTATTTCGTTGCTGGTGAGCAACACAACAGAATAAAATTCTTGTTATTCAAACGTGGAGAGTTGTCCGAGTGGTTGAAGGAGCACGCCTGGAAAGCGTGTGTACGGTGATACTGTACCGAGAGTTCGAATCTCTCACTCTCCGCCATTTTTTTATCTATTTTTAAGCAGTAGATGCCGTCTTGTTTGCCGCTGTCCGGCGGCAGGCTTCTTTTCAAGGTCGGGTTGCAGTGCCTGGGTCTTGCGCAAGGCAGTCTCATGAACCTCGTCAGGTCCGGAAGGAAGCAGCGATAAGTGAATCGCTGCCTGTGCCGCGAGGGTGCCTGGGGGCTGTGGCCCGACGTTGAAAAGAACGGGCATGGCTTTTACGCAGTTCCTGTCAGGGGACTGCTTTTTTTGTACTGTGATTTATGATATAATCATTGTGCTGAATTTGTGTACGGAGGTGGCAGCTGTGGCTTATATGGCGCTTTACAGAAAGTGGAGGCCGGGCGGTTTTGATGAATTGGTGGGGCAGGAGCATGTGAGCAGGACCCTGTCCAATGCCATCAATACAGGCAAGGTGGGGCATGCCTACCTGTTTGCCGGTCCTCGGGGTACAGGCAAGACCAGTACTGCCAAGATACTTGCCAAGGCACTGAACTGCCAGCAGGGGCCAACGCCTAACCCCTGCAATCAGTGCGAGGCATGCCTGAAAATCAATGCGGGAACATCTATGGACGTGTTTGAGATAGATGCGGCTTCCAACCGCGGCATTGACGAAATCCGGGACCTGCGGGAAACAGTGAAATTTGCTCCGGCAGAGGGCAGGTACAAGGTGTACATCATTGATGAGGTGCATATGCTGACGATGGAGGCTTTCAATGCCCTGCTGAAGACATTGGAGGAGCCCCCTGCCCATGTGGTGTTCATTCTCGCCACCACGGAGGCCCATAAGGTGCCTGCCACTATTCAGTCCCGTTGCCAGCGGTATGATTTCAAGCGGATTACAGTGGCAGATATCGAGGGACGCCTGCAGCTGGTGGCTGATAATATGGGCCTGGAGTATGATGCCGAGGCCCTGCGGCTGATTGCCATGAAGGCGGATGGCGGCATGCGCGATGCCCTGGGGCTGCTTGACCAGTGTGCCGCCCTTGCTCAGGGCAGGCTGACTGTGGAGCAGGCCCAGGGGTTCCTGGGGCTGATTGGCAGGGACTGGATTGCCGGGCTGGTATCCGCCATCGGTCAGCAAAATGGGGCAGAGGTGCTGCAGAAGGTGGCAGAACTTTTGCAGGGGGGCAAGGAACTGTCCCAGATGCTGGGAGAGCTGGCCATGTATTTCCGGAGCATGCTGGTGCTGAAAGCCGCCGGCAAAAGGGATGATATGGACTACGGCGGCAGCCCGGAGGAACTGGCAAGGCAGGCGGCGGCCTTTACCCAGCCCAGGATTATGGAAGCCATACGGCGTATTCACGGGGCGATGGCAGAGGTAAAGTGGTCCCCTCAGCCCAGGATTACGGTGGAGTCTGCCCTCCTGGAACTCTGCCAGCCCGATATTCCTGCGGCGCAGCCGGCTGGCGGCAAGGCTGTTGGCGGCCGTGCTGCTGATGGTTATGCTGCCGGGGGCGGTGATGAAGGCCGCCTGGCACAGCTGGAGGCCAAGCTGGCGCAGCTTGCCGCTATGCTGCAAGCAGGCGGGGCGGCGCCAGGTGCCGGTGCAGCGGCTGCGCCGGTGCAGGGGGCGCCGGCTGGCGGCGGGGTGCCTGCCGGGGCTGCGGCACCGGTGGCGGCAGAGGTTCAGTCCCTGGATGACGGCAATTTCCAGAAGCAGCTTCTGGGAGAGCTTTCGGCTATGGGGGCGGCTCCGGCCATTTCCTGTGCGGAGAAGTGCGCCGTGCTGTCGGTTACTGACAGCCAGCTGGTGCTGGGGTGCCCTACTGTCATGCTGAAGGGGCTGATAGAGAGGGTATATCGCAAAAAGCTGGAGGAGGCGGCACTGCGGGTTTCCGGCAGGAAACTCAGGCTGGTCTGCCGCCTGGCTGAGGTGGTGCAGAGGGCGGCAGAGCCTGAGCCGGAGCTGCCGGATATACCGCCGCCTATGGACGAGGGGGACGGCGTGGGGGTGGATATGTCATCCCTGCCGCCGCCGGAGCAGAAAAGGCTGCAGCATGCCGTGGATTTTTTTGGCGGTGACTTCATTGAGCCGCCGGAGGATTAGGAAAATAAAATTTGACGAAGCGATGTATATTTGTTAGCATGAAACAAGATTGATTTTTGTATTTTAGGATTTTTCCGTTAGATGAAAGGAGCGATGTCAATGTTCGGCGGTATGGGCAACATGAATATGAATGGCATGATGAAAAAGGTGCAGAAGATGCAGAAGCAGATGCAGGAAATGCAGGAGCAGCTGAAAAAGCAGACTATTGAGGCGACTGCCGGGGGCGGCGTGGTAAAGGTTACGATGGATGGCGAGAAGCAGGTCAAGGGGATTGCTATCGACCCGTCTGCCGTTGACCCGGAGGATGTGGAGATGCTGCAGGACCTGCTGGCTGCTGCCTTCAACGAGGCTACCAAGAAGGTGGACGAGAAGATGGCTAGCGAGATGGGCAAGCTCACCAGCAGCATGGGGCTGCCACCGGGAATGTTTTAAGCCATGAAGCGCATAGAACCGTTGGCGAAGCTGATTGAGCATTTCAAGGCGCTGCCGGGGATAGGCAGCAAGACTGCGGTGCGGCTGGCGTACCATGTGCTGGACATGGAGCCGGAAAAGGCGCGGGAACTGGCGGCAGCTATTGTTAATGCAAAGGAAAAAATTGGTTATTGCAGCGTCTGCTTTAACCTGAGCGATGAAAATCCCTGCCGCATCTGCCAGGCGGATGGCCGGGACAAGTCCGTCATCTGCGTTGTGGAGCAGCCCCAGGATGTGGATGCTGTGGAGCGTATGAGGGATTTTCATGGGGTGTATCATGTGCTGCACGGGGCACTGTCGCCCCTGGAGGGGGTAGGGCCGGAAAACCTCCGCATCAAGGAGCTGCTGGCCCGTATGCAGGATGGCGTCGTCAAAGAGGTGATTATGGCCACCAATCCCAATGTGGAGGGGGAGGCTACCGCTATGTACATAGCTAGGCTCCTGAAGCCCCTGGGGATTAAGGTGACGCGGATTGCCCACGGGCTGCCGGTGGGCGGCGATTTGGAGTATGCGGACGAGGTAACTCTGTCCAGGGCGATGGAAAATCGCATTGAGCTTTAAAAACATGGGTAGCGTGCATCGCGGCAGGGCATGCCCTGCCGCTTTTTTTGTAGTTTGTAGCAAATATTTTTTTATGACGCTTTGGCAGCTGGTTTGTGCTTTAGATAAAGCAGCTGTTGCAGTATTTGTTATCAACGGAGTTGGAGGTAGCTGTATGGAAGTAATGGTATCTTTTATTGTGGGCCTGGTTGTGCTGTATGTGATTTTGAAGGTTTTGTCCCTGCCCTTTAAGATTGTCTGGAAACTGTTCACCAATAGCCTGGTGGGCGCCATCATGCTCTGGGTGGTGAATCTTTTTGGTGCAGGCATTGAAATCACTTTCTTCAAGGCATTGATTGCAGGCGTTTTCGGTATTCCTGGCGTAGTTGTAATCCTGCTGGCACATTTTTTATAATTTTTTAAAAAAAGTGTTGACAGGCGGCTGCTTTTCGTGTAATATATACATCGTTGTCGCTGCTGACACAGAGTTGTAAAGAATATATTGAAACTTCAGTGCAATTCTGTGAAGCAAAGATAATAAAAAATATTTCAAAAAAGTTCTTGACAAACTGAACGGATTGAGATATTATATAAAAGCTGACTCACACAGCGGTCTTACAAAAGACTTACAAAGCTTTTACAAGCCGTTGATGATAGAGAGGCAGTGTTCCTTGAAAACTAA
>JALFXV010000075.1 GCA_022786545.1 Selenomonadaceae bacterium
GAGTCCTCTATATCAGACAGCAGAAAATCCAATGTTTCAGGCAATGTGCCAGCCCTGACACTATCCAGCGTTCTCGCATCACGGGTGCTCCATTCAACTGCCCCACGGACACACCATTCCACTGCTTCCATGTTTCTGCGCCTGCTCATCTCAGCCAGCTCATCAACAATCCTGTCATCCTCCCAGGTATCCACATACACCATCGGAATACCTGCATCCATATATTTCTCCAGCTTATTGATAAATTCGCTCATCACAATCCTCCTAAAAAATCACAACACAACCTGCATTGCTATATAGCACATCCTAGAATACCTCATAACACAATTTACAATGCCGTGTGACATGCAGAACGCTGTTTCAGGTAGGCCAGCACATCATCCAAGGCACTGTTTACTTCCGCAGTGGCTCGGCAGATATTGGCTGCATGGTCAATGCCATCTGAACTTTCCTGCTGCATTTCACTTCCATCATCCTGTTTCTTTACTGCTTCAGCAATGGCATCCCCCTTGTTTTTTAAGATAGACTGCAGCTCCGTAATGGCTGCTTCTATCTTCCGTGCAACCGCCTGCCGTTCCTCATCAGTCCGGCACGCAGCCATAGCAGCTTCTGCTTCGTGGCGGACTATATCCGCAATGCCGTCCAAACTATTTTCCTTTTCTGGTGCATCATCATCCTTATGCACGCCTTCTTCCTCGCGCTCCATTTCCTCCAGCAATTCCCTGAACAGGGTTCCTGCCAAAAAGACTGCGGCACCGCCTAAAGCGTATGCCATACCATTTTTCCAATCATCCATGCTTATTACCGCCTTTCCTAACACTAAAGTCGTCCATAAGCTGATTGTACAACAAAATTTTCCACAAAAGGTTGCCTGCCATGCTACCTTTTAAAAAAAAATTCAACTATTATAGTATCATTATCATACTATAATACATTCTACAAAAAATCTGAAAATCCTGCTAAAATCAAAAAAAGACCTCGCAATACATTTTACGAAGTCTTAAAAGATACATGTATGAAGATAAATTAGTCCGTCATTGAGAATTTTTGTTGCTGGTTAGAGGGGGCAAACCACGTTCATGAAGCTGTATATTTACCTCATCTACATCATAAATGCCTTCCTCAATAAAGAACTTTACAACCAAATCACGCAGCTGTGATGGTGAGAAGGTATAACCAGCACGTTCAAGCAAATCCTTAGCCTCATCAGCAGTTAGTTTCATAGCCAACGCCAAGGCTAATGCCGTAGCCTTCGATGGCTGATAATCCTTGGCATTCTTGATTTTTGAAAAATGAGCTTTGGTTAGTCCTGCCTTGTGATACATATCAGAAGCCTTTATATGCTTTTTTCGCAATAACTCTACAACCTGCTCAGAAAAGGTTTCCTTGAGAATATACCCAGGCATTATTATACTGGTAAATGCAAATATTACCAAGACACCATCCCCCCTTAGTTCTCTACTGTTTTCGTATACTGTGCCTTTCGGCAGTTTTATATATGCCAACACCAATACATGGCTATCATATTTTTGGCATCAGACATCAACTCCAGATAACTTACTAGATTACATAATACACCATATTCCATAGCACTGCAACCAACAGGTACTAAACATACTATTTCAGTTTTAAATAGATACTATATACATATTAAAATAAAAATAAATATACTTAAAATATAAAATTCCTTAATATATCATTCATTTTAAATCTATAATTTTCTTTTCTTATATTATATTCTACTATATAGAAGGGAAGGTTATATTATGGCAACTAACAAAGTAGCACTACAGGTACGACTTGACGAAAAAGTTCATGCCAAGCTGAGAATTGTGGCGGAGGAAGAAGTACGCTCACTTAATTCCCAGATTGAATACTTCGTCATCAAGGGTATTCAAAAGTATGAACAGGAAAACGGCATAATATCTATTAACACGCACGAGAAATAAACTACTATCATGAAAACAAAAGTGGCAGGTCTAAAAATGACCTGCCACTTTTGTTTTCATGATATAACGCAAATTCTCAAACATATACTATATATATGAACGTTATTTAGTTTTATAATATCTCCCATACAAATAGTTGTGTATTATCTTGCCGGATAACAATGCCTCTCCCATATAATGGTTAATATTCGATGTAGAAAAATCAATAAACATATCCGAATCAACCATACTAGCAAGCCGCTGATCACCTTGCTGATACAAAAGTATTCTTCTCAACTTACCTGTTACATCTAAATCCCCATTTATGATACTCCCAATAATATCAGAAACATGCTCATCTGTAACAAAATATACTGAACGTATCATAGAACCCACAATGTCTTTAGTTTCGTCAATATCAGAAGAAATACTAGGCTTCAATTCATCATCCATTTTTAGAAAAAGAGGCTTATCTATATACCTATAACTACTATCGTCATCTAATGCTCTTGGTGCATTCTCAGCCAAAATATCAAGAATAAAGCTATAAACATACACCAGCAACGGAAAATATACTAAATTATGCTGCCACAACACATCTACCAAGCTTTCATTGTACAAGTATTCGGAACGATTTTTAGATTTAGTAATATCAGCTATTTCGTTCCGAAAATAAGAATCCGTACATTTGGATGAAATAACATCATCACAAGACAACAACTTGAAGATAGATAATCGTCCTTTGAGTAATGGATATTGAAACAATGGCAATATCAGATTATACATGCTTTGTCTAAAAGCACCATCTACATTTGCCAGGCAATTTACAAAATTTATATTTGTAACACGCTCCACTATATAAAAGAACAATTCTCTAACTATTTGATCCAGTTTTTCCACATCCAAAAGATCAAGATGAAAATGTTTAACTAAATCACTCAAATCAAAATACTTTTCTGTTATATAAGGATTCATACTCAGCGAAGTTGTCTGTATCGCACATGCCAGGATTAAATCAAAAATACTGGTATATTTCTTCCGCTCTCCTTTTCTGACAGTATCATTTAAAAAGTATAAACACAATTCATCATACTTTCTGCTAATATCTCTGTCTTTACCACGCTCCAAAGACAAAAGTATATTATGACTCTCACTAGAAAATGTATTTGAATACTTATTTCCAGAATTATCTGATATTCCTCTAAGCATCTTGAAAAGCTTGCTTCTTGAGGCACCTTTGTCTAATATAGACTGACGATAAACTGCCTGGAATACTAAATATTCGATGACCTCATCCTTAAACTTAAATTTAGCGAATATTTCCTGAATTCCAGTGCAATAAATACATTGGTAATCTCCTAACAAGTTAAATGCCAATAATGCAATATTTCTTATACTGTTCTCTCCACAAACCTTCGTATAGAAATCACGATAAACTTTTTCAGCATTATGAACCGTCCATGTTCTATCCAAAACATCACAGCTACACTGCTTTAAAGCCTCCCTAACAACAGCATCATCTGCTGAACTACCAAGACATCCATTATCAGAATATACATATATTAATATTCTTCTTCGTAGTGACGGCAAGCATTGCAATAAGTCATAGAATAATCTTATTTTATCTTGTTTAGAATCAAAACTTGGGGTGAAAAATTCTTTGAAAAAAATATTTTTCATAAAATCCTGCTTTCTGCATTTTTATACTATATTTTTATCACCACTGTACTTTCCTTTTGGACTTTTATGGTGGTATTTTTACATTTCCAAGAAAATTCTACCATAAAATTGATAAAAAATCACTATCATGCTCATTATTCTGATTTTAATCAAAAAAAATACAATAAAAAACAATAAACTGTCCAATTTTTTAAGCAAATATTTGCACGCTATACTATAACCATAGTCGCGATTAAAAAAAGATTTGTGTCAAAGATAGCACTTTGGCATCCATAACAGAACGGAGGAACAAAATGAAGACAAAACGAATTTCCACAACCATTCCTGGCGATTTAAAAGAGGACCTTCAGCTGCGTGCTCGCCAAGCTGGTATTTCCGTCAGCAGGCTGGTGTATTTAATCCTAATACGTAAAAAAGAACATTTGCTTATTGTCCCTGATGATATAAGACACAAAATTATCGAACTGAATCATTTGTTCTCGCAAATAAAGAAGGCTGGCACCATTCCTGATGAGGCACTTACCATCATGAAGGAAAGAGTTGATTTTGTAAATCGCATGGTAAAGGAGGACAAAAATGGCATCTAAGAAAATCACGCTGACAATATCTCATGAGATGTATCAAAAGCTTCGTCAAGAAGCAGAAGCACGGGGTTTGGCACTTAACTGCCACATAAAAAATCGCCTGAACAATACCCCCATCATAGCCAATGCCCAACCGCTGGTAGCGGCTATGCAGAAACTGCTGACACTGTGCGCGAGCTGTGATAGAAGAAAGGAGGTCGAGGGAATTTGTCAATCCTGCGTGTCTTCCCTGGCAAAATTGACTCGCCAGAAAAATTAAGGAGAAAAATTCAGTACGTTCTTTCCCACAAACCTTTCGACAAAATACAATGCGAGTCAGATGAGCATCTCATCAAAACATACGGCCTCCCATATTCAAAAAATCCAGCCCAAATAAGCGAATTTATGCTCTTTTCACATAACGCCTTTGGCAGAAAAGGACAACGGCTGGCCTATCATATTCTGATGGATTTTGCTGGTTTGCTCTCCCCAACTGAAGCAAATATTATTGGCTTCGCCATCAACCAATTTCTTGCCGAACGTGGTCTACAATTTGTTCAAGGAGTACACATCTCCAAAAAAAATTGCACACTTTACTGGCCTCATGTTCACACCATCTGCAACACACAAATAGTGCGAGGCAGAAATTTTGGAAAAAAATTTCATTTTTATAAAAGAGATTTACTTGATTTTCACAATTGGGCAAATTGCATTCTACAAAAAAATCACTTGCCCACTATTCCCAAGAAGGAGGACTACTTCAATGATACCCACTATTGAAACATTTCCATTCATTCCCATAGTAATAAGGAACAACAATCCGCTACAAGAGAATAAAAGTTCCCGCAGTATTAATCCCCCTCAGCAGATACTAGAAAATGCAAATTATAAATTTATGCCTGCAAACTTTTCCGAAGCGATATTCGATGCAGAAACAGGCTGGCATCCAGCGAAACACATTTTACCTGAACCAGCACAATGCGGAAATAAGTATATTGTTACCGGTAAATCCTTGTCTGGTCTGACAAAAAATGGCAGTATTGAGCTAACCAACGCGGTCGTTTCCATAGTAGAAATTGAGCGCATCTTCTCAGATGGAACTTGCCAGGAATTTTTCATTCTGAGAATAGAATGCGAGGTCTGGGGAAATGCACACAAAAATATAAAAATTGATAAAAACAATTTTAAATCAGTCTTTTCCATTCTCAGGAAGGAGTTTCCCGAAATAAAGGTCTTTTCAAAGATACCAGATGCACTTGAAGAATACCTGGCAGATATAGTGAACCGTGACTATAAAAATGCCAATATTAGAAACATTAACAAGAAAACTGGCTGGTTCCCTCTTGATGGAGAGCCTACTAAATATGAGTTGGGCTGTGACTCATTTTACCACACATCCACAATACCAATACTCGACACGGCAAATATAGAGCAAATATTTCAGCAAGGATTCAGCTTCTTGGAAGTCGGACATAACGGAGCAGCCTGCACTTTACTGTTTATTTTCGCTCATATTCCATATGTTCTATTTTGGTTGCGAGAAGGTGCAGTAGACTTCACTTCCATTCTCTACTTGAATGGAAGTTCAAATTTATTAAAAACTGCCACTGCAAGCGTCCTGGCAAACATCTGGGAAACCAATCGTACACAAGCAAAACTGCGACTAAATTCGACGAAAGCAAGTATGCTTAACTCTCTCGCATTGTTACAAGACCAGCTCATTCTTCTGGATGACAGTTCAAACAGCGAAGCACGCGCACAAAAAAATATTGAGGCAAATCTTGAAATCGCCATCCGAACAGTGGGAGATGGCAGCTTTGATGCGAAAATGCAAAATGGCAATCAGGAGATAGCCCGGCGCACATTCCGCGGAGCCGTAGTGATAACTGGCGAAGAGCACCCAAATCTAGGGCGATCCAGTATCCTGCGCATGGTGGAAGTACAAATATCCGAAGGAAGCTTTGACGGAGAAGTTTTATCAACATTTCAAAATAATCCCGAACTACTCCGCCAGTATTTCGCCCTGTTCGTAAAATTTTTGGAAAACATGGGAACTGAAATAAGCCATTATGCCCAAACACATATTCAAAAGTATCGCGAGTCAGCAGCTAAGATTTTGACCGTTCGCCGCTACATCGACAGTGCCGCGGGATTTCACATCGTGATTGACATTATTGGGAAATTTGCCAATTTTTGCAGGCAGCAATTTTTATTTGAATCTAGATCTCAAAACTTATCCAAAAGTGTGTTTGAAATAATGCAGCAAAATCAGCACATTGGTGAAAGAGAACAGCCTGTCAGACGCTTTCTACGAACTCTTACATCCATTCTCAATACGTCGAAAACAACGATGATTGCCAAAAACGAACTAGAATACGCTGCGGCCGAAAGTGCATTCATTGGCTTTTTGGAGGCAAATGAAATATGGCTCAGGCCTGCAATTTATCAAGAAGTTGTGAAAACTTTACAGGGGCAGAATGAGAGCTTCTCAACATCTTTTGACACTATAAAAAAAATGCTTCTGACCGAAGGATATTCTAAGGGAAAAAACTACAAAGATAAAAAGGAGTATCTGGTACGTGCTAAAAAAGGGAGCCGTAAGAGAATGTTAGTTCTTTACAGAAAGAAAATTGAAAACTTTTTTGAGGAGGAAATTTGATGAAAACATATGTATTTATTAATTCAACAGGAATCACCTTAACACCAAATGTCAATGAAATTTTTAAACTTGCTCAGAATACATCCATCCCCGCAATTGGGAAAATGTTTTCCGAAGAAGGCAAAGCCTATGTATTCGCTTGCCAGCAGGAAGCCATACGGCAGATGAAAATGTCAGGGTTCAATGATATATGCTTGCCAAAATTGGAAACTCTGCGGAATCATAATTCATTCCAATTGGGAACTCTAGTTCCTGGAGTGTATTCAGCAACAATATTTTGTGCCATTGCAGGAGATAAATATTTCGGCATCATGACTAATTTGCAATTTATCGAAGAAGGCATCAGCTCTTTCGGTGAGCATTTCTGTGAATTTATGCTGACGGATTCCCATGACAATGCTGAGCGCTGGTTGAACAGTGTGTACATACGTGCTTTAGCTCCAGCAATTCCTTACGCTAAAACACATTTTCCTCTTATTTACAAGCTGCCAGAAAATACTAGAACCCCTACACCTTATTCGGAATATTTGGAATCTTTTGTATTAGATATTCCTGCTGACATTCAGTCACAACTCCCCCAGTGGATATTCTCTAAAGTTATTACTCCGGGCAACAATAAGCAATTTACGCCTGTTATATTTTACAACCATTAAGGAGGCTATAAACATGACTAAAAACAGCCGTTGTGTATTCTATATTCCTGAAATCGCCCAAATATTGGGCATCGGTAAAGCGAAAGCATATTTGCTAGCAAAAGAAAATAAATTCCCAGTATTGAAGTTCGGCAACAGATATGTCGTGCCCCAAAAGCCGTTCATGGATTGGCTAAATGGCACAAATAATTAACAATTACGTTGTCACCCTGCATCCCAGGGTGACAATTTTTACGAAAGGATGAACGAATCATGCAAGGAAAAATTGAAAACCGTACAGTATACAACTTTAAAGACAAAAACGGCAAATTACGTAAAGAAATCACGCTATATGATGTAAGATACAGATACAAAGATCCAGCTACAGGAAAATGGAAACAAACATGTAAAAGAGGTTTTTATACTAAAAAAGAAGCTGAAAGCTTTCTCGTCAAACTTAACCATGAACAAAACTCTGGAACTTATGTAGTTGATAGTGGTCTTACTGTCCGCGAATACCTGAAATCCTGGCTTGTTAATTATGCCGAACATCATGTCAGAAAAACGACTTTGGAAGGATATGCAAATATCATAACCAGACATTTAATTCCTTATCTTGGAAACTACAAGCTTCTCACATTGCAAGCCTCCAACATTGATGTCATGTATAAAGATTTGGCAAAAAATGGCCGTGCCGATGGAAAAGGCGGATTATCTTCTCGAAGTATAATGTATACGCATCGTGTCCTCACTGAAGCATTAAACCATGCCGTCAAACAACAAATTTTGAATAGAAATCCAGCTATTTCAGCCTTAAACATCCCTAAAATAAAAAAATACAACGCATCCATATATTCCCTGAACGAAATTATGGAATTGTTACAAGCTGTAAAGGGCACTTTCTATGAAATTCCTATCGCCCTAGCCGGATTATGCGGACTGCGCAGAGGAGAATGCCTAGCACTCAAGGAGGAGGACATTGACTTCACCAATAAAAGAATAAACGTAAACAAACAACTTCAGCAAATCGGTAATACTTTTCAATTGGCTCCACCGAAAAGCACAGAAAGTAACAGATGTATAAGCGGACCAGACATTGTCTTTGAGATAATCCAACGCCACATTGACGAAAACCATAAAAAACGTGACATACTTGGCAACTCATATAATGATGAAGGCTGGCTGGTATGTTCCGATGATGGACGATGTAAAAACCCTAAAACTTTTAGCAGAGCGTTCAGCGATATGCTGAGAAGAAAAGGGTTTCGTCACATACGCTTCCACGATCTGCGCCATAGCTGCTGTTCTATCTATCTAGCCTCTAATGTGCCTCTGGCTGTTACCTCAAAGCTACTTGGACATTCAAGTATCAATATTACTGCCAATATATATGCCCACCTGATGGAAGAAAGCATCACTGATGCAGGAGAGAAAATCAATGAGGCTATAGGCAACATACATCCTAAAAAAGAATAACCCTCCATGTGCTCACCATGTGCTCACGGCACTTTTTCAGGCAGAATTTCATAAAAAAAGACCTTGCAGAAACCTCTGCAAGGCCAGTATTTTCAATGGTGCCGAAGGCCGGACTCGAACCGGCACGTAGGGTAACTACGCTTGATTTTGAGTCAAGTGCGTCTGCCAATTCCGCCACTTCGGCAATAGTTGCTAAGTAAGGCATCTAGTGCCAAGCAACGATAATATATTATCACATCTGCACTATCATGTCAACAACTTTTTACCCCAAATTATAAAATTATAAAATCATAAACTCACATAAAATTAACTATATCGCTCATCAATGACCCGCTTGGTCTTTTTCTCGCTGCGAGGCAGCAGGCCGATTTCTACCACCTTAACCAGCGGCGTGAAGCCAATCCTGCTCTTTACGCGGCTGGCCACTCGCTTGGCCATATCCAAAAAGTCCACGGAGCCGTTGGTCTCCACGTAAATGCGCATGGTGTCCTTACCATCCAGATGGGAGATGCGAATCTGATACTCGCTGGAAAGCTCCGGGAACTGCTGGAGGATTTCCTCAATCTGCTTAGGGAATACATTGACGCCCTTGATTTTCATCATATCATCGGTACGCCCGGCAATCACATCGATGCGAGGATATTTGCTGCCGCACTGGCACTGGCCCGGAATAATTCTGGACATATCGTGGGTGCGGTAGCGAATCAGCGGCGCCCCCTCCTTCACCAGGGTGGTGATGACAATCTCGCCCCACTGGCCGTCAGCCACCGGCTGCAGGGTAACAGGGTCGATGATTTCCAGATAAATATAGTCATCCCAGTAATGCATGCCGTTGTCATACTGGCAGCTGATGCCGATGCCCGGGCCATAAATCTCCGTCAGGCCGTAAATATCATACAGCTCGATGCCCAGCTCGCCGGAAATGCGGTCACGCATCTTCTGCCCCCAGCGCTCGGAGCCAATGACGCCCTTCTTCAGATAAATCTTGTCACGAATGCCGCGCTTCTGGATTTCCTCTGCCAGAAGCAGGGCATAGGAAGAGGTGGCGCAGAGCACCGTGCTCTGCATGTCCTGCATCATCTGCAGCTGCTTGTCAGTGTTGCCCGGGCCCATAGGCACCACCATAGCCCCCAGCTTTTCCGCACCTGCCTGAAAGCCGATACCGGCGGTCCACAGTCCGTAGCCCGGCGTAATCTGCACCCTGTCCCTGTTGGTCAGCCCTGCCATCTCATAGCAGCGGGCAAACATCAGCGCCCAGTCATCCACATCCTTCTGAGTATAAGGAATGATGACAGGCAGCCCCGTGGTGCCAGATGAGGAATGGATACGCACAATATCCTCCTCCGGCGCCGTCCTCAGCCCCAGAGGATACGCCTCCCGCAAATCATTTTTCTCGGAAAACGGCAGCCTGAGAAAATCTTCTGCCGTCTCAATTTTTTCTATGCCTGCTTCCTCCAGCTTTTTGCCATAGAAGCTCTCTGCCCTGACCAATGCCTGGATGCGGTCATTGACCAGCTTTATCTGTGCTTCTGAAATCTGCATACCTTGCTTTGCCTCCTGTCCTTCTCCCCTGCATTTATCTAATCAACGTACCAGCTTTTCTGCATATTCCAATGCCCTGAAATTCAGTTCATGGAATTTCTCCGGCACCTTCAGCCTCACCGCCTGCCTGATATCCTCAATGGCAAGCCCCAGCTGGCCGCTGGCGGCGGCCACTCCCAGCAGCAGCAGGTTCACGATTTTGCCGGAGCCCAGTTCCCGGCAGGCCCGCTCCGTATCCACCACCACAACCTGCCCGGCCTTTGCCCGGAGGTACTCTATCATGGCTTCACCGTTGTAGTCAGAGCCAGCCAGGGCTGCCGTCACCGGCATCACAGGGCGGGAGCTGACCACCACCATGCCGCCTTTTTTCAGGTAAGGCAGCATGCGCACTGCCTCTCCTGGCTCAAAGCCCAGGATGATATCCGCCGTGCCTGCCCCATTCATAGGGCACTGGGCGCCACTGCCCAGGCGGATATGGCTGAACACGGAGCCCCCCCGCTGTGCCATGCCGATGGTTTCGGCACTGTGCACCTCCATGCCCTTGGCCATAGACGCCGCCGATATCAGCTTGGACGCCAGGATAGTTCCCTGGCCGCCTACGCCGCACAGCACTATATTCCTGCTCGCATGGCTACCACTATTTCTGCTGCTGTCAGCCTGACAGCTATTGCTGCTGTTCTCCTCAGGCATGGCTGGCACCTCCTATCGCCTTCACCGGGCAGACCTGGCTGCAAAGGCCGCAGCCTGTGCACAAGGTCCCATCGATTACTACCTGATTGTCACGGATAATCAAAGCAGGGCAGCCCAGCTCCCTGATGCACTTGCGGCAGCTGATGCACCTGTCCCTGTCCACTGCCATACAGCCAGCAGGCTTTTGGATGGCGATGCAAGGGTATTTAAAGATAACGGCCTTGACGCCGGGCAGACCTGCCGCCTTTTTGACAGTATCTATGGCAGAGCGCAAGTCAAGGGGATTGACCGTTGCCACAAACTCCAGCCCGATGCCCCTCAAAATTCCCTCTATGCTGACCTTGTTTACCACATCACCCATCATAGTACGCCCCGTGCCCGGATGAGGCTGGTGGCCGGTCATGGCCGTAGTGGAATTATCCAGCACAATCAGGGTCATTTCCGCCTGGTTGTACACTGCGTTAATCACGCTGGGAATAGCCGCCGCAAAGAAGGTGGAATCCCCCACAAAGGCAAAGCAGCTGGTATCGGGCTCCATGTGGTTCACGCCCTGGGCAATCCCCAGCCCTGCCCCCATGCAGAGGCAGGTATCCACCATATCCAGGGGCATGGCGTTGCCCATAGTATAGCAGCCGATATCGCCGCAGAAAATGGTCTTCCTGCCCTTCATGGCCTGCTTCACCGCGTAGAAAGAAGCCCGGTGGGGACAGCCTGCGCACAGCACCGGCGGCCTCACCGGCAGCTCCGGCATATCCGCCAGTTCCTCCGCCGTCAGGGCGCCATGCCTCGGCCTTGCCTTGCCCATGAAGGCGGCCAGGTTGTCCAGAACGCTGTCACGGGTATTTTCCCCGGACTTTTTCACATCATGGGTAAGCTTGCCCAGTATCCTCACCGGCAGGTGATGCTTGCCGCAGATATAGGTAAGTTCCCGCTCCAGCACGGGGTCAAGGTCCTCTATGCAGAGCACCTCGTCCAGCCCCTGCAGGAACTCCACTGCCAAATCCTCCGGAAAAGGATGGGGGGTGGAAACCTTCAGCTCCCTGAGCTGTCCCAGTTCCGCCATAGCCTCATTGACATAGGTAAAACTGAAGCCGCCAGTAGCAACTCCCTTGCGGCAGAGCACGCTATCGCCACTAACAGCGCTGTCCGCCGGAATAATGAAGTTCCGCTCATACCCGGAAAATACCTTGCCCAGCTTCTCATTCCGCGCTTCGATATTGATATGGGCCTGATAGCTGAGGCGCGGGAAAATCACCCAGCGCTTCGTATCCTTCACAAAGCCCTCCGGCACTACCTGCCGGTACTCATCCTTGTCCTTTACCTCCACAGAGGCATAGCCGTGGGATACGCGGGTGGTACTGCGGAAAAATACCGGCGTGCCGTATTGCTCAGAATACTCAAAAGCCTCCTGCACCATCTCATAAGCTTCCTGCACCGTAGAAGGGTCAAAGCAGGGCAACTTGGAAAAACGGGAAAAATGCCTGGTATCCTGCTCCGTCTGGGAGGATATAGGCCCCGGGTCATCTGCCACCAGCACCACCATGCCGCCTTTGACACCTATATACTCAAGGCACATGAGCGGGTCTGCCGCCACATTCAGGCCCACCTGCTTCATGGTGACCAGCACCCTGGCTCCGCCATAGGCGGCACCTGCCCCCACTTCCATAGCTGTCTTCTCATTGATTGACCACTCCACATAGGTCTCAGGCAGGCGGTTCTTTGCCACCGTCTCCAGTACCTCTGTGGAAGGAGTGCCCGGATAGCCTGCCACCAGCCTTACCCCAGCTGCCAGGGCCCCCAGGGCAATGGCCTCGTTGCCCATCAAAAATTCCTTATGCATAAATACATCTCCCAAAGATAAAATTCACACAACATACCTTATATAATACTACATTCCTTTAGCAAATAAAAGTGAATTTATCACTTTTTCCTGTATACGCCGATGGTCCACTGGTTAAGCCGCGGGAAACTTTCCCCCAGCCTGCGCATGAGAAGGGCAGCCCCCAGGGTCAGCAGCACCACTGCCAGATAGAAGCCCAGGGCAATAGGCGCCGTCATAATCCTGCCACTTTTGGCAAGCCCAAGGCCCAGATAAGTAATCGCCACCGGATGGGCCAGATAGACAAAATAAGAATGTTTCCCCAGCAGGGACAGCACCGGCCGCAAAAAGCCCGGCAGCTGCCAGATAGTAAAAATCGCAAAGAAGAAAAGGCTGGCCGCCAGGGTGTAGACTATACCTGCCGGGCAAAGCTGCTGGGCCGTGTTAATCCCCTCCAGGGGCGTATAGCCCTTGCTGAAAATCAGCCAGTAATAGTATCCCAAAAGCCCCCCCAGTGACAGCCAGAAAAAGGCAGCCAGGCTGCTCCGCTGCCGTGCCATAAAAGCCATAAAGGCATCTATATGCACCGCCAGATAGCCTCCCAGCACAAAGATGAAAATGTAGTGCATCACCCAGTAATTCAGGCGGTAGTCAATCAGTGACTTCAAAAAGAAATTAGCCGCACTGGCGGAATTAAGGCTGAAGCAGGACCAGTAATCAAAGGCCACCTGAAAGGCAAAAAGCCCTGCCAGCAGCCAGCCATTCAGCCTCTTTACCAGCCATACCCACACCGGCATCATCAGGTAGAACCACAGCAGAATCACCATGAAATACAGCTGATAGCCCGCCGTGCCGAAAAACAGGCTGAAAGCCATATAAAAAGGACTCAGCACGCTGAAGTCCCCCCACAGCACCGCATAGTGAACAAGGTAAAACAGCGACCATACCACATAGGGTATCAGCACCGTCCTGATGCGCCGCCGCAAAAAGCTCCTGTATTCAAAGGGTTGCGCCATGTCCAGGTTATAAAACATGCCAAAGGCAGAAATAAAGAAGAAAATCGGCACGCTGAACCGGGTTGCTACCTCGAAGAGCGCCACCAGATGCATATTGGCAGCAGGATTGCCCAGATACTGGGAGCCTGTATGGATGCCCACCACCCCCAGCATGGAGATGCCCCGGATATACTCTATGGCCGCCAGCCGCGGCTTACTGATACTCAAAAAACTCATCCTCCCATCAAATCACACAAAAAATAAGCTAAAAACCCATAGACCCCATAGAACTCAGAAAAACAAATCACTGCACCATTATACCACAACAAAAGAGGATGTCACACAGGTCTTTCTGCCAATCCGGGGCACCAGCCCCCCATTGGCAGAAATCCCTGCAGGGCATCCTCTCCTGCTTGGGAAAATGGTTATTTAAATGAAACTGGAAAGCTAATCCAAAACATCAGGCAAATCACTGAATCTGAAAATCAATATGCACATCAGCATTTACCTCTACAGTGCCGGCGCTAATCGGCGTATCAGCGGCTGCAGCGCTGTCCAGCTTGGCCAGCCGGGCATTGGCCATTTCATAACGGGCGAAATTGCTGCCGCCCTCCTTCACATTCTGAATCCCCACAATCTTCACGCCCAGGGCAGCGGCAATAGCATCCGCCTTGCTCCTGGCATCCTGCACAGCCATCTGCAGTGCAGAATTGCGGACAGACTTTGCATCCTTCAGGCCGAAGCTGAGGCCGTTCACATCGGTAGCGCCGCTATTCAGGGCTGTATCGATTACCTGGCCTGCCTTTGCCACATCATTGACAGTGACCGTGACGGTATTGCTAGCCCGGTAGCCAACAGCCTTCCTGTAATTCCCCTTCTCATAAACAGGGCTCATGGCGTAACTGGTCTGAATATCCTTGCTGAAAATCCCCAGCCTGCCCAGGGCGGCAGTCACATCGCTGGCAATCCTGGCATTCTCCGCCTGGGCCAGCTGGGCCGTCTTGCCCGTGGTGACAATGCCGATATTAACAGTAGCCATATCAGGCGCCACATCAGCCCTTCCCTGGCCGCTGACGGAAATCACAGCCGGCCCGGGGCCAGGCGCCGCCATAGCCACGCTGCTCATGCCCAGGCACAGCAGCACCGCCATCATTACCAGCCACAAATTTTTCTTTAGCATCTCAAGATACCTCCTCCGTATTAAGTAATTTCATTATAGCCAGCCAAAATGAAAAAATACTGATAAGGAGATTAAGATTGCATTAAAAAAATTTGCCGTCCCTATTTACCACTCATTAAAATGAACCCTTTACCACTCGTCAAAATGCACCCTGTCGCTCTCGTACAGATTACGTTCCGTCAAATCCGGCTCCGCAGCATAACCAAGGGCCAGAATGGAATGAGGCACGATGTTCTCCGGCAGCCCGAACAGCTCCCTGATTTCCTGCACCCTGTCCTCCATCGGCCAGCAGCCCAGCCAGACGCTGCCGATGCCCAGGTCATGGGCCGCCAGCACCATATTCTGAGCGGCGATGGAAGCATCAATCACCCAGTAGTCAGGGGCCTCCGGCAGTGCCCTGTCCAAATCGCCGCAGACCAAGATGCCAATGGCGGCGCGCCTTACCGGGCTGGCATCCAGCCCGTTTGCCACTGCCATCTTGCCCAGGGTTTCCTTGTTGCGCACCACGATGAACGACCACATGCGCTTGTTCTCGCAGGTAGGGCCGCTCATGCCCGCCGTCAGGATAGCCTTAATGTCCTCAAAAGTAAGCCCCTCATCTGTAAATTCCCGTACACTCTTCCTCGTAGCCAATGCCTTTAAAGTATCCATATTCCAACCTCGTCTCCCGTCCAAAAACACCGGCAGGAAAAACTCCTTGCCGAAAAAATACATTGCCGCTAAAATACCAGTTTCTTGTGCCAGTCAAATACATCCTGACGGCTCATGCCGTTCAGCTCCGACAGGGGCAAAAGCTTCACCGGCTTGTCCCGGAAATACTCCCTCAGCTTGTTATTGGTCTCCCTGCGGCCGCTGCCGCCGGAGGTGGCAAAAGGCACCAATGTCTTGCCCTGCAGGCTGAAGCTCTCCAAAAAGGTATAGACAATCTTAGGTGCATCAAACATCCAGATAGGAAAGCCGAAGAACACCGTGTCATAATCACCTGGATTGGCCAGGGGCACTGCCATCTTCGGACGGCAGAAGTAGTCCTTCTGCTCGATGGTCACCCGGGAGGTCTTACTGAGCCACTCCATATCCCCCGGCTTGTAAGGCACTGCCGGCACAATCTCAAACAAATCGGCATGCTCAACCCCTGCCACCATCTTCGCCATCTTGGCAGTTTCCTGCCCTACAGAAAAATATGCAACTAGAACCTTTCCCATCATCATCACTCCTAATTAACAGCTAAATTCAGCTAGTCCTAAAGTCACAATGCACAATATACCTCAAGTATACCACAATCGGAGCAAAAATAAAATCCCGACTGCTTAGAAATGATAAATATCAATATCGCAGTCGGGATTATATCGTAAATTTTATTTATCTTGCCAATATCTTACTTGACGCTGGCCAGCATTGCATCTGCTGTGGCCCTGGACTCCTCGTCATCCGCCTGGGCATTCAGCTGGATAGTCCACTGCTCTGCATCCTTCATGAAATACATGATACGGGAGTCAAGACGGGTACCGTTCTTGCTGTCATACTGGAACTTCATCAGCTTGCCAGGGCTGCCGGATACCTCCACATCAGTCACCTCAACCTCGGAAGCATTCTTGTACTTCTTGCTGATATTGTCCCGCACGGAGTTCACCTGCTGGTTCAGGTCAACAGAAAAAACCGTGCCGGTTGCCTTCTCCACCTTTGCCTTGTCATAGACAATGGTAGCAGTAATCAACTTAACCTTCTTGTTGTTGGTATCGGTAACCAGCTGCTTCTTGATAAACTGACTGTTAAGGCCTGCAGGAGGCGGAGTCTTGGCAGACTTTGGCTCAAAGGGACTCTTGATCACTGTACACTTTGCCGGACTGCAGCCCTCTGGCAGCTGAACGGGCCTTCCCTTCCCTGCCTCTTTTCTGCTTTTTTCTACCTACTTTTTACTCATACAAAACAAGTTATCTATCGCAATCAATCAGCTGCGCAAGCTGAAGCCCCTGACCGATTCCTGCAAAAGCTCCGCCTGGGCACTGAGCTGCTGGCTGGCAGAGGCGCTTTCCTCCGCCGTGGCAGAATTTGCCTGCACCACACCGGCCACCTGCTTCACGCCCTTGTCCAGCATATCCATCGCCCGCTACTGGCGCTGGGATGACTCGGCTATATCCTGCACCAGCCCTGCCACCTGGTCCATCTCCTGATTAATTTTCTGCAGGGCGGCTGCCGTCTCATTGGCCAGCCTGGTACCTGCCTCCACCCGTTGCAGGGATTCCTCGATAATCTCCGTGGTTTCCCTGGCAGCCTTGGCGGAACGGCCTGCCAGATTGCGCACCTCCTCCGCCACCACAGCAAAGCCCTTGCCATGCTGGCCCGCCCTGGCAGCCTCCACTGCCGCATTCAGGGCGAGAATATTGGTCTGGAAGGCTATCTCGTCAATAGTCTTGATAATCCTGGAAATATCCTTGGAGGATGTCTCAATATTCTCCATAGCGGACACCATCTGCGCCATCTTTTCGTTGCCCTGCTGGGAATGATGCCTCACTTCCTCCGTCACCCCTGCCGCAGAACCGGCGTTGCCTGCCATTGTCCCAATCTGGGCATTGATTTCAGCAATAGAGGCGGAAAGTTCCTCCACCGAAGACGCCTGCCGTGCCGCACCATCCGCCAGGGTATTGCCAGAGTCGGCAATATTCCTGGAACCGCTGGCCACCTGCCGGGAGGCAGCCGAAATCTTCCTGATGAGGCTGTTAAGCTGTGCCGCCATATCGTTAAAGGCAGCGGCCACAGCACCGATTTCATCCTGGCTATCAGCCTGCAGCGACACAGACAAATCGCCACCGGCTATGCGCCTGGCTCCTGCCTGCAGCTCTGACAGGGGCTTCAGGAGCCGTCCGCTGAGGACACTGCCGCATACCGCCCCTGCCAGAAGGGCCAGCAGCATGCCCAGGGCAATCATCAGCACCAGGGAACGGGAGGCACTGTCCACCTCTGCCTTGGGCACGGCCACCACATACTTCATGCCGTTGGCCAGGACGGAGTACCCGGCCACATAATCCTCCCCCGCTTGCTGATAGGTGATTATCCCCTGAGGGCTCTCACTGCCTACATAAGCATGCAAATCCTCGCTGATGCTCTTCAGGTCGGCTGCCTTATCCCCTTCCCTGCTTGCCAGAATCTGGTTTTCGCTGTTCACCAGCATGGCATAGCCGGTTTCATAGAGCCTTGCCCCGGCTATCTGCTGCTGGATGCCGGTAAAATCCACATCCATGCCCGCGATGCCTGCAGAAGTGCCATCCGGCAGGAATAGCGGCACCACATAGGAAATCATGTACACATTGATGTTGGCATTCATATAGGGATTCATCCAGGTAGGCTTGCCCCGGTTGACAGGGATATAATACCAGCCCACGTGCTCCAGGTCATCCTTGTCGTACATGCTGATGTCAGTGCAGGGCACTACCTGGAAGGGCTCATTCTGACTGTTCCTGACACCGAAAAGCCCCGAGGTGGGATAGCTGTAGTCAGGATTAAAGCGCACATAGTAGGACATGGCCCCTTCCACGTTCCTGCCGCAGTTCAATCCCACCTGCCTGAGGTTTGCCGCACACTGCTCCACATACTCCTTGTCCGTCTTGAAGCGGCCTGTATCCTTTACCTCGTCATTGGCCGCAGCCGCCAGGGTATTTACCCCCGTCTCGATGCACGCCAGGGTCTTTTCCAGCTCACCTGCCCTCACCTGGCTGGCCAGCAGGATTTCCTGCCTGGCATTTTCCTCCGAGGCATCCAGTGAATAATAAATGGAAATGCCTCCCACCAGCAGCACGGCAAAAACAATGCAGCCTAAAATGACCAGTGATATCCTCGCCCGCAGTGACTTCCCCCGCAAAACCAGATTGCCCATCAATATCCCCCCAAAAATCAAATTCTTTAGCCAATAACTTTAGCCAATAAGGCTGTCCGCCTTATATCCCCCAAATCAATTCAGCCGCCCAGCGGAGCTGCCATAAGTTTCCACAGTTCCCCATAGGATATATTTCGCTGTGCACGGGAATAATCCTGCCATACTGAGCAAATTTTAGGAAAAATTTTCAATTTCCTTACAAAAAAACTGCTGACGGACAGGCAAATGCCCATCCGCCAGCAGTCAAAACCCATGAACAATATCCGGCAGCCGGTAATCAGAACGGAATATCCCCATCTACCGGCTGGCCGAAGCCCTCACCGGTGCTGAAGCCGGAACCGCCTGCCGGTGCCCCGCTGCCGCCTGCAGGAGCACCAAAGCCGCTGCCGCCGTCAAAACCGCCGCCCCCGGCAGGAGCATTACCTGCATCACTCTTGCTGCCGCAGAACTCAAAATTCTCCACAATGACCTCTGTCACGTAGCGCTTGCTGCCGGTCTTGTCATCATAGCTGCGCACCTGCATGCGCCCTTCTACCAGCACCTCCCGGCCCTTGAACAGATACCTGGCAAAAGTCTCCGCCTGCTGCCCCCAGATAACCAGCGGAATAAAATCCGCCGGCTGGTCCTTGCCCCAGCGGTCCACCGCAATAGTGGCTTGAGCCACGGACTTGCCGCTTGTCGTAGTACGCAAATCTACATCACGGGCCAAACGCCCCTTCAAAATAACCTTGTTCATTTGCACAATCCCTCCATCAGGTACAGCCCGGCAGCAGCACCTGCCCTCCGGCAGGCGGCTGCCGCTGCCTCAACAAAATTTCTGTACCTATCATACCAAAAAATCGCCCGTCTGACCAGCTTTTTTGTTAAAAAACAGAAAAAATATTCGTTATATATTTATATATAAATATATATTTATATATAATGCAGCAAATCCCCTAGGTCCTGCTTCTGCCCTTCTTGTCAATATACATCTGCTTGTCGGCCTGCTTGACCACATGCTGCACAGACAAGCCGCCATCATATACGGCATGCCCCATAGACACGGCAGGCATCAGCGGCTCCCGCCGCCTGTAGGTCTCCAGGTTCCTGTCCAGCTCCCGGCGCAGCTGCCCAAAATCCACCTTTTCCAGATAGCCCTTGCGCAAAATCAGGCAGAACTCATCGCCCCCCAGCCGGTAGAGATAACCCAGCCCGCCAAAGGTTTTGCGCAGGCATTTTGCCACGTACTGCAGCACCATATCCCCCTTTTCATGACCATAGGTGTCATTGATGTACTTGAATTTATCCACATCAAATATCACTACAGCCGTAGGGTAAGCAATCTTTTTCAAATGGCTGTCATAGCAGCGGCGGTTCAGAAGCTTGGTCATGGAATCCGTCTGGATGCCGATATCCATAAAGTACACATAAAACATGGTGGCAGCTATGGACACGGCCAGGAACGTGGTGTGGCACTCGCCCCCGAACTCATTCTCCCCTACCCCGATGGTCAGGGAGACGATGCTCATCAAAAGCATCCAGCCATTCCTGTTCTGGTATATCCAGCTGCACCTGTACACTTCCCGGTACATGACGAAAATGCCGATGGAATAAATCAGCACATATACCCGGAACCAGTCGCCCCTGACAAAATTATTGGCGGCATCAATATAAAAAATCCACTCCGTAAAGCTGCTAGTAAACTGCAGCAGCCCGTTGAAAACCAGCAGCGGCACCAAAAACCTGTTGCGCTCAATGGCCCCCATGACGCCAATCAGAAGCAGCACCGCCACCGGGGCCAGGGTGTATTCCAGGCTGACGACAGCACCATGCAGCCAGGCAGGCACCAGCTGGGAGCCGTTCAGCTCAACCCGCGTCCAATCCAGCACCGCGCAGAAAAGGATAATGCAAAAGCCGTGCAGAAATGCCCTGCGCAGCCTTTCATCAATAGAGTCGGATGTATAGGCCTGAACCAGCATGGTCAGCAGCAGCATACAGGTGATGCTGACTACAGAAGTATGAGCATCCATACAATCAATCCTTTTACATATAATAATTATATATAATTATATCATAAATATGCCTCATGGAGATAGCATTTTAGCAAAAATACCCTGCCGGAACACAAAATTCCGGCAGGGCATTATCTGCAACTAAAATCTATGGGAAAACTTATAGCTAAAACTTATGGCTGAAGACGGAAACGGCAGGCTGAATACCGCCCCTTACTCCTTGTCTTCCTTGACCTTTTTCTTTACATGAGTGCGGATGGACAGCTCCTTCAGCTGCTTCTCATCCACCTCGGAAGGCGCCTGGGACATAACATCAGAAGCGCTCTGGGTCTTAGGGAAGGCAATAACGTCACGGATGGACTTCCTCTTGGCCATCAGCATAATCAGGCGGTCAAGGCCGAAGGCCAGGCCACCATGAGGCGGAGCACCGTACTTGAAGGCATCCAGCATGAAGCCGAACTTGCTATGGGCAGCCTCGGCAGTCAGGCCGATAGCCTCAAACACCTTCTCCTGGATATCGTTCTGATAGATACGCAGGGAACCGCCGCCAATCTCCACGCCGTTCAGCACCATATCGTAGGCAATAGCCTTGACGCGGCCCGGGTCGGAGATAAGATACTGCACATCCTCGTCACGAGGCGCCGTGAACGGATGGTGCATAGCCTTCCAGCGCTTGTCCTCCTCGCTGTACTCGAACATAGGGAAATCAACAACCCACAGGAAGCTGAGCTTGTCCGGGTCAATCAGGCCGCGGCGGCGTGCCATCTCCAGGCGCAGCTCGCCCAGGGCCTGAGCCACCACCAGCGGCTTGTCAGCAATAACCAGTAGCAAATCGCCGGTCTTGGCGCCGGTAGCCTGCTTGATGTTCTCAAAGGTCTCATCAGAATAGAACTTCTTGAATGGGGACTTGATGCCTTCCTCGGTGTACTGAATCCAGGCCAGGCCCTTGGCACCGTAGCCCTGCACATACTGCACCAGGCCATCCAGCTCACGGCGCGGAATGTTGGCATAGCCCTCCACGTTGATGACTTTTACCTGTCCGCCATTTTCCAGCACGGACTTGAACACCTTGAAGTCAGAACCCTTCACATGCTCGGAAATATCCATCAGCTCCATGCCGAAGCGCAGGTCAGGCTTGTCGGAGCCATAGCGCTCCATAGCCTCGTCCCAGGTCATGCGCAGGAACTTCTCGGGGATTTTCCTATTAAGGGCCTTGTCAAAAATCTCACCCATCATGCCTTCCATCATGGTCAGGATGGTCTCCTGGTCGATGAAGGACATCTCGATATCCAGCTGGGTAAACTCAGGCTGGCGGTCAGCGCGCAAATCCTCGTCCCGGAAGCAGCGCACAATCTGGAAATACTTCTCCATGCCGGAGAGCATCAGAATCTGCTTGTAAATCTGCGGGGACTGCGGCAATGCGTAGAACTCACCCGGATTCAGGCGGCTAGGCACCAAAAAGTCACGGGCACCCTCAGGGGTGGACTTGCAGAGCATAGGAGTCTCAATCTCCAAAAAGCCGTTCCTGTCAAAGTAGTCACGCATAATCTTGGTTACGCGGTGGCGCAGCATGAGATTCTTCTGCATCTCAGGGCGGCGCAAATCAAGATAGCGGTACTTCAGGCGCAGCATCTCATCCACCTCTATGCCATCCTGAATGTAGAATGGAGGGGTCTTTGCCTTGTTGAGGATGCGCAGCTCCTCTACTACCACCTCAATCATGCCGGTAGCCATGTTAGGATTTACGGTCTCCTCTGAACGGGCACGGACGCTGCCCCGGACAGCCACAACGAACTCGTTGCGGATAGTCTCAGCCTTGTGGAAAGCCTCCTCGCCGATGGCAGCCTCGTCAATTACCACCTGCACCAAGCCGGAGCGGTCACGCAAATCAACAAAAATCAGACCGCCGTGGTCCCGGCGGCGGGAAACCCAGCCACAAAGAACAACCTCGCTGCCTACGCTGTCAGCACGCAGCTCGCCGCAGTGATGGGAACGCTTCAAACCTTCTAAAGTATCCATCTAAACCTCTCACCTCATAAAATCTAATTATCATCCAATAATCGAATATTTTTTTCGCAACTGTCATTATAACAAACTCGCCAAAAGCTGACAATGATTTTGCCCAATGTTACGCCTTAATTTTCCCAATAACCTGGTCAAGAGCCACTTTTTCCTGCTGGCTGTCAGACATGCTGCGGAGCATAACCACTCCTTCAGCAATCTCATCATCACCGAGAATCAGGGCATAACGTGCTCCCAGCTTGTTGGCCTGCTTCATCTGGGCCTTCATGCTGCGGCCGGCAAAATCCATCGCCGCAGACAGGCCCTCCCTGCGCAGGCTGTTCAAAAGCTTGAAGCCCTCAGACTGGGCAGCCTCCCCCAGCGCCACCACATAGGCATCCACGCTGCGGCTCTTCTCCGGCAGCAGATTCTGGCTCTCCAGTGCCAGCAGGAGACGCTCAAGGCCGGTAGCAAAGCCTACGGCAGGGGTAGGATTGCCCCCCATTTCCTCAATCAGGCCATCATAGCGGCCACCCCCGGCCACGGCACTCTGAGCACCCAGCGGCGGATACTTGATTTCAAAGGCGGTCTTGGTATAGTAGTCCAGGCCACGCACCAGACGAGGGTCATGCTGGAAGCTGATGCCGGTGCTGGAGAGATGCTCCTGCAGCTTTGCAAAATGGTCGCTGCACTCCTGGCAGAGGCAGTCGGTAATCTTAGGTGCATCTGCCATGTATGGCTTGTCGCTGTCCTTCTTGCAGTCCAGGATGCGCAAGGGGCTTCTGTCAAAGCGGCTACGGCAGTCCTCGCACAAATCCTCCAGCTTGTCCCGGAAGAAGTCCTGCAGCATGGTGCGGTATTTGCTGCGGCACTTAGGACAGCCTACGGAATTGATGGAAAGCTCCAAATCCTTCAGCCCCAGGCCCTCCAGCAGGCTCATGGCCAGCAGGATTACCTCTGCATCAACAGCAGGATTGGCCTCTCCCAGCGCCTCCACCCCAAACTGGTGGAACTCCCGCATGCGCCCTGCCTGAGGGCGGTCATAGCGGAACATGGAGCCGATGTAGAACAGCTTTACCAGATTGGACTCAGCATAAAGCTTGTTCTGCAGATAGGCCCTGACAGCGGAAGCCGTATTCTCAGGCCGCAGGGTAATGCTCCTGTCCCCCCGGTCGGTGAAGGTGTACATTTCCTTGTCCACCACATCGGTACCCTCGCCGATGCCCCGCTGGAAAAGCTCCGTATGCTCAAAAATCGGGGTCCTGATTTCGCTGTAGCCGAAGCGGCGGCACAGCTCACGGATTTCCCCCTCCACATAATTCCAGTCGCCCACTGAGTCAGGCAGTATATCCTTCGTTCCACGAGGTGCATTTGTCAACATTCCTCATTGTCCTCCTCTATCTCAAAAAAATCAAATATCTCGCAGCATACTATTTTTAGCATTTATCTGCCATTTATCTGCTATACACAGCCGTTTGGCACACATGGCGCCCCTTCAGGGCTGTATCCATGACTGCGGCCTGCCGTAGATTTCCTCCAGCAGCGCCCTGCGCTTTTCGATATATACATCAATATCCCGCTCATAAGTCGCCAAATCCTTGGCATTAAAGACGGATTTCAGCCGGTTCTCCCGAAAATCCACCACCTTGGTGGTGGCAGCACCCCCGATGCCCAGGATGGTCTGCTGTTCCTCCATAATCTGGATATTGTACATGCTCTCCGCCCCGTCACGGCTGCAGCCCACATTTTCCATCTGGCCGCTCATATAGCCCTGGCGATAGAGATAATATGGCTTCAGCCCGGCCTTCGTCACATAATCCATCGCCACCGCAAACATCTCCCGGCAGGTATCGTCATCCGGCAGCTCATAATCAGCCAGATTCATCTTCAGCCTGGAGCCCCGCTTCAGCGCCAAAGAATGAAGGGTGATATCATCAGGTGCCAGGGCGGTAATCTTCTCCATAGTATCCCTGACATCCTCCACCCCTTCTCCCGGCAGGCCGATAATCAAATCCATGTTGATTTCCGGAATCCCCGCCCGGCGGAGGCTATGAAACATCTCAGACACCGACTCCACAGTATGGTTCCTGCCGATGCGCTTCAAGGTGCGCTGCTGCATGGTCTGGGGATTGCAGCTGACACGGGTGACGCCGCACTGCTGCATGGCAGCCAGCTTTGCCTCGGACATGCTGTCAGGCCGCCCTGCCTCCACCGTAAACTCCACCGTATGCTCACAGCAGAAGCTGGCCTTCACTAGCTGCAGCATTTCGGCAAAATAAGCATCCGGCAGGCTGGTAGGGGTGCCTCCCCCCACATATACGGACTGCACCTTGAAGCCATAGCCCTGCACCAAATCCTTCGCTGCCAGCAAATCCTTGCGGAAAGCCGCCATGAACTGCTCTATGCCCTTCTGACCCGGCAGGATGTTGGCCGGAAAGGAGCAGTACAGGCACCTGGTCAGGCAGAAGGGTATGCCCACGTAGATGCTGACAGCCTGCCTGTCGGACCTGGCCAGAAAAGGCCGCTGGCGGATGGCCATATCCGTAATGGTTACGGCCTTCTCCCGGCTTGCAGCATAGTCCGACCTGAGCCTTCCCACCACCTCATCACGGCTCAGGCCGTCATTTAACAGGCGGTGGACTATCTTCGTAGGCCGCACGCCGTGAAGGATGCCCCAGGGCGCCTCGGGAAAGCCAAATTCCTGCCGCAGCAGGTGGTAAAGGTTCAGCTTAATCAGCCGGTGCTTTCCTGCCTCAAACCGCTCGCTGCCCCGGCCCCTATCGGTGCGCTCCATGCCGTGGCTGCTGCCATCCGCGGCAGTATAATGCACCACAGTCCGCACCACCGGCAATTCTCCCGGACGCTCCGTCAGGGGCGAGGTAGTCTCACCCGGCACCCCTTCCGTGAAATTCTCGATTTTCAGTTCCAAAATATCATATGCGGCATCACTAATAAGCTCCGCCTGCTTCTCAGGGCTTTTTCTGTAGGGCAGCTTTTCCACCGGCACCGGCAGCTCCATTTTAAAGAGGTTCAATACCTCCCGCACCACCTTGCAGACCACCTGATGCTGGCTGTTAAGCAAAAATTCCTTAATTCGCAATTTCGTTCCGGCACTCCTCACACAGCCCAAAGAACTTAACCTGATGGTCAGTTACCTTGAAGCCGCACTTCTTCATAATATCCGCTTCCAAATCATCCAGCATATCCTCGGAAAACTCGATTACCTTCTTGCAATTTGTGCAAATCATGTGATGGTGCTGATGGGAATTGGGCTCCGTCAGGTTCAGCTCATAGCGGGAGCAGCCATCACCAAAGTCAATCTTCTGCAGGATGCCTATCTCCTTGCTGCACAAAAGTTCCAGGGCCCTGTACACAGTAGCCAGTCCTATATCAGCAGACTCCTGCTTCAAAATATCGTGCACTTCCTCTGCACTGAGATGCCTGCCTGGATTATTGAAAAAAACCTCCAGCACTACCTTGCGCTGGTAGGTACACTTATATGGGCTATTCTGCAGCTTCTGCTTCAAATCATCCAAAGAATATGTAGCTGACATGACCGCAGCCTCCTTTATCCGTAAAATTCAAATACAATATATTATATCAAAGATATGTGCAAAAAGCAAAAAAATAAACCGTGGCACCTTATATAAAAAGCCACGGCAAAAAAACACAGGAGTTTGACACTTCAAAACGAAAAAAATCCCTCTCAACCCTTGTAAATATTAGAGTCTCACTGTTAAATTTTTCGTTTTAATATATAGTATTTTATAGTATTATATGATACAATAAGACGAGGAGGCGATTGGCATGAAAGTCACTACATCAAAATCCAAAAATTCCGAGTCTTTTTACATCGCCAAAAGTTTCATAAATGACAAGGGAGTCAGCACTTCCGTTAATATATGAAAACTTGGTACTCTCAAGGAACTTATCAAAGAACATGGTCCTACGCGTGATGACGTTATGGCTTGGGCACGTGCAGAAGCAAAGCTGGAAACAATGAGGTATAAGGCTGAAAACGAAGCTAAGAAAGTACAAATTTCAGTTTATGACAAAGCAAGAAATGAGGAATATCCAGAAAAAAAGTAAAGGAAGATAAAAATACTATAATTCTTTACGGAGCAAAAATGTCTCGCAAGCCTCATAAATACTGGCTTGCGAGACATTTTTTAGTTAAACAACTGTTAAAGATGGGATTATACAATAAGATGTTTGATTTAACAAATTCCCCAGCAAAAAAAGAGGCAAATTTTTGCCTCCTTCCTCAAAAATTATTTCCCGGCAGGATTTCCCCCCGCAGCTGCAAGGCCTCGCCGATATGTATCTCGCTTATCACATCGCTGCTGGACAAATCCGCCACTGTCTGGGCCACCTTCACAATGCGGTCATAGGAACGGGCGGACAGGTTCCTTTCCTGAAACGCCGTTTCCATCAGTTCCTGGGCCTCCTCCGTCAGGCGGCAATACTTTTTCAGTACCCCGTGATTCATCTGGGCATTACAGACAATATCCAGCTCCCGGAACCGGGCCAGCTGGATTTTCCTGGCGGCCACCACCCGCTGGCGGATGACGGAGGATTTTTCCGCCCTGACCTCCGAGGTTATCTCCTGATAGGACACCCGGGGCACCCGAATCTGAATATCAAACCTGTCCAGAAGAGGGCCCGACAGCTTCCGGGTGTACTTCTTGATCTGGGGCACGCTGCACTCGCAGGGAATCTCGCTGTCCCCATAATAGCCGCAGGGACAGGGATTGAGGGCGGCTATCAGCATGATGCGGGAGGGAAAGCTCAGGGTGGCATTTACCCTGGACACGCTGACAAAGCCATCTTCCAAAGGCTGGCGCAAACATTCCAGGGCGCTCTTGCCAAACTCCGGTAGCTCATCAAGGAACAGCACCCCGTTGTGGCTGAGCGTCACTTCCCCCGGCTTGGGGATGCTGCCGCCCCCGATCATGGCAGCGGGGGATACAGTGTGATGCGGGCTCCTGAAGGGACGCCGGGTAATCAGCCCGCTGTTGTTTTTCAGAAGCCCGGCAATACTGTAAATCTTCGTGACTTCCAAAGCTTCCTTCCTGGTCATGTCCGGCAGGATGGAGCCCATCCGCCTGGCCAGCATGGTCTTGCCAGCCCCGGGGCTGCCGGACAGGACGATGTTGTGACCGCCAGCAGCCGCAATCTCAAAGGCACGCTTGGCCAGGAACTGCCCCTGCACATCGCAGAAATCGTCCTGCAGCATCTCCCCTTCCTCGGCCACTGGTGCCTTGACCGCAGGCAGCAGCTCTCCCCTGCCGCTGAGAAATTCCACCAGTTCCGACAAATGCTCAATGCCGTACACCGCTATACCATCCACCAGCAGGGCCTCATTGATATTGCCCTTTGCCACCACCACTGACTGCAAGCCGCTTTCCTGGGCCTTGATGGCCATAGGCAGCACACCGCTTACCCGGCGGCACTCCCCCTCCAGGGACAGCTCGCTGATAAACAGATACCTGTCCAGCCCCTCCGTGGGAATCACCCCGTAGGCAGCCAGAAGTGCCACGGCAATAGGCAAATCCAGCCCGGCACTGTCCTTCCGCATACCTGCCGGAGCCAGATTGACCGTCACCTTGTCCTGCTGCAGCCTGATGCCGGAATTGCGGATGGCAATCCGCACCCTCTCCTTTGCCTCCCGCACCATTGCATCCGGCATCCCCACCATCTCGAAGCAGGGCAGCCCGTTGGACACATCCACCTCCACATCAATAATCACTCCATCCACCCCCAGGGTCGTAGCCCCCTTGGTACAAGCATACATACCATCTCACCCCTTTTGTTCTGTTATAGGTGATTATATTACATTTTAGGCATTATGTAAAGAATTTTTTAAAGTATTTTTACTGCATTAACTTATATATTAATATATAAATTAATATTAATATATATATCTATATTAATATCTATAATATAAAAAAAGAGTATCCATTGCTAGATACTCTTTACCAAATGTGCCGTAAAGCCCCTGCCTTTAGGCATGGGGATATAAGGCACGTCCACCGAATTTGCGTAAGCAATTGAAGGTGGACAAATTATATAATTGAAATATATATAACTTTATGTTATTATATAAGCATGAGTAAAACAATATATAAATCCAATAAGAATATCGTATATTCATGCAAATACCATGTTGTTTGGTGCCCTAAATATCGTAGAAAAGTATTAATTAATGGTGTGGATTTAAGACTGAAGGAGCTTATAAAATCTGTTGCAGATGAA